>NZ_JANXWD010000097.1 GCF_025351295.1 Phenylobacterium sp.
TACGGACGCGCAGGCGCGCGGCGCGCTCTAACACCATAGCATCGGAGGCCGCCTGCATCTCGCCGGCGATCTTGCCCATGACGGCGCGCGACTTGCCACGCAGGAAGTCGCCGGCCTCGTCCACCAGGGCGTTGTAATCCGGCAGGCTGATCAGGCCGGTGCAGGGCGCGGCGCAACGGCGGATCTGGTGCAGCATGCAGGGCCGGGTGCGGCTGTCGTACACGCTGTCGGAGCAGGACCGCAGCAGGAAGGCCTTTTGCAGGGTGTTCAGCGTGCGGTTGACCGCGCCGGCGCTGGCGAAGGGGCCGAAGTAGTCGCCCTTGATCGAATGCGCCCCGCGATGTTTGCGCAGCTGGGCGGCGGCGTGCTCGCGCCGGATGACGATCTCGGGGAAGGACTTGTCGTCGCGCAGCAGCACGTTGAAGCGCGGTTTCAGCTGCTTGATCAGGTTGATTTCCAGGAGGAGCGCGTCGGTCTCCGTCCGGGTGGTGATGAACTCCATCGACCGGGTGAGGTCGACCATGTTGGCGATGCGCTGGGTGTGGAAGCGGCCCTGGGCGTACTGGATGACCCGCTTTTTCAGCGAGCGCGCCTTGCCGACATAGAGCACCTCGGCGTCCTCGCCGATCATGCGATAGACGCCCGGCCGGTCCGGCAGGCGGGTCACTTCGTCCTTGATGAGCGCGGCGCCGCGCAGCGGCGCATTCGCGATGGTGGTCGGCATGGACGCAGATATAGGCGAGTCCTGCTGACAACGCAGGGGCAGGATATCGCCTTTACCTCCCGCCGCTTTCGCGGGGGAGGTAGGCCGCTATTTTCCCATGACGTTCAGGACCGCGAGCGTCATGGCCTCGACGCCGGTGCGGATCGCCGGTTCGGGCGCGGGCGCGAACTGCGGCGAGTGGTTGGAGGGCAGGATCTCGCCCTTGGCCTGGGCCTCGGCGATCACCTTGGGGTCATAGCCGCCGAGCCCCCAGAACAGCGACGGGACCCCGGCGTTGATGAACTCCGAATAGTCCTCGCTGGCCGAGCCGGGGCCCGGCGAGACCTGGGCCTTGTCAGCGAAGGCGGCCTTGAAGACCGGCGCGGTGCGCGCGGTGACGGCGTTGTCGTTGATCACCGCCTCGCCGCCGGCGCGAAGGTCGATCTCCGGAGCCGGCGCGCCGGACATGGCGGCGACGGCGTTGGCCGTGCGGCGGACGCCTTCGAGGATGTGGGCGCGGACGTCGGCGTCATAGGTGCGAATGGTGCCGCGCAGAATGGCGGTGTCCGGGATGATGTTGCCGGCGCTGCCCGCCTGGATCGAGCCCACGCCGACCACGCCGAACGCCGCTGGGTCCTTCTCGCGGCTGATCACCGTCTGGACATCGACCACGAAGCGGGCGGCCTCCATCACCGGGTCGATCGAGACCTGCGGTCGTGAGCCGTGCGCGCCTCGACCATGGAAGGTGACCACCAGCTCGTTGGAGGCCGAGGAGTTGACGCCGGCCTTATAGGAGATCGTGCCCGCCAGGCCGTTGCCGACGTGCTGGGCAAAGCCGATGTCGGGCTTGCCGAAGCGGGTGAAGAGGCCGTCCTTGAGCATGGCCCGGGCGCCGCCGACGGTCTCTTCCGAGGGCTGGCCGATGAACATCAGCGTGCCGCGCCACTGGCCCTTCATGGCCACCAGCTGCTGGGCGGCGCCGACCCAGGCGGCCATGTGGATGTCGTGGCCGCAGGCGTGGTCCACCGGCGTGGGCTTGCCGTTGTAGGTCTGGATCACGTGGCTGGCGTAGGGCAGCCCGGTCTTCTCCTCGAGCGGCAGGGCGTCCATTTCGGTGCGCACCATGACCAGGGGGCCCGGGCCGTTCTTGAAGATCGCGACGATGCCCGTGCCGCCCACATGCTCGGTCACCTCGAAGCCCAGGTTGCGCATCTCGGCGGCCAGCCTGGCGGCGGTGCGGGTCTCCTGGAAGCCGAGCTCGGGATGCTCGTGGATGTCCTTGTAGAGCGCGTCGAGGCGGCCGTAGGCCTTGTCGAGGCCAGCGTCGATCTGGGCCTTCTGGCGGGCCACGTCCGCCGGCTTGGAGCCGGCCTGGGCCGCTGTCGCCAGCAAGGCGGCGGCGCCAAGCGAAAGAAGGGGGGCGAGGAGGACAGCGCGGACGGGAATCATTGGCTCACCTGAAATTGGGCAAGCCGCACCATAGCCCGTCCGCGCGTCTCGTCACTTAGCGGCCAGGAACGCGTCCAGGGCGTCGGCGAAAACCTTAGGCTGATCCAGCATGATGAAATGCTGGGAGTCTTTCACCAGGACCGTCTTGACGGTGGGCGCCGGCGCATAGAGGGCGGGATAGATCTTCTCCATCATGCCGGCCGGCACGCCCAGGGGCGCGTTGTCCGGGTACAGCAGGGTGATCGGGGTCTTGATAGCCGACAGGCCGTCGCGCAGATCCAGCGTCAGATCGTCGTACATGGCCCGCCCGACCACCGTGCGGTCGCTGATCGCGCCCCATTCCGAGACCAGCATCTGGGTGGCCGGGTCCTTCGACATGGACTTCATCTGCGGCAGCAGGTCCGCGGCTGTCGCCGGCTTGGTGTTGGCGGCCATGCCGTCGCGCATCTTGGCGGCCATCGGGCGGATACTGTCGGCGGTGGCCTTGGGGTCCATCATGCCGCCGAAGAACGGCAGGGCGTCGACGATCAGCACCGTCTTCAGATGCTCCGGATGTTTCTCGGCGAGATAGAGCATGGTCGTGCCGCCGAGCGAATGGCCGACGATGGTGGCGGGGGCCAGCTTCTGTTGCACCAGATAGGCGTCGATGGCCTCGGCGGTGGGGATCAGCACGTCGCCGGTGGCGTTGGCGCGGGCTGGCTCTCCGGAGAAGCCGGCGACCTGCAGCAGGTGCAGCCGGTAGTGGCCGCGCAGCCGCTCGGCGGTGGCCTTCCAGGTGGCGCGCGACGACGCCAGGCCCGGCATGAAGATCACGTCTGGCCCCTTGCCGACAATCTCGTCGGAGAAGCGGTCGCGGACCACCAGCTTGGAGTCGGCGAACAGGCGGTTGGGATCGGCGGGCGCCTTGGCCGGCAGGTCGGCGGCGAGCGGGGCGGTGGCGACCGTGGCGGCCAGGGCGCAGGCCGCCAGAGCGAAGGCTCGCGTCGCGACGGACCGGCGAAGAAGGGTAAGCATGGGAAGATCCTCTACTGGGGCTGGGAATTTACCAGACGCGCCATGGCGTCGAGGTATCGGATGAAGGCCGTGCGGCCGGGTTCGGTGAGCGTGATGGTGGTCAGCGGTTTCTTGCCGACGAAGCGCTTGTCGATGGCGACGTAGCCGGCGTCCTCCAGCTTGCGCAGATGGACCGAGAGGTTGCCGTCGGTGGCCTGGAGCCGGGCTTTCAGCGCGTTGAAGTCGGCGGCCTCGGCGCTGGAGAGATAGGCCATGACGCCCAGTCGCAGGCGCCCATGGATGACCTCGTCGATCCCGTCGATGTCGAAGTCATCAGCCATTGCGTCAGGCCGCCAGCTTGCCGGCCTGGCGGGCCAGGATGCCGCCGGGCAGCGCGGCCAGCAGATAGAGACTGAGCCCGTAGACGAGGTAGAGCGCAGCGCCTTCCGAAGTGAACCAGGCGACCACCAGAGCCATGCCGAAGGACGCGAAGGCGACCGCGTAGAGCCAGCGTATCCCGGTCAGCGCGGCGGCCAGGAACCAGGCCGAGCCGTAGATCGCCAGGATGAAGGGCATGAAGGCAGCGGCCACGTAGGGGTCCTTGCCGTGGACCGCCATGATCGCCAGCGAAAGACCCACGAAGAAGATCGCGAAGCCCGCGCCCGACCAGGCCATGCCGATGGCCTTTGACGCGCCACCGCCGCGGGTGCGCATGACCTTCGAGCCGAACATGTAGGCCATGAAGACCGCCATGCTGGCGATCCACACGCCGGGGATCGCCCAGTTACTCCGGACCAGCTTCCAGGTCAGCTCGGCCCAGACGGCCAGGCTGGCGCTGCCGAAGGACAGGCCCGAGACCAGCAGCACCGAGCCCCCGACCAGCGGCCCGACGCGGCCCTGCTCGGCCAGTTCACGCATGAAGGCGATGTCGTCGCGGATGGCGGCCTGGTCGGTCATGGAATTTCAGAGCCTTCGTGATCGTTGGCCTCGATATGAATGAAGTACTTTGGGATGTAAAGTACTTTTCCATTATCCTCCCCCAGCGCGGAGCGCGATTGCGGGGGAGGATCTAGGGCAACTAGAGCTTCACCAGGCCTGCGGAGAGCTTCTCGAAGACGCCCTTGGTGATCTTCACGTAGCCCTTCTTCGGGTCGCGGAAGAACAGCGGGCCCTTGATCTTGCCGGGATCGAAGCCGTCGGCGATCAGGTCCATCTTGCGGGTCTTGAAGGTGCCGGTGGTCTCCAACGCCGGCAGGATGCGGACGAACAGGGGCTGGGCATAGGCCGGCAGCTCACGCGCCACGGCCTCGCCGAACTGGGCGATCTCGAACTCGGGTCCGACCACCAGGCCGGCCATGCCGGCCCGACCCTCGGCGCCCGCCACCTCGACGCCATAGACGTTGGCCTCCCGGACGCCGGCAAACCCCAGCAGGTGCTCGGCCACCTCGTTGGTGGAGACGTTCTCGCCCTTCCAGCGGAAGGTGTCGCCGATGCGGTCGACGAAATAGAAGTAGCCGTCGGCGTCGGTCTTCATCAGATCGCCGGTCGCAAACCAGCGGTCGCCCTTTTCGAAGACGTCGTGCAGCACCTTTTTGTCGGACTCGGTCTTGGAGACGTAGCCGGAATATTCGCTGCGCGCGTCGCCGCCGATCTGGCCGATGCACTCGCCGATCTGGCCCGCGCCCGCCTCGATACAGAGGCCGCTCGCGCCGCGGATCGGCGCCTGGGTCTCCACGTCGAACTGGACCAGGCGGATGTTGAACTGCTTACGCAGCCACTTGGGCGCGCGGCCGATGGCGCCCTCGCGGCCGTCGAAGTTGAACATCGAGACGTTGCCCTCGGTCGATCCGTAGAACTCCAGGATCTCGGGGATTTTGAAGCGCTGTTTCATGACCGGCCAGATGTCCGGACGCAGGCCGTTGCCGAAGGCCATGCGAATCTTGTGGCGGGTCTCGTCGTCGCCGGGCGGCTGGTTCACCAGATAGCGGCAAAGCTCGCCGATGTAGACGAACATGGTGCAGCCTTCGTCCACCGCCTCACCCCAGAAATGGCTGGCGGAGAACTTGCGGCGCAGGAACCCCGAGCCGCCATTCAGCAGCGCCGCGCCCAGCGCGCAGAGCCCGCCGGTGGCGTGATAGAGCGGCAGGGCCACATAGATGCGGTCGCTGGCCTTGGCGCCGGTCGAGCCCGCGAAGCCGCGCATGTAGAGCTGGGCGCGGACGTGGGTGATTCGGGCGGCCTTGGGCATGCCGGTGGTGCCGGAGGTGAAGATCAGCAGCGCCGTGTCGCGCGCCCGGATGTCCTCGCGCACGATCTTGTCGGGCGGCAGCTGGCTGCAGCTTTTCAACGCCTGGACCAGGTCGCGCTGGTCGCCGTGGGCCGGCCCCAGGATCCACTGCGGGAGCGGCTTTTCCAACAAGGACCGCGCGGCCTCGAAGACCGGCGAGGTCTCGGCGTCCACCAGGATACAGGCGGCCTGGGAGATGTTCAGACAATGGGCGAGCGCCAGGCCGGAGAGCTGGTTGTTGATCAGGGCGGTGACCACGCCGATCTTCGCCAGGCCGTACCAGACGGCGAAATACTCCAGCCGGTTCGGCATGAACAAGGCCACCGTCTGGCCCCGCCGCAGGTTCTGACCCTTGCCCCAGTGGGCGTAGCGGTTGGCCATGGCGTCCAGCTCGCCATAGGTCAGGGTCCGGCCCTCGAAGGTCATCGCCGGGCGGGCGCGCCAGGTCTCGACGGCCGCCTGGATGTCGTCGCAGATCAGGTTGTCGCTGTCGCGGGCGATGGACTTCACCCGCTTCAGGGTGCGGCTCAGCCCCTGCCAGAAGCGCCAGTCGCGTTTGAGCCCGGCCTCGAGCCGCATTCGTGACCTCCAGTCGCGACGGCCAGCTTGGCGAGCGCCGCTCACAACCGCAAGCGGAGCCGGGACACACTTCTCCGGAGAACCCTTAAGAGAACCGCTCCCAGGCGGCCTGGCGCGAGACGCCCAGTTGCTCGGCGATGGCGGCCCAGCTGATCTCGCGGCTGCGCAGGTTGTCGACGATCGACTGCAGGTGGTTGCGGTGGCCGTCGGCGGTCAGGTTGAGCGGCTGGACCAGGGCCAGCAGGCGTTCGGTGGGCCAGGTGGCGGGATCGAAGGCGCGGTTCAGGCCCGGCGCACCGCCGGCCATCAGCACCTGGCAGGCCGCCACGCACGCGTCGCAGATCGAGATCCCGCCCGGGCCGGCGCAGAGCTTGGCGACGTCGTGTTCCGACCTGCCGCAGAACGAGCAGTGGAGCTTGGGCGGGATCATGGCGTCAAGGTAACCCTGACGTCTTGTCTGTCAAGGCACCCTTGACGACGGAGAATGTGTCCAGGATGAGGCGTGAATTGGCGGGAACTCCGGCAGAATAAAATTCTTAGTCCAAGTACATTAAGACAAACAAATGAAAACGTGATCGCAACGGCGGAGCTTATATCGGAACCCTACAGCCATGGCGCCGTTCTTCAGCTCCTGAACATCATGAGGGACGAGCCATGTCCATGGACTTCACCGGACGCGAACCGCAAATTTCCCCCACCGACGCCGAAGGTGTCATGTTCTCGGCCACGCCGGCCTGGGAGCGCAATCGCAAGCGCCGCGGCTTCGGCCTCGGTCACCGGACCTCGACCGTGGCCCCGGAGCCGCGCAGCTTCGCCCCGAGCGACTCGGTGCTGGACGCGCCGCTGGAGCGGCCGATGGACGACCTGTCGACCGTGACACCGTCCACCCTGGCCGCTGACGACGCCCTGATCGCCGCCGACGAAGGCCTGGCGGTCGATGCGCCGCCGGCCGCGCCGATCAGCCGGACCACCACCGTTCGCGCCCGCCATTCCAGCGGGGCGTCCCCGGCCGTCATCGTCGCGGCGCTGGGCGCGGTCGCCGTCCTGGGCGTCGGCGGCTGGTACGCCATGAGCCGCCACAACGACACCACGGTCCTGACCCCCGGGACGACCACCAGCGAGGTGGCCGCGGCCCCGATCACCCCGGCCGACCAGCCGGCGGGCGTCGGCACGGCCGCCAACACCCTGCCGCAGCCGCGCGCCGCCGCCGCGCTGCGCCAGATGGCGGCCGCCACCCCTGCCCGCGTCCGCCCGGCCCACGCGGCCAGCGTTGCGACCGCCGGGACGAACGCCAGCGCCACCCTACCGGACGGCCCGCAGCCCTATGCGGTCAATCCGGCCGCGCCGCCCGCCCCGGTGACCCCGGCCGCCCCGCCGACCCCCAGCGAAGCCGCGCCGGCCGTCACATCGGCGAGCCCGCCGATCGCGCCTGAGGCGACCCCGGCGCCGGCGACGCCCGCCCCGACCCCGGCGCCCGACACCACCACACCGCCGACCAACTAACAGCCTAGGTTGCGTTGGGACTGCAGGGCGGCGCTGCCCAGGAGCGCCGCCCTTTCCATGCCCGGCCGCCTCAGCCGTCGTCGGCGGGGATGGCGATCAGTTCGATCTCGAACAGCAGGGCGCTGCCCGGCGGGATCGGGGCGCGGTCGCGGTCGCCGTAGCCGATGGCGGCCGGGATCACGAACTCCCAGACTTCACCCACCCGCATCAGCGGCACCCCTTCCTGCCAGCCCTTGATCAGCCGGCCGAGCGGGAAGGTGGCCGGCTCGCCCCGCTCACGCGACGAGTCGAACACCCGGCCGTCGATGAACCTGCCGACGTAGTGGATGGTCACCACCGCGCCGGGCGGCGGCCTGGGCGCGGAAGCCTTGGCCGCCTTGACCTGATGATACTGCAGGCCGCTGGGCGTGGTGGTCCAGCCGGGGCGCGCGGCAGACCAGGCCAGGTAGGCGGCCTGGCCCTGGACCCACTGCTCCTGAGGCGTGCCGGTGTAGGCGACCGGCTGCGGCGCAGCGTGCGGCGGCTCCTTCATGGCGCAACCGCCCAGCGTTGCGCCGACGGCGAGGAGGAGCGTGAGGCGGGCGAGCATGGCGGGTCCGGGGCGAGGTTGATCGGCATGCCTCTCGTTAAGGCGCCGCCCGGCGTCTGTCGCGCGCCGCCCCGGCCCGCTATGACGGTTTGTGCCCATCCCTCCGCTTTCCGACCTCCGCGCCCATATGGCCGCCAATCTCGCCGGCTTCGCGCGACGCGCGATCGACGGCGCGGGCCTGCGCCACGCCGCCGTGGCGATCCTGGTCTCGCCGTACCGGCGCAAGGCCACCTTCGTGCTGACCCGGCGTGCGCTGACCATGCGCCGCAACGCCGGCAACTACGCCCTGCCCGGCGGCAACTGCGAACCGGGCGAGGACGCCGTCGACACCGCGCTGCGCGAGACCGCCGAGGAGCTGGGCGTGAGCGGCCTGCACCGCGACGCCGCCCTGGGCCGGCTGGACGACTTCGTCACCCTGGGCGGGCACCGGGTGACGCCGGTGGTGCTGTGGTCGGACCAGGCGCTGACGCTGGCCCCCGACCCGGTGGAGGTGCACGCGGCGTGGCGCATTCCGCTGGCGGAACTGGACCATCCAGGCTCGCCGCGCCGCCTGGCCCATGCCGGCAGCAACGATCCGATCCTGCAGATGCGCCTGCGCGGCAGCTGGATCAACGCCCCCACCGCGGCGTGGGTGTGGCAGTTCCGCGAGGTGGCCCTGCACGGCCGCGCGACGCGGCTTGACGGGGTGGGACAACCGGAGTGGACGCGGGGATGAAGGGGTTGGCCCGTCCCAAGCGCGGAACGGGCGGTCGAATTTCGAGCATTCGCGTGGCCTGACAACTTGACCGGATCGGGCAGGCCTCCATAGCCTGACGCGATCTTCGGAGGCTTCGGGTCGATGGTTCTTAACGTCTGATTTGAGGGGCTGGATCTGGGCTCCGGCCCGGTGGCCATCATGAGCCGGCTGCGCGATGGCGCGGCGGCGTCTTCTCAGGCTGCGGACGACAGATGCCCGAATCAGAATTTCACCTCTCGCGACCGGGGCGTGGACTCGAGGTGATTCCCGAGGCGCGACGCGACGGCGTGCGCGCCGGCCTGCATGCCGTATTCGGTCTCAGCATGGTCGGCGAGATGCAGCCGATCATCGGCGGCGTCTCCGGCGCGCTCATCCTTCGCTTCGAGGTCCGTGACCGCGCCTACGTCCTGCGGCTCGAACCTAAACGCGTCGCGCTGCCCCATCGTGAGCGAGGCTTTGCCTGCATGGCGGCGGCCGCCGAAGCAGGCGTCGCGCCGCAGGTGTATCACGCCGACCCGACGACCGGCGTGGCCATCATGGACCATGTGTCCGGCCGGCCTTTGTCGGGGCATCCAGGCGGACCAGCGGGAACGGCGCGCGCGCTGGGCGCGCTCATCGCGGGGGTGCAGGCGGTTCGATGACGCTCTGAAACAGGCGGCTCACGGCTGATCTGATCCCACGGGCCGCCCACCCGTGCCCCTGACCCCTGCCTACAGCTCCCGCGCCACGTCCTGGATCAGGTCGCGGAGCCAGGCGATGGGGGGTTCCTGGAGGCGGTCCTTGCGGAACAGCAGGCCGATGGCGACCGCCGGGGAGGCGTAGGGCGGGTCGATCAGCTTCAGCAGGCCGGCCTCGGCCCAGGCGCCGGCCAGTCGCCGCGGGACCAGGGTGGCCAACTCCGAGCGGCTGGCCACGGCCAGGGCCGTGGAGGTGTCGGGCACGGTCACGGCGATGCGGCGGGTTAGGCCCTGGTCGGCCAGGGCCTGGTCCAGGGCGCCGGCGTCCTCCCAGCTGGCCCGGACCACCAGGCCGCGCCCGGCGACCCCGTCCTCGCGCAGGGTCTGGCCCTCGATGGCGATGTGCGGCGTGGCGGCCAGGGCGGCGAGGTCGACGCAGGCCAGCCGCGCCAGCGCCGCGCCGGGGCTGACCGCCCAGGCGAGGTGCTCGCTGACCAGCGGGTCGTGGGTGAAGCGGTCCGGCGCGGAGAGTACCCCGGCGACGGCGAAGTCCGCCGCGCGGGTGTCCAGGGTGTCGAGCAGGTCGCGGCCATAGCCGCTGACCACCAGCTCCGCGCGGGGCGCCAGTTCGGCCAGCCGGCGGACCAGCGGCGGCGCCAGCACCGCCGCGCCATAAGCCCCGGCGACCAGGGTGAAGCGCCGCTGGCTGGTGGCCGGGTCGAAGTCGGTCGGCGCGAGCGCCGCCTGCAGCTGGGCCATCGGCGCATGCAGCCGTGCGCCTAGATCCAGCGCCCGCGCCGTCGGCTGCATGCCCGATGGACCCCGCACCAGCAGTTGGTCGTTCAGCATGTGGCGGAGCCGGTTCAAAGCGTGGCTTACTGCCGACTGGGAGAGCCCCAGCCGCACGCCTGCCCGGGTGACGCTGCGCTCCTCGAGGAGCACATCGAAGACGCGCAGCAGGTTGAGGTCAGGGATGGACATGCATGGGATTCATATCGGTCGTGACGATATACCATTTGGCTCATCGGACGGTGCTTCCTATTTCAGCGTGGCGGGAGAGCCGGCGCCGAGACGCCTTGGGCCCCGCGCATTCTTCCGATCTCGTCACAGTGACTGAGGGCCAAGGGACGTGAGCGATCCACAGATGGACGCCGTACAGGATTCGAGACCGCGGCGGGCGACCGGGCTGCGGCGCTGGCGCTGGCCGCTGATCGTCGGCGGCCCGCTGGTGATCCTGGCGATCGTCGCCTTCTTCGTGCTGACGGGCGGACGCTACCAGTCGACCGACAACGCCTATGTGCAGATCGCCAAGACCCCGGTGGCGCCGTCGATCGCCGGCCGGGTGGTCGAGATCTATGTGCATGAGAATCAGGTGGTGCGGCGTGGCCAGGTGCTGTTCCGGCTCGACCCCCGCGACTTCCGCGCCAACCTGGAGGCGGCGCAGGCGCAGGCGGCCAATGCAGAACTGGACGTCAGCCAGGCGCGCGCGGCCTACCAGCGCGAGGCCGCCAATGTGGCCGGGGCGCAGGAGACCGTCAGCTACACGGCCCGCGAGGCGGTGCGACAGCAGCAACTGGCCGCCGCCGGGGTGTCCTCCCGCCAGCAGGCGGACGAGGCGGTCCACGCCGCCCACGCCGCCCGCGACCAGCTGGCCGCGACGCGCCAGCAGGCGGCCCAGGCGCTGGCGGCGCTGGGCGGCGACCCGAATATCAGCTCACGCGCCCCGGCCGTGATGCAGGCCCGCGCCCAGCTGGAGCGCGCGCGGCTGAACGTCTCCTACGCCACGGTGGTGGCGCCGGCCGACGGCATCGTGGCCCGGGTCGACCAGATGCCGGTGGGCGCCTATCTCAACGCGTCGCAGACCGGGTTCTGGCTGCTGTCGGGCCGCCCCTGGGTCGAGGCCAACTTCAAGGAAGACCAGCTGGCCCACATGAAGGTCGGCCAGCCGGTCAGCATCGACATCGACGCCTATCCGGACAGCGACCTGCGCGGCCACGTGGTCAGCTTCGCGCCCGGCACCGGCTCGGCCTTCTCCGCCCTGCCGGCCCAGAACGCCACCGGCAACTGGGTCAAGGTCACCCAGCGGCTGCCGGTGCGCATCGCGTTCGACCGGACCCCGCCGGGCATGGCCGCGCGCGCCGGCCTGTCGGCCAAGGTGAAGGTCGACGTGCGGGCCCCGGAGAAGACCACTGGCCGAGCCGCTGGCCGCGCGGGCTGAGGCGGCACGCGCGATGAGCGAAGCCCGCGACACGGCCAACCGCTGGCCCATCACCATCAGCATCATGCTGGCCACGGTGATGAACTCGCTGGACACCACCATCGCCAACGTCGCCCTGCCGCACATCCAGGGCAGCGTGCAGGCCGGGCCGGAGCAGATCGGCTGGGTGCTGACCTCCTATATCGTCGCCGCGGCGATCATGACCCCGCTGACCGGATGGCTGGCCATGCGGCTGGGGCGCAAGCGGCTGTTCCTGGTCTCAATCGCCGGCTTCGTGGTCGCCTCGATGCTGTGTGGCCTGGCCACCAGCCTCCCGGAGCTGGTCGCCTTCCGGCTGCTGCAGGGGGTGTTCGGCGCCTCGCTGATCCCGCTGTCGCAGGCGGTGCTGCTGGATATCAACCCGCCCGAGAAGCACGGCCAGGCGATGGCCATCTGGGGCGCGGGGGCCATCCTGGGGCCGATCCTGGGGCCGGCGCTGGGCGGCTACCTGACCGAGGACTTCTCTTGGCGGTGGTGCTTCTACATCAACCTGCCGATCGGCATCCTGGCGTTCCTGGGGGTGTTCTTCTTCATCGCCCGCGACAAGCTGCAGGCGGCCCGGCGGTTCGACTTCCTGGGCTTCGGGATGCTGACCCTGTTCATCGGCGCCTTCCAGCTGGTGCTGGACCGTGGGCCGGGCGAGGACTGGTTCTCGTCGCGCGAGATCTGGACGGAGACCATCCTGGCGGCGGTCGGCCTGTGGGTGTTCGTCGCCCACACGATCACCGCCGAGCATCCGTTCTTCGACCGCCGCCTGCTGGCCGACCGCAACTTCGTCACCGCCAGCGTCTTCGGCTTCTTCGTCGGCATCCTGCTGTTCTCGACCATGGCCCTGCTGCCGCCGATGATGCAGACGCTGATGGGCTATCCGGTGCTGGCCTCGGGCCTGGCCAGCATGCCGCGCGGGATCGGCTCGTTCGTCGCCATGTTTGCGGTCGGGCAGCTGGTGGGGCGGGTCGACACGCGGCTGATCCTGTTCACCGGCCTGTGCCTCAGCTGCGTCGCGCTGTGGCAGATGATGCACTTCGACCTGTCGATGGGCGAGACGCCGATCGTGGTCTCCGGGATCGTTCAGGGCCTGGGGATCGGCCTGTTGTTCGTGCCGCTCTCGACCCTGGCCTTCGCCACCGTTCCCGCGGCGATCCGGGCGGAGGGGTCGGCGGTCTACACCCTGGTCCGCAACCTGGGCTCCAGCGTCGGGATCTCGGTCATGCAGGCCCTGCTGGTCGCCAACACCCAGACCGTGCACGCCTCGCTGGCCGCCAGGATCGTGCCCACCGACCCGGTGGTGCGCGACGGCCTGCCGGCGATGTTCAACCCCGATACCCTGGCCGGCCTGCTGTCGCTGAACGGCGAAATCACCCGGCAGGCCACCATGGTCGCCTACATCGACGACTTCCGACTCATGTTCATCATCACCATCGCGTGCATGCCGATGCTCCTGCTCATGCGCAGGCCACGGCGCGCCGGCGCCCCGGATCCCGCCCATGCCGCTGTCGAATAGGCTCCCCTGCACGGCGGTCGCCCTGGCGCTGGCGCTCGGCGGATGCGCGGCCGTGGGCCCAGAGTTCCGGCCGCCCGCCGCGCCGGCCGGCCCCGCCGGAGCAGGCTACGCCATGGTCGGGGATCCCGCCGCGCCCGGCGCGCGCCTGGATCCCGAGGCCCGCAGCGCCGGGCCCTGGTGGGAGGCGTTCGGCGACCCGGACCTGGACCGCGTCGTTCGCCAGGCCCTGGCCGAGAGCCCCAGCGTCGCCGAGGCCGGCGCCACCCTGGCGCGCTACCAGGCCGAGGTCCGCGCCGCGCGCGGCGCCCAGGCGCCCGAGGTCACCGCCAACGGCAGCGCCCAGCGCGAGCGGATCAACACCCAGGCGTTCGGCTTCAACTTCCCGACCCCGACGATCACGCTCTATTCGATCGGCGCCGGGGTCAGCTACGACCTGGACCTGTTCGGCGGCAAGCGCCGGGCGACCGAGGCGGCCCAGGCCCGCGCCGACCAGGCCGCCCGCCAGGCCGACGCCGCCTTTCTGGCGCTCTCCGGCAACGTCGCCCTGCAGGCCATGCGGGTGGCGGGCCTGCGCGCGCGGATCGCGGCGGTCGAAGCGGTGATCGCCGACGACCGGCGCACCATCGACATGGTCCGCAAGGCCGAGGCGCTCGGCGGCCAGGCGCCCTCCGCGATCACCGGCGGGCGGGCCCAGCTGGCCGAGGACGAGGCGCTGCTGCCGCCGCTGCAGCGCGAGCTCGACATGGCCCGCCACCAGCTGGCCCTGCTGGTCGGCAAGTCGCCGGCCGAGTGGTCGCCGCCGGACTTCGACATGGCGCGGCTGACCGCCCCGGCCGAGATCCCGCTCAGCCTGCCCTCGACCCTGGTCCGCCGCCGACCCGACATCCTGGCCGCCGAGGCCGAACTGCACGCCGCCACCGCCGAGATCGGCGTGGCGGTCGCCGCGCAATATCCGGACATCAGGCTGTCTGCGACCCTGACCCAGAGCACGATGAAGCCGGAACAGCTGTTCAACTACAGCTCCAGCGGCTGGAACCTCCTGTCCGGAGTGACCTCGCCGGTGTTCGACGGCGGGCGGCTCAAGGCCGAGCGCCGCGCCGCCGAGGCGACAGCGCGGGTGTCCCTGGCCCGCTACCAGCAGACGGTGCTGCGGGCGTTCGTGCAGGTGTCCGACGCCCTGGCGGCGCTGGGGTCGGACCAGCAGCGGATCGCCGCGCTGGGCCGCGCGGGCGACGCGGCGACCGCGCGGGTCCGCGACGCCGAGGCCGCCTACCGGCTGGGCGGCGGGGCGCTGATCCAGGTGGTCGACGCCCAGCGCCAGCTCAGCCGCGCCCGTCAGGCCCTGGCCGAGGCCCAGGCGCAGCGGTTCGCCGACCTGGTGGAGCTCTATGCGGCCACGGCGACGGACTGGCGCAAGGGTTAGGTCGCGGGCTCGACCGGGCCCACTTCGGCGAAGAACTCCGCGTCCGAGACCAGGCGGCGGGAGATCAGCAGGCTGCAGCCGATGTGGTCGACGAGGTAGGCGCCCGTGCCGCCGGACCACCAGCGTTCCAGCAGGCTCTTCTTGCGGTGCCCGACCACCAGCAGGTCGGCCTTGATCTCCCGCGCGCAGGCGGCAATCTCGGCGGCCGGTTCGCCGGTGACCAGCCGGCCGCGCCGCTCGAAGCCGAACGCCTGGAGACGCTCCATCGCCTCCTCGAACAGCTGGACGTGGACGTCCTGGGTGTGGACCATGGCGCCGGCATGGGCCGCCTCGCCGATCCGCACGCCAGGGTTCTCGGGCACCACGCAGAGCAGGAACACCTTGCTGCCGAACCGCCGCGCCAGCAGGGCGCCTTCGCGCAGGGCGGTGCGCCCCTCGCGGGAGCCGTCGTAAGCCAGAAGCACGGAGTCATACATCGGCAGCTCCCTGACCATGCGCGAAACGCCTGAGGCCGGTGATCGGCGCCCATTCCACTCCGACTTGCGGCCGATCTCAACGACTCCCTGCGGGGCCGCCCCTTGTCCGGGGTCCATGGGCGCCTACATAGCCTCCGATCGCGCTTGCCATCCGGCTCCCCCCTTCCGGAACGCGAGCGACGGGTGTGCGGCCCTGGCGCCTTCGATGGCCGCCGGGGCCGCCTTCGTTTTGAGGCCCCGCCGCCCATTGCGCAGCTCGCCGCGAACGGCCATGTCCCGATCCTGAACAGCACAAAAAAACGGGAGGCGGGACCATGGCCAATATTCCTTCGAGCGGGCTGCAACTGCGGTCGATCATCAAGGCCAGCGGCGAGCTGGAGCTATCTCTGGCCGAGGCGCCGGTGGCGGCGCCGGGCGGCGACGAGGTGCTGGTCCGTATCGAGGCCTCGCCGATCAATCCCTCCGACCTGGGCCTGCTGCTCGGCGCGGCCGACATGTCGACCGCGAAGGCCTCGGGCGGGGTGACGACGGCCAGCGTGCCGGCGCAGCTGATGCGGGCGATGGGCGCGCGCGTCGATCAGTCGATGCCGGTGGGCAACGAAGGCGCCGGCGTGGTGATCGCGGCGGGCCCCGATCCGGCGGCCCAGGCGCTGGTCGGCCGGACCGTCGCCGTGCTGGGCGGGGCGATGTACGCCCAGTACCGCACGATCAAGGCCGGCGACGTGCTGCCGCTGCCGGCGGGCGCCACCGCGGCGGACGGAGCCTCATGCTTCGTCAATCCGCTGACAGCCCTGGCCATGGTGGAAGTGATGCGGCGCGAGGGACATACCGCCCTGGTCCACACCGCGGCGGCCTCGAACCTGGGCCAGATGCTGAACAAGATCTGCCAGAAGGACGGCGTGGAGCTGGTCAACATCGTCCGCAGCCCGGCGCAGGCCAAGCTCCTCGCCGACAGCGGAGCCCGGCACATCGTGGACTCCACCTCGCCGAACTTCATGGACGAGCTGGTCGCGGCCCTGACGGCCACGGGCGCGACCCTGGCCTTCGACGCCATCGGCGGCGGCAAGCTGGCCAGCCAGATCCTGTCGGGCATGGAGATCGCGGCCAATTCCAAGCCGGGCGCCTACAGCCGCTACGGCTCCACCACCCACAAGCAGGTCTATATCTACGGCGGGCTGTCGACGGCCGCGACCGAGCTGGCGCGCAGCTACGGCATGGCCTGGGGGCTTGGCGGCTGGCTCCTGACCCCGTTCCTGATGAATCTGGGGGCCGAGGGCGTGCAGCGGCTGCGCCAGCGGGTGGCCGATGAGCTGAAAACCACCTTCGCCAGCCACTATACCGCCGAGATCTCCCTGGCCGAGGCCCTGCAGCCGGACGTCATCGCCGCCTACAACAAGCGCGCCACCGGCGAGAAGTACCTGATCAATCCCAGCAAGGGACTCTGAGCGGGCGCGGAGCGCCGGACAAAAAAAGGCCGGCGGGTCACTGGAGGGGACCGGCCGGCCTTGAAGTGGAATTTGGCGGGGGAGCTGTGCCGAAACGAGGTTCCGGAGCAGCTCCTGAGGTCCACGTTTCAAGTCGCGTGCCAGGATCGGCGCACCGGATCGGGACAGCCGCGCTTGTTGTCCGCCGCGAGCCCCTAAATAGGCCGCTCGCCCCGGCAGCTTGCGTATCTGGCCAAGGGGGAGCGGCGGCCTCGGCCCGGCGTCCCCGGGTTGGGGCCGCTGTCGTTTGGGGGCCGCTGTCGTTGGGGGGCCGCTGTCGTTTGGGGGCCGGTGTCGCTGAGGGTCGGGCCGCGTGACGCAGACCGCCGGCAACACCCAAATGCGCGGCTCAGGCCGCCGATCCTTCCGGCGTGAAATATATTTCCAAAGCTGAGCTTTTTTTGAGCGATTTGGCTGCCCGGCGCGTTTGGGGGCTGTCCCGTTGCGTCAGCTTCACCGTGTGAGGCCGAGGCCAACGGGGGCCCCATCACGTCTAGGAACCTCTCGTCATGCGACTTCACCAACTGGCCGCCGGCGTCGCCGTCGCGGCCCTGATCCCCACCTTCGCCCTGGCGCAGCAGAGCTGCGAGCAGCGGCAGTCCAACCGCGCGGTCGGGACGATCGCCGGGGCCGGCCTCGGCGCCCTGCTCGGCAGCGCTATCGCCGGCCATGGCGACCGCACCGCCGGCGCGGTAGTCGGTGGCCTGGGCGGCGCGGTGATCGGAAACCAGATCGCCAAGCCGCGTGGCGACTGCGCGCACGCCTATGGCTATTATGACAGCGCCGGAGCCTGGCACGCCAACAGCGTCGCCCGCGAGAACGCCTCGGGCTACTACGACCGCGAGGGCGCCTGGGTCGATGGCGCGCCGAACGGCTATTATAGCCGCGACGGCCGCTGGATCGCCTCCAACACGCAGGCCTCGGCGGCCGGCTATACCGACAGCCACGGCCATTGGATTCCCGCGTCCTCGACCGGCTACTACGATGCCGATGGCCGTTGGGTCGCCGGCGCCGCGGGCGGGCACTACGACCGCTCCGGGCAGTGGGTCGCCTCGCCGACCACCGGGCGCTACGACTCGCGCGGCAACTGGATCGCGGGCCAGCCGGCGCGCAGCACGGACGTGCAGCCCGGCTACTACGACCAGGGCCGTTGGCACGCACAGCCGTCGACCGGTTACTATGACGCCCAGGGCGGCTGGGTTCGCGTGGAGGCCGACGCCAATGTCGGCGAACACCGCGGCGCCGGGCTCCCGAGCGATATCGCCGGGCGCGCGGCCTGGCTCGACGATCGCATCCATCACGGCCTGGATGACGGCACCCTCAGCCGCGACGAGGGCGGGCGGGCGATGCAGCGTCTGGCCTCGATCAATCGCGAGGCGCGCGGCCTGCGCCGATCCGACGGCTACCTGCGGGCGCGGGACCAGCGGATGATCATGGCCAAGCTGGACGCCCTGACCTCGGACGTGCGCGACATGCGCCGCGGGCCGGTCCGCGAATACTAGACTTCGGAACGACCCCCGGCCTCGGTTCCCGGCCGGGGCGCTGGACGGCCTCAGCCCACCGCAACCGGGCTGGGGCCGTTTCGTCTGGACGGCCAGTCAGGCGGCCTTGACCGGGGCGGCGACGGTCTCGTTGAGGAAGGCCAGGCCGTCCTCGAAATCCAGGAAGATGTCCATCAGCTCTTCCGGGGTCGCCAGGGCGGGGCGGTTGAGCGGGAACCGGTAGCGCCAGAAGCTGAGGATGTGCTGCACCGCCCCGGTCTGCTCGCCCAGGGACATGAACATCTCCGGGGCCGACAGCAGGAAGTCGCGGAAGGCCACCGGCTGGCCGTCCTGGGTGAGCGAGCGGTAAGCCTTGTCGTAGACGGTGATCATCGTATTGACACCCTCCATCGCCTTGGTCACCAGGCCCTCGATCCGGGCGCGGCCGGCAGGCAGGTAGCGGGCGGTGTCGGGGGTCTGCGGCCCACGCGGATGGATCCTGGCCAGTTCGACCAGAACGTCGCCGAGCAGGGGCGTGAGCTCGGAGAGCACCCACTTGTAGTAGAGGAACCCGCGCCAGCAGAAGACACCATCCTGGTAGTCCTTGTCGCTGAGCCGCAGCGTCTCCTTCAGCGGCCCGAAGCTGTTGTCGACGGTGTTGGAGAGCAGCTTCTCCACCAGTTTCGACGCCGCCTGGGTGCCGCCGCTCTCGCCGGACGAGAGCTTCACCAGGGCCATCACCTCCTCGCGCACGAACGCCTGCATCCGCAGGATGTCGGCGTCGGTGATGGCGAAATAGGCGCGCGCCGGCTCGAAGCCGTTGCGCTTCAGATGCTCGCGCAGGAGGAAGGGGTCGAACGAGGGCAGTTCGTCGATCAGGTCGAGGATCTCGCGGTCGGGTTGCCCCGGCGCCAGCATGTGGCCGAACATCTGCTCGGCGGCCTGGTCGAAATCGCGCTGGCCCATCATCAGGAAGCGGGCGCCGTAGCGCAGGTCCGCCCCGTCGATCGGGGCCATGATCTTGGTGACGGTGGCCCGCGGCTGGGAGAACAGCTCGCGCTCGTGCGGGCGGACCCGGTGCTTGAGGATGATGCCGTGGTTGAGCAGCTTGTTCTGGAAGAACGGCTTCTCGGCCAGGGTGTCGTCCTGGGCCAGCTTGCGGTGCGTGGCGACGAGATTCAGCACGCGCGCCGTCGAAGCGGACTTCTCCAGGGCGACCAAGCTGCGGACGGTGCGGTCGTTCACGGGCTGCCTTGTCTGCGAGGGGCGGCGACCGCCTCTTCGCCAAGCCCCTATTAGACGCCCCAACCTGCAAACAGGGTCCTAACCGGGTGGCGGCGGGCGGTCGCGGCGGGCTTGCGTGACCCGCGGTCAGCCGGTGTCTGATACCGCCAACGTGCTCTGGGAGGATACAGGCCATGAAGATCGACCTCCTGTCGCCGGCCAGCTTCGCGGGCGGCCAGCCCCATGGGCAGTTCGACTGGCTGCGTGAAAACGCCCCGGTGCGCTGGCACGAGGAACCGGGCGGCGCCGGGTTCTGGGCGGTGACGCGGCACGCCGACGTCTGGGCGGTGGACCGCGACTTCCAGACCTATTCGTCGGAGCCGACGATCATGATTACCGACCCGCTGGCCGACGCCGGCTCGTTCGGGCCCTACAAGATGATGCTGATGATGGACCCGCCGGAGCACACCGGGTTCCGCAAGCTGATCCGCTCGGAGTTCACCGAACCGGCCTCGCGCCTGCGATCCGAGCGAATCCACGCGCTGGCGAAACAGATCGTCGACGCGGTCATCCGGCGCGGCGAATGCGATTTCGTTAACGAGGTGGCGGGGGAGATGCCGTCGTTCGTGATCGCCGAGCTGATGGGCCTGCCGCTGGAGGATGGGCGCGAACTCTACAAGCTGACCGAGACCATCCACACCGCGCCGGAAACCCTGCCGCCCGGGGCCGGCGGCCAGGCGGTGATGAAGATGTTCGAGTACGGCGGCAAGGTGATCGCCGAGAAGCGGGCCCGGCCGAGGGACGACCTGGCCTCGAAGCTGCTGGCCTGCGAGGTGGACGGGCGCAAGCTGGAGGACATGGAGTTCCTGCTGTTCTTCCTGCTGCTGGTGGACGCCGGCGGAGACACCACCCGGAACCTGCTGTCGGGCGGCCTGCTGGCGCTGATGGAGAACCCCGACCAGTACGCCTGGCTGATGTCCGACTTCGAGGCGCGGCTGCCGACCGCGCGCGAGGAGCTGCTGCGCTGGACCAGCCCGGTGATCTACATGCGCCGCACGGCGAAGCGGGACGCCGAGCTGGCGGGCGCGAAGATCAAGGCCGGCGACAAGGTGGTGATGTACTTCGGCGCCGCCAATCGCGACCCCGGCGTGTTCGACCGGCCCGACGTGCTGGACCTGAGCCGGGCGGAGAACCCCCACATCGCCTTCGGCACCGGCCCGCACGGCTGCCTGGGCCAGCACATCGCCCGCATCGAGATCGACGCCATGCTGCGCGAGGTGCTGACCCGGATGACCGGCTTCGAACTCGCCGCCCCGGTGGAATGGCTGCCGAGCAACTTCATCAGCGGGCCGAAGGCGATGCCGGTTCGGTTCCGGGCGGGCTGAGCGGCTTTCCCTCCCTCAATGGGGAGGGAAAGTTCCAGTTAGCGCTACCGCCCCGCGGTCAGGGCCTTGGCGACGATGGGGGCCAGGCGGGCGGCGATGACCATGACGCCCTGGGCATTGGGGTGGATGCCGTCGGGCTGCTTCAGGTCGGCGCGGCGACCGACGCCGTCGATCAGGTCGGGATAGAGCGGCACGCTGTGGGTCTTGGCGACGCGTTCGAAGGCGGCGTTGAAGTCGCGGGCGTAGGCGCCGCCGACCGCCTGCGGCGCGGCGATGCCGGCGATCAGCACGCGGATGTGGCGGGCCTGCAGCTTGCGCACGATGGCGTCGAGGTTGGCGCGGGTTCCGGCGGTGTCCTGGCCCTGCAGCAGGTCGTTGCCGCCCAGGGCGACGATGGCCAGGTCGGTGTCGGTCTGGACGCTGAAGTCGACCCGGGCCAGGCCGCCGCGGGTGGTGTCGCCGCTGACGCCGGCGGCGCGCACGACATTGGGAACCCCCAGCCGAGCCAGGGCCAGGTGCAGCTGGTTCGGCAGGGCGGCGGCGGCGGGCAGGCCCAGACCGGCGGTGATCGAGTCGCCCAGCATGGTCACCACCTTGGGCCGCGCGGCCCTGGACGGCCGCGCGAGCGCCGGCCCGGCGGCGGCCATGAGCGGCCATGCGAAAAGGGCGCGGCGGGTATGTCTTGGCATGGCCATGAACGTCCTATGTAAGGGAGGTGACGCGCCGCTCAATTGCCGAGGCCTGATTTGGACGATTTACCGCCGTTGGTGCTCGATGATGTGGGGCTGACGTTGCCATCGGCCGCGGGGCCGGTGGAGATTCTGCGCAACCTGAGCCTGACCCTTGGCGGGGGCGAACGTGTGGCGCTGGTCGGGCCGTCGGGGTCGGGCAAGTCGTCGCTGATCGCCGTCGCCGCCGGGCTGGAGCGACCCAGCGCCGGGCGGGTCGAGCTGTTCGGCCAGGACCTGAGCAAGCTGGACGAGGACGGCCGCGCCAAGCTGCGGCGCGGGCGCGTCAGCCTGGTGTTCCAGTCCTTCCACCTGCTGCCCAACATGACAGCCGAGGAGAACGTGGCCGCCCCTCTGGAGATCGCGCGCCGGCCCGGCGCCATGGAGGAGGCCCGCGCGTGGCTGGCGCGGGTGGGCCTGTCGGCGCGGGCGCGGCACTATCCGCACCAGCTTTCCGGTGGGGAGCAGCAGCGGGTGGCCCTGGCCCGGGCGCTGGCCCCCAAGCCCGCGCTGCTGTTCGCCGACGAGCCCACCGGCAACCTGGACAGCGCCAATGCGCGGCTGGTCGCGGACATGCTGTTCGAGCTGGTGGAGCAGACCGGCGCGGCGCTGCTGATGGTCACCCACGACACGGCGCTGGCCGCGCGCGCGCAGCGGGTGGTGACCCTGCGCGACGGACACCAGGTGTCTCAAGGGCCGGGGCCCGCATGACGCCACTCTTCTTGCGGTTCGCGGCGCGGGAGCTGCGCAGCGGCGTCAAGGGCTTCCGGATCTTCCTGGCCTGCCTGGCCGTGGGGGTGGCGGCCATCGCGGCGGCGAGCTCGACGGCCGAGGCGTTCCGCCAGGGCCTGGCCAGCCAGGCGCGCGAGATCCTGGGCGGCGACCTCTCCGTCTCGCTGCGGCAGCGGCGCTTCGAGCCGGCGGAGCGGGCCGACCTGGCGCGCATGGGCCGGGTGACTTATGCGGTCGCCTCCCCGGCCATGGCCCAGGCCCCCAGCGGCGACCGCCGGCTGGTGGAGCTGCGCGGCGTGGACGGGGCCTATCCGCTGGCCGGCGCCGTCACCATCAGCGGCGCGAAGTCCCTGGCCGAGGCCCTGAGCGTGCGCGACGGCGTGTGGGGCGCGGTGGTGGAGCAGGGCGTGCTGGACCGGCTGCACCTGAAGCTGGGCGACCGGTTCCTGGTAGGTAACGTCTCGGTGCGCGCCAACGCCATCCTCGAGCAGGAGCCCGACCGGCTGTCGCGCGGCTTCGCCATCGGGCCCCGGGTGCTGACCCGGCCGGGCGCGCTGGAACAGGGCGGGTTCCTGATCCCCGGCCTGCCGTTCGGCGAGACGGTGCGGATCGCGCTGCGGCCCCAGTATCCCCTGGCGCTGGCCAAAACCGATTTGCAGCGCGAGCTGAAGGGCGTGTCGCGGGTGCGCGACCGCAACGACGCGGCGCCCGGGATCAGCCGGATGATCGACCAGCTGGAGTATTTCCTGGGCTTCATCGGCCTGGCCTCGCTGGTGGCCGGCGGCCTGGGCGTGTTCGGCGCGGTCAGCGCCTATGTGGACAGCCGCAAGCCGGCCATCGCCACCCTGAAGGCGCTGGGCGCCGAGAGCGGCCTGGTGCGCGACACCTACCTGGCCCAGATCGGGCTGCTGGCGCTGCTGGGGGTGACCATCGGCGTGGTGGTGGGCGGGGCGACGCCGCTGGCCATGGGCGCGGCCTTCCAGGGCCAGCTGCCGGTGCCGGCGCTGTTCGCCATCTATCCGCTGCCGCTGATCAAGGCCGGGGCCTTCGGCCTGCTGTCGGCGGCGGCGTTTTCGCTGGCGCCGCTGGCGCGGGCGCGGACCACGCCGCCGGCCAGCCTGTACCGCAGCGACCTGACCGGGCGGTTGGGATTCGGGCCGGAGATGATCGGGGCGCTGCTGTGCGCGGGCGGGCTGGCGGCCCTGGCGATCGTCACCGCGCCGACCCCGCTGGCGGCCGGGCTGATGATCGGCGGGGTGGCCGTGGCCTTCGCGCTGCTCTGGGCCTTCGGGCTGGGCGCGGCCAGCCTGGCCGGGCGGCTGCGCGGCGGGACCCGGGGCGCGATGCGGATCGCGCTGGCCAACCTGGCCGGGCCGCACTCGGCGGCGCGGACAGCGGCGCCGGCCATCGGCCTGGGCGTCGCCCTGCTGGCCGCGGTGGTGCTGATCCAGTCCAGCCTGCTGCGGCAGATCTCGGTCGTGGCGCCACAGACCGCGCCGGCCATGATCTTCGCCGGCATCCCGGGCGACCGGGTCCCGGAGTTCGACGCCGAGATCGCCCGCGGCCTGGGCCACACGCCGACCGCCGACACCTATCTGCGCGCGCCGCTGCTCAGCGGCCGCATCATCGCCGTGCGCGGCCGGCCGGTGGTGACCGCGAAGCTGGGCGCCGAGGGGCGCTGGGCCTTCGACAACGACATCAGCCTGTCGGCGCTGGGCCCCGAGCCACCGAACCCAGGCATCATCGAGGGCCACTGGTGGCCGGCCAACTATGCGGGTCCGCCCCTGGTCGCCATCGCCGAGGACCCGGCGCGGGCGGCAAAGGTCCGCCTGGGCGACACGATCACGATATCGATCCTGGGCCGCGACATCGTGGCCAAGGTGGCGGTGATCCGGCGCGTGGACCTCGGCGCCTTCGGCGCCAGCTTTCCCCTGGTGCTGACGCCCAAAACCCTGGAGGGCGCCCAGCCCGTGCAGGTCGCCATCGCCAAGGCCAGCAAGGCCGAGGAAGCCCGCGTCACCCAGGGCCTGGGCGCGAAGTTCCCGGAGGTGACGGTGATCTCCGTGCGCGACCAGCTGGACGCCGCCACCGACCTGTTCGACCGCGTGGCCCTGGCGGTGCGCGGCGCGGCGGCCGTGGCCCTGGTGGCGGCGCTGCTGGTGCTGGCCGGCGCCATCGCGGCGCGGGCGCAGCAACGCACGCGGGAGGCGGCGATCCTGAAGGTGCTGGGCGCCTCACGGCTGCAGGTGCTGAGCGCCTATGTGCTCGAGTACGGGCTGGTCGGGCTGATCGCCGGGGCGGCGGGGGTCGGGCTGGGCTACCTGGCCGCCTGGCCGGTGGTGGTCAGGGTGTTCGAGGCCAAGTGGGCCGTGGACTGGGCGGAGATGGCGCTGCTGCTCGGCGGGGCGTCGGCCATCGCCGGGGTCGGCGGCGTGCTGGCCTCGTTCCAGGCGCTGTCGAAACGACCGGCCCCGGCGCTGCGGAGCGAGTGACCGCGAGGCCTGCGCAACAGTGTCGCATCGCGGTTTCGGTAAGCCTTTGGCATTCGAAATGCGGGAAAGCTGGCGTCGTCGAAACGCCGGACCGGGAGTGGGCAGATGTCCCTCGAGATCACCCAGAGAGACCTGACCGAATGGGGCTCGGCCGGCCTCGTCTTCGTCTCGGGCGCGATGACCGGCCATTATGCCGCCGCCGGCATGGACGCGACCCAGTGGCTGGGCGCCGCCATCGCGGTGCTGGGCTCGGTCGCCGTCGCGGTCGCCGTCCGGGTCTGGCGCCCGAAGGGCGCGGCCGTGAAGGCGGGGGACTGAAGTCCATCCCTCCCCTTTATGGGGAGGGTCGACTCGCCGCGGGCGAGCGGGGTGGGGAGCCCGCGATCAAGCTCCGTCGGCGTACTCCGGCCCACACTTCCCCACCCTGCACGCCTTCGGCGAGCTGTCCCTCCCATTAAGGGAGGGAAACAGGCACCAGGATCTCGCTGCCGCCGTCGCGGAATTTCTGGGCCATTTCGGCCATGCCGGTGTCGACTTCGTTCTGGGTGCGGACCTGGTCGCGGATGTCCTGGCTGATCTTCATCGAGCAGAACTTCGGGCCGCACATGGAGCAGAAGTGGGCGGTCTTGAACGCCTCCTTCGGCAGGCTCTCGTCGTGGTATTCGCGCGCCGTCTCGGGATCTAGGCCCAAGTTGAACTGGTCCTCCCAGCGGAACTCGAAGCGGCTGCGGGAGAGCGCGTCGTCCCAGGCCCGCGCCGTCGGGTGGCCCTTGGCGAGGTCCGCGGCGTGGGCGGAGATCTTGTAGGCGATCACCCCGTCCTTGACGTCCTGGCGGTCGGGCAGGCCCAGGTGCTCCTTGGGCGTGACGTAGCAGAGCATGGCGCAGCCGAACCAGCCGATCATCGCCGCCCCGATAGCCGAGGTGATGTGGTCGTAGCCGGGCGCGATGTCGGTCGTCAGCGGGCCCAGCGTATAGAACGGGGCCTCGTGGCAGTGCTTCAGCTGCTCATCCATGTTGGCCTTGATCTTGTGCATCGGCACGTGGCCGGGGCCCTCGATCATCACCTGCACATTGTGCTTCCAGGCCACCTTGGTCAGCTCGCCCAGGGTGCGCAGCTCGGCGAACTGCGCCTCGTCGTTGGCGTCGGCGATGGAGCCGGGACGCAGGCCGTCGCCCAGCGAGAACGAGACGTCGTACGCCTTCATGATCTCGCAGATGTCCTCGAAGTGGTCGTAGAGGAAGTTCTCGCGGTGGTGGGCCAGGCACCACTTGGCCATGATCGAGCCGCCGCGGCTGACGATCCCGGTGACCCGCTTGGCGGTCAGCGGGATGAACGGCAGGCGCACGCCAGCGTGGATGGTGAAGTAGTCCACGCCCTGCTCTGCCTGTTCGATCAGGGTGTCGCGGAACACCTCCCAGTTCAGGTCTTCGGCGACGCCGTTGACCTTTTCCAGGGCCTGGTAGATCGGCACCGTGCCGATCGGCACCGGGGCGTTGCGGACGATCCAGTCGCGGATGTTGTGGATGTTGCGGCCGGTGGAGAGATCCATGACCGTGTCGCCGCCCCAGCGGATCGACCAGACCATCTTGTCGACCTCGTCGGCCACCGTCGAAAGCACGGCCGAGTTGCCGATATTCGCGTTGATCTTGACCAGGAAGTTGCGGCCGATGGCCATCGGCTCCAGCTCGGTGTGGTTGATGTTGGCCGGGATGATGGCGCGGCCGCGGGCGACCTCGTCGCGCACGAACTCCGGCGTGCAGAAGTCGGGGATCTCGGCGCCGAAGCTCTCGCCGTCGCGGATGAAGGCGTCGCCCTGCTGGCGGCGCAGGTTCTCGCGGATGGCGACATATTCCATTTCGGCGGTGATCAGCCCCCGGCGGGCGTATTCCAGCTGGGTGACGTTGCCGCCGGCCTTGGCGCGGTAGACGCGGCGCGGCGCGGTGAACTGCGGCGCCAGGTGCTCGCCCTTGGCGAAGCCGTTGTCCTCGGGCTTCACCTCGCGCGGCGTCTCGACGATCTCGACGTCGCCGCGGGAAACCACCCAGGGCTCGCGGACCTTCGACAGGCCCTTCTCGATGTCGATGGTGGCGGTCGGCTCCGTGTAGGGGCCGGAGGTGTCGTAGAGGGTCAGCGGCGGCTCGTTGGCCGAGGGGTGGACCGCCACCTCGCGGAACGGCACGCGGATATCGGGCCACAGCACGCCGGGCTGGTAGACCTTCTTCGACCCCGGGCGTTCGCCGGTGGGGATGGCGCCGGGCGCCAGCTTGCTGACAGGCTTGTTCATCTTGACCGCTCCGCATCTTGCACGGATCACGGGCGTCAGGTCGGAACGCCAAGGGCCCTTCCCTTCGCCGGCATGACCCGGATCAGGTTCGACGGGTCGTGGGCTCACCCACCTCTCAGCCGCTCATGCGCGGCCCCCCGAGGAGGTCTGGAGGTTAGGCCCGAACCGTGGTCCTCGCCACCCAAAATGAAGACGTTGAACCCGCGCCGGCGTATCATGCATTAACGTGGGACGTTGAAGGAGTTACGCCGATGAAATTGGCGATCATCGCCCTGGTCGCGAGCGCGGCCGCGATTTCCACCGTGGCCGTCGCGGCCCGGCCGGAGAAACCCTCGCCGCTCGGCCCGCCGCCGCCGGCCGGGACCGGCCTGCCCAGCGGACAGTGCATCCGCGCCCACGACATCCGCAACCACACCATCGCCGACCGGCAGACGCTGCTGATCGACGGCGGCAACAAGTCGACCTACCGCGTGACCGTGGGCGGCGCCTGCCTGGGCGGGGCGGTGTCGTCCGACCCGATCATCACCCGTGAGCCGCCGGGCAGCCAGATCATCTGCAAGCCGATCGACATGGACCTGGCGATCTCGCGCAGCGGCTTCACGACCCAGTGCATCGTGCAGTCGATCGTCAAGATGAGCCCGGAAGAGGTCGCGGCCCTGCCCAAGAAGTTGAAGCCATAAGGCTGAGGGTCCTGGTTCCACTTCGCCTGAGGGCGCGCTAAAGGCGGGCATGCATTTCGCGCGCTTCAACCCGATCCGCTTCGCCCACCTGCCGACGCCGTTCGAGCCCCTGCCCGGGCTGACGGAACACTTGGCCCGCCCGGGCGGCGGGGGTCCGGCGGTGTGGGTCAAGCGCGACGACTGCACCGGTCTGGCCGGCGGCGGCAACAAGACCCGCAAGCTGGAATTTCTGCTGGGCGACGCGCTGGCCAACGACGCCGACACCCTGGTCACCCAGGGCGCGATCCAGTCCAACCACGTCCGCCAGACGGCGGCGGCGGCGGCGAAGTTCGGGATGAAGTGCGAGATCGTCCTGGAGGCGCGGACCGGCTCCAACGCCGTCGACTACAACCGCTCGGGCAACGTCCTGCTGGATGAGCTGCTGGGCGCGACGCTGCGCACCGTGCCGGGCGGGACCGACATGAGCCTCGAGCTGGCCAAGGTGGCGGCGCAGGTCGCCGACGCCGGCGGGCGGCCCTATGTGATCCCCGGCGGCGGCTCGAACGCCATCGGGGCGCTGGGCTATGCCGAGTGCGCGTTCGAACTGGTGGCCCAGGCGAACGAGCTTGGCCTGGAGATCGACCGGATCGTCACCGCCACCGGCAGCGCCGGCACCCACGCCGGCCTGGTGGCCGGGCTGGCGGTGATGGGCGCCGACATTCCGGTGCTGGGCATCGGCGTGCGCGCGCCGAAGAAAGCCCAGGAGGCCAATGTCTTCAAGCTGGCGGTCGAGACCGCGGCCCTGCTGGGCCACGCCGAGCGGGTGACGCGGGACATGGTGGTGGCCGACTGCGACTATGTCGGCACCGGCTATGGCCTGATCGACCAGGCGGTGATCGAGGCGCTGAAACTGGCGGCGCGGACCGACGGCATCCTGCTGGACCCGGTCTATTCCGGCAAGGCGATGAAGGGGCTGATCGCGCTGTCGAACGCCGGCGCCTTCGATGGCGAGACGGTGGTGTTCCTGCACACCGGCGGCGCGCAGGGGCTATTCGGCTACCAGACGGAGCTGGAGGGCAAGCTGTGAGCGACGACGACCAACTGGTCCTGGGCGTGCTGGGCGGCATGGGCCCGGCGGCGACCGTCGAGTTCCTGGCGCAGTTGCAGGCCTATACGCCCGCCGAGCGGGACCAGGACCACATCCGGGTGATCGTCGACATCAACCCCAAGGCGCCCGACCGCAATGTGCCCGGGTCCGGGGCCGGCGGCGTGCTGGCCGAGATGGCCGGCGCCCTGGCCGGGGCCGGGGCCCAGGTGCTGGCGATGCCCTGCAACACCGCCCACGCCCATGCCGACACCATCCAGCGGGCCTGCGGCCTGCCGCTGGTGGACATGATCGACCTGGGCGCCGAGGCCGCCAGCCGCAATGGCGCCATGCGCGCCGGGGTGCTGGGGACCAAGGGGGCGCTGAAGCTCTATCGCGAATACCTGGCCGCCCGCGCCATGGGCCTCGTCAGCCTGCCGCCCGAGCGGCAGGAGGCGTTCATGGTCACGCTCTACCGGATCAAGTCCGGCGACCTGGGCGACGACGTGACGCGCGAGATGGCCGGCCACGCCGAGGCCCTGCGCCAGCTGGGCGCCGAGGTGCTAATCGCCGGCTGCACCGAGGTGCCGCTTGTGCTGGACAACGGGGACGTGACGCTGGAGCTGATCGACCCGGGCGACCTGCTGGCGCGGCGGTGCGTGGGGGTGTGCCTGGGCTGGGACCCGCTGCCGCACATGCCGGGGTAGCTTTCCACGGTCATCCCTCCTCTTCAGGGGAGGGACAGACCGCGAAGCGGTCAGGGTGGGGGGATATATCGGGGAACTCATCGCTTGGACGTTAGGCCCCCACCCCGCTCGCCTCCGGCGAGTCGGCCCTCCCCTAAAGAGGAGGGATGGCGTCACCGCCGGGTCTGTGCGGCGTCCTGGACCTTGCGGTTGGAGTCGGCCAGGGCGGCGTCGGGGATCGAGGGGTACGTCGCGGTCGCGGCGGCGGCGCGGGCCGCATCCGAGGCCGGGGTCACATAGGGCAGCTCGGGCAGGACCGGCGGCGTGCGCTGGAGCCGCAGGTCGGCCACCGCCTGCTCGGCGCGCAGCCGGGCCTCCAGGGCCATCGACTCGTTCGCCTGGGCGATGGCGCGTTGCTGGGCGGCCTGCTGCTGGGCGCGCAGGTTATCGAGCTCGAGCTGCGTGTTCTGCGCAAACGCGGGCGTCGCCGCCGCGGCGCAGAGCAGACCAAGGACCAGGATGCGGAGGGGAGCCATAGTGCACCCAACGGGTGGGCCCTAGTGGTGTTCCACGGTGAAGCGGGCCAATTCCTTCCTGGGCTGGTCCCAGTCCGGCTTCAGCTCGACCGCCTTCTGGTAGTCGAAGTAGGCGGCCTTGAGATTGTCCAGGCCCTCGAAGGCCAGCGCGCGATTGTAGTAGGCCTTTTCCGGCTCCTCGACGCCCAGCGCCAGGGCCTTGTTGAGGTCGTTGAGGCCGTCGGCGTAGCGGCGGGCGCCCACGGCGGCGGCGCCGCGGTTCACATAGGCCTCGCCCAGATCGGGCTTGGTCTCGATGGCGCGGTTGAAGTCGAGCTGGGCGCCGTTGAAGTCCTTGCGCCGCAGCTTCAGCACGCCGCGGTTCACATAGGTGCCGGCCCGGTCGCGCAGGCTCAGCAGCTCGTTCTCCAGGGCCTGGGTGCAGACCGCTTCGAACCGCACCTCGGACTCGCCGTTGAGCGCGGCGGTCGAACATTCCTTGGCCATGCCGCCGCCCAGCACGGTGATGGCCCCGGCGGCGGCCGAGGACCCCCAGGCGAGGGCGGCGACGGCGGCGGCGGCGAGGGCGAGAAGGCGGGCGGTTCTGGACATGGGGTCAGGCTCCGACACCCGATCACGGCGGCGAGCCGCCGGGCCGGTGAGGAGCCGAGGGTCCGCCTGTCGCGCAGTTGTGTCAATTCTGACGCCGGAGTCAGCTGGCCCGGAAGCGACGCAGCTCGCGGTGCAGGATGTAGACCCCGCTGCCGGCGACGATCACCGCGCCGACCAGGGTCAGCGGATGCGGCAGCTCGCCCCAGACGAAGAAGCCGATGATCGTGGCCCAGACCAGCTGGGTATAGTCGAACGGCGCGATCACCCCGACCGGGGCATTGCGCAGCGCCTCGGTCAGCAGCAGCTGCCCGACCCCGCCGATCAGCCCGGCGGCCACCAGGGCCGCGAGGGTCACCGGGTCGGGAACCACCCAGTGGAACGCCGAGCCCACCAGGCCCATCACCACCCCGCCCAGGGTGAAGTAGAAGACGATGGTCGGGCCCCGCTCGGTGGCGGCGATCTGGCGGATGGTGACCATCGCCCCGGCCGCGCCCAGCGCGCTCAGCATGCCCAGCGTGACGCCGGACACGTTGATCTGGCCCGGGATCGGCCGGGCCATGATCAGGACACCGATGAAGCCCGCCACCACCGCCGCCCAGCGATGCCGGCCGACCGTCTCCGACAGCACCAGGGCCGAGAGCGCGGTCATGAACAGCGGCGAGGTGAACTGCAGCGCCGTCGCCTCGGTGAGCGGCAGGTACTGGACCGCAGAGAAGCCGCAGACCATGCCGGCCAGGCCGATCGCCGAGCGGACCATGTGGCCGACCGGGCGCTGGGTCCGCAGCACCTCGAACCCCGTGGTCCGCCAGACGTAGAGGCCGAGCGGGACGAAGGCGAAAAAGTTGCGGAAGAAGATGATCTCAAAGACCGGCACCCCGCGCGAGCCGGTCCACTTCACCAGCGCCGACAGGCAGGCCAGCGCCGCCATCGCGGCCACCCTGAGCGCGATGCCCAGCAGGATCCGCGGGGTTGGGGCCTGCACGGCGATGTCTGTTTGCTCGGGCGCGCTCACGGGCGCCCCTTAGGCGGGACCTTGGGGGCCGGCGTCAACCTGACGATGGCGAGGGGGGTGTAGAGGCGCCCGAACCGTCAGATGCGCATGGCGACCACGCCGGCCCCGATGCAGAGCCCCGCGGCCCAGCGCCAGGGGCCGGCCTTCTCCTTCAGCAGCAGCACGCCCATCAGCATGGCGAACAGCACGCTGGTCTCCCGCAGCGCCGCCACCAGGGCGACCGGGGCGCGGGTGAAGGCCCAGAGCGCGATCCAATAGGAGCCCAGCGAGAGCGCTCCCGCCGGCAGCCCGGTGCGCCATTCCGACAGCACCGCGAGGGGCGCCTTCGGTCCTCGCGTGACGACGGCGTAGGTCAGCATGCACAGGCCGTCGCCGACGAACATCCACATGGCGAAGGCGGTGGCCGACAGGGCGATCCGCGCGCCCTGGCCGTCCGCCAGGGTGTAGGACGCCACGAAGCCGGCGGTGGCCAGGGCATAGGCCAGGGCCCTGGTCGGCAGGCGGCCGGCCGCGCCGCCCCGAAGCGCCATCAGGGCGACGCCGCTGGCGATCAGCCCCACGGCCAGCCAGCCGGTCGGCTTCAGGGGCTCACCGAACAGCAGCACCCCGCCCAGGGCCACGATCGGCGGCGCGGACCCGCGGGCCAGGGGGTAGATCTGGGTCAGGTCGCCGTGCTGGTAGGCGCGGATCAGGAACAGCTTGTAGCCCGTGTGCAGCACGCTGGACGCGATCACCCAGGGCCAGGCCGCTGGGGCCGGCGCGGCCACGAACGGCAGCAGGAGCAGCGCCAGGGTGCTCTGGGTCATCGACAGCAGCAGGATCGAGGAGAACCGGTCCAGGCCCACGCGCACGAAGGCGTTCCACCCCGCATGCATCAGGGCGGCGGCCAGCACGCTGAGGAATACCGTCAGGTCCAGGGCCACCCTCCCTCGGGCCATCGACCGGCGGATGGCAGGATTCGTCAAGGTCTGTGGCCTTTACGGCCACGCTGAGGCGAGGCTCCACTGCGGCCCACACAAACTTCGGGGGAAATTCAGATGCCGAGTCCCATCCTGCAGCCGGTCGTGGCGCTGGTCCTGTGGTCGCTGGTGATGTGGGTCTGGCTCTACGCCACCCGGATCCCGGCCATGCAGGCGGCCAAGGTTCCGCTGAACCCCAACGCCACGGCGGCGGAGTTCAACGCCAACATCCCGCCGAACGTCCGCTGGAAGGCCGACAACTACAACCACCTGATGGAGCAGCCGACCATCTTCTACGCCGTCGCCCTGGCGGTGGCGGTGGCGGGGCATGGCGACGGGCTGAACGCCTGGCTGGCCTGGGGCTATGTGGGCCTGCGGGTCGCCCACAGCCTGGTGCAGGCGACGGTCAACGCCATCATGGTGCGGTTCTCGATCTTCATGCTGTCGTCGATCGTGCTGGCGATGCTCGCGATCCACGCCGCGATGGGCCTATTCTGATCGCGGAACTCTGAGGAGACGCGCATGGCCCGGCGGCTGGTGGACCTGTCGATCCCGATCACCAACGACATCATCTCCGACCCCGACACCATGCGGCCGCAGGTGACTTACACCCGGCATCGGGAAGGGGTCGCGCAGATGGCGCAGTCCTTCCCGGGCCTGACGGCCGACGACCTGCCGGACGGCGAGGGCTGGGCGGTGGAGCGGGTGACGCTGTCGACCCACAACGGCACGCACATGGATGCGCCCTGGCACTTCCACTCGACCACAGACCAGGCGACGGCGGGCGGCGGACGGCCGGCGCCGACCATCGACGAGGGGCCGCTGGAATACTTCCTGCAGCCGGGCGTGAAACTGGACTTCCGCCATTTCGCCGACGGCTACGTCGCCACCGGGGCGGACGTCGAGGTCGAGCTGGCGCGGATCGGGCACACGCTGCAGCCGCTGGACATCGTGCTGGTCAACACCGCGGCCGGCGCGGCGTTTGGCGACCCGGGCTTCATCCACAAGGGCTGCGGCATGGGGGAAGAGGCGACCCTCTACCTCACCGAGCGGGGCGTGAAGGTGGTGGGCACCGACGCCTGGTCCTGGGACGCGCCGTTCTCGCACACGGCCCGGCGCTGGGCGGAAACCCGCGACCCGAAGATCATCTGGGAAGGCCACAAGGCCGGCCGCCTGCGCGAGTACTACCAGATCGAGAAGCTGACCAACCTGGCCGCCCTGCCGGCCACCGGCTTCACCCTGTCCTGCTTCCCGGTGAAGATCGCCGGCGCCTCGGCCGGCTGGATCCGGGCGGTGGCGATCTTCGACTAGGACGACCTATCCCCGCGCGCGGCAACGGGCATACTCTACCTGGGCGGGCGCCACGGGAGGCAGCATGACCTATCGCATTCTTTCGCTGGATGGCGGCGGCACCTGGGCGCTGCTGCAGGCCATGGCGCTGGAGCGGCTGCACGACGACAGGAGCGGCCACGAGGTCCTGGCCACCTACGATATGGCGGTCGCCAATTCGGGCGGCTCGATCGTGCTGGGCGGCCTGATCGAAGACATGAAGCCAAGCCGAATCCGCGAGCTGTTCACCATCGAGGCGAACCGCACCGCGATCTTCGTGAAGAACGGCCCCCTCGCCCGGCTCGGCTCGCTGCTGCAGGGCAACCGCTATGACGCCGCGGCCAAGCTGGTCGGGCTGAACAAGGTGTTCGGGGTCCAGGGCCAGTCGCCGATGTCGGCGCTGGACGCCGTGCTGCCGACCGGGCCCGGAGGAAAGACGGTCGCGGTGCTGATCCCCGCCTTCGACTACGACCGCCAGCGGGCGGACTTCTTCCGCAGCTTCACCACCGGCCTCGGCGCCAAGCCCGGCGACACGCCGCTTGTGGAGGCCGTGCATGCCTCCAGCAACGCGCCGGTCATCTACTTCGACAAGCCCGCCATCGTGCGGCAGTCCACCCAGCCGAACGCGGCGACGCGGCGGTACTGGGACGGCGCGGTGGCCGGCTACAACAACCCGATGCTGGCCGGCGTGGTCGAGGCGCTGGCCCTGGGCGTCAAGGCCGCCGACCTGGAGGTGCGCTCCATCGGCACCGGCAGCACCCGGCTGGTCCCGCCCGAGAACAGCCATGGCGCGCCGCAGAAGATCGTCGAGACGCGGGACAGCCCGGGCTTCCTCGGCGACATCCAGAAGCTGGCCGGCAGCATCAACGACGACCCGCCGGACGCCGCCACCTTCACCACCTACTTCGCCCTGGGCCAGCAGCCGGGCCCGACCCCGCCGGGCGGACCGCCGCCGAACGGCGGCCGGCTGGTGCGCCTCAACCCCATGGTCCAGCCGATCTGGCACGCCGACACGGCGACCTGGTCGATCTTCGGCGGCCTCACCGTCGATCAGTTCGCCTATGTCGCGAACCTGCAGATGGACGCGCTGGCCCAGAGCGACGTCACCTGGATCCAGTGGCTGGGCGACCGCTGGCTGGCCGGCGACGCGCCCAACCAGCCGATCCGCGCCGACCCCATGACCCTGGAATGCACCCTGGGCGACCCCACCTTCCCGGGCGCCGCGGCGCGCTGGTAGGCGCAGGGTTCCGGCGGCTCTGAGCGGGTCGCCTTCCCCCGCTTGCGGGGGAAATGTCGCCGACGCCGCAGGCGGGCGACAACGGGGGAAGTTGTAGGATGGACTCCTCTCACACTCCCCCCATCGACCCTCGGCTTCGCCGTCGGGCCACTTCCCCCCGAGGGGGAAGGATTTGACGGCGGGAAGCCCCTTCAGGCCTTGGTGGCGGCGAAGGCGCCCACCAGCGGCGCGGGCAGGCGGTAGTCGACGAACAGGCCGGCGGGGTCTTCGCCGACGCAGGCCAGGATCGCGGCGTCGGTCCCCAGCGAACGGCCGTCCGGCGCCCTCCCGGCGTGGGTGTCGCCCCGCAGCACCGCGCCCTTGCTGAGCTCGAGCGCGCGCTTGAGGATGTCGGGGAACGGCATGTTCCAGCCGGCGGTCCCCTGGGCGCGGGCGTCGGTCTCGACCACCGGGATGAACACCACGAGGCTGGGATCGGTCATCCGCTCCAAGCCCTGGGCGTCCAGGGTGGCGTTGTGGCTGCCGTGGTGGCCCATCTTGTAGACCACCGTGCGGAGGAGGATGTCCTCGACGCCGACGCCGACCGGGCCACCAAGCGCGGTGGGCGGATAGGTCTGGTCGTACCAGGAGAGCCAGTTGCCGACCTGGGCGTCGGCGGCGAACAGCAGCACCTTCTTCGCCGGGGTCTCGAAGGCCAGGACTAGGCTGGTGTTGTTGGTGTTGGAGTCCAGCTTCAGCGCCAGGGCGCCGGCGCCGCCCAGCCAATCGGCGTCGATGCGACGCCAGGCCGGGCCGTCCACATAGGCGGCCTTGAGCCAGTCCAGGGTGGGATCGCCGCCGTGGGCCACGTCTTCCTGGGCGTACTCGTAGCGACGCGGGAACGGGGTCTCAGGGCCGGCCTCGGCCTCCCCGGCGGCGACCGCGCCCAGCAGGTGGTCGGCGTGGTCCAGGCCGTCGCCGGCCAGGTAGGTCTCCTTGTTGTCGCCGGCCGACGGCAGGGCCTTGAACAGCCGCGCCGCGCTGCGTGGCGGGCCCAGCACATAGGCCTTGAGCGGCGTCGCGCCCGGGGTGGCGACGACCTGTCCCGGCTCCAGGTAGGCGACCGCGCCGGCCGCCTGCTTGAGCGCCTGCAGGATCTGGCGGCCGGTGCGCGGACCGCCGGCGGCGGCGAGGCCGCGCTCGACCGGCCCGATGAACGCCTCCAGGCCGGCGGTGACCTCGGCGGCGCCGGTCACCCCGCGGGCGGCGAGGTGGGCGGCGGTGGTCGCTGCGGCGGCTACGGCCATCTTGGCCCGGTCGAAGCGCGCCCTCAGGCCCTGGGCCTGCGGATCGGCGTCGTTTTCGGTCCAGGCCATCCAGAGGGTGTCGATCTTCAGCCGACCGCCGAAGAACACCTCGGCGGCGTGGGCGAAGCCGGAGATGTGGTCCCAGTGCTCGTGGGTGACCACCAGCAGGTCGATGCGCCCGCCCGTGGCGGCGACGATGTCGTTGGCCACCTGGACCATCCGGTCGCTGGCGCCCTGGATCCCCTGCAGCACCCCGCAGTCGATCAGGATGAAGCTCCGCCCGGCGGCGGAAGCCAACTGCAGCAGGAAGCAGTCGCCCAGCAGGCCCTTGTACATCCGCACGGTGACGGCGTCGGAGATCGGCGCGGCGGGGATCGGGGGTTCGCTGGCCACGCTCATCCCCGGTGCAGCATGGCGAAGGGCTCGGCGCCGGGGCGGTTGGCCTGATCGCCGAAGTAGAGGGCGCGCAGCGCGTCCTCGGTCGCCCCGGATCGGAAGTCGCGCTGGGTCTGCAGGCGCCCGTCGTCCATGATGTTCTTGCGGATCGCGTAGCGGATAGTCCAGTCGCGCAGGTCGACCAGCATAGTGCAGCCGCCGCGAAACTCGAAGTCCATGTCGGTGGGATCGGTGCGCGCCTCGCCGCGGTCGGCCTGGGCCTGGACGTCGGGGTCGAGGAAGGCGCGGCGTCGCTGGGTGACCTCGATGACCAGCTGGCGCAGGTCCTGGCCGTCCGGGCCGGCGCGGCGGGCGACGCGGACAGAGTGCACCTCGACGGCCGGCAGCCCGGTGCGCTGCGAGCGGCCGATGGTCTGCGGGGCGTCGGCGCTCAGCTGGATGCCCAGCAGGCTCTCCCACTTGGGGTTCTTGGCCGCCTCGCGGCTGAGCCAGCCCCAGAGCTTCTGCTGGTTGTCCAGCGCCTGCCGCCAGATCTTGGGACGCCGCCATTCGGGATCGACGTTCAGGCGGACCGCAGGGTTGAAATGGCAGGCGCTGAGCCCCGGCTCGATGATCTCGGGCGACTCCCACATCAGGCTGTCCGGCGCCATCGAGGCGATGCTGTGGGGGAAGATGCCGCGCCGGCGGAAGGCCTCGGCAATGGCCAGCCGGTAGCGCAGCGGATCGTCCGGCACCAGGTCGGCGTCGGCGGTGATCATGGCGCGCAGGAACTCGCCGAACCGCAGGTCGACCGGGGGCACATAGTCCAGCGCGCGCACGCAGATACGCAGCATGTGGTCGGCCGCCTTGGCCGCCTCGCCCGCCAGCCGCGCCACCAGGTCGGGGTGCATGTCGGCCCCCGGCTGGGTGGTGTTGGCGAACATCCGCATCAGGTCGCCGGAGCGCCGCTCGAAGATGGTCACGAAGGCATCGAAAACGGCGGCCACCAGGAAGGCGCCGCGCTCGTGCGGGTCGATGGCGCTGGCGTAGGCCCCGCTGACCGGGTCGGTCTTCGGGTCGGCGACGTCGATGCCTTCGCGCAGCGCGCCGGCCATGCCGCGCGCGTCGGCGAACTGCTTGGCCAGGCCGCTCAGCAGGTCGCGGACCCGCAGCTGACCGCCATGCGCCGCCAGCTCGTGGCGCACCGCGCCCTCCATCGTGAAGTGCTGCAGCAGGGCCACGGTGTCGGCGAAGGCCTCGTGGAAGGCCAGGGAATCAAGGGTCGAGGCCTCGATGAACCGGTTGTGGATGCCGTCCAGGATCGCATGCGTCGTCTCGTGCGCGATGACGTCGTGCGAGAGGCAGGTGAACACCCAGCCGCCGGGCAGGCTGCGGGCGCCGGGCGCGTCGCCGGCCCGGAAGTAGCCGAACAGCAGGGCCTTCTTGTCGGGGCTATAGTAGGCGTTGTCCTCGCGGAGCGCGTGCGGATAGATGCGCAGCTTCTGGACGTAGCCGTCGTCCACCAGGGCGTCATAGTTCCCGTCGGCGGGCTTCAGCGGCGACCACAGCACCTTGCGGCCCAGCGCGCGCTCGAAGTTGTGGATGGTCTTCATCGCCACCGCATAGGCCATCTGCTGGTGGAACTGCGGCCGCCCCTCCGACGGCGGAAGGCCGTCCTGGGCCAGCAGCAGCGGGTCGTTCGGGTCGATCGGCGCGTAGAACAGGCCGCTGGCCGGATCGAAGTCGACGACCTCCAGATATTCGCCGCTCGGTCCGACGCTCAGGGGCGCCTCCCAGGCTTCCTCCCACGGCAGGCTGATCACCGCGTCGTTGAAGATCGCGGTCTCCAGCGAGGTCGAGGCCAGGGGGTCGAAGGCGTAGACGCGGAAGCGCCGCATCGCCGGGACCGGATAGCCCGCGCGCCCCGACGTGGCCGCTGTCGGAAGCTGCTCCATCGCCGTCCCCTTCCCGGCCAGCTTGAGGCGGCGGCTCGCGGCGTGTCAATTCGGCGACGTACAATTTCCAGTCGCGGGGTTCACAGGGTCGCCGCGCGGCGCAAGGATGGCCGGACAGACGACGGAGGCGACGATGGCCCAGGTACGTGCAGGCCCAGGGGTGACGGTCACCGCGCCGGCCAATGTCCAGGTCACGCCGCGGGCCGCGGCCCAGGTTACGCTGGCGGCCGCCCCGGGCGCGCCGGCCGATCGTTCCGCCCTGGGCCAGGGCCTGCTGGCGGCGGGCTTCACCCTGGTCGCCGACTTCGACCTGCGGCCCGTTACGCCATCGCCCCTGGCCGCGGTCGCCGCATCGGCGCAGCCGGTGACCGTGTCCGTCGACGTCGCCGCGAACGAAGGCGCGCTGCTGCTGCTGGAAACCCCCGACGGGGTGTTCGCCTGGAACTATACCGCGTCGCGCCAGAAGAAGGCGCCGCAAGGGCTGGGCATAGCCTCGTCGTCCGGGCCGGGCGCCGCGACCCTGACCTTCCAGCTGTCGCCGGCGCCGGCGGCGGCCGGCGCGCTGGCGCTGCACCTGCCGGACATCTCGGGCAGCTCGATCCTGAACTGGGTGGTCAAGAAGGCGATCGGCGCGGTCCGGACCCGGGTGCTGAAGTTCGTGATCGGCAAGCTGGAGGACCTGGCCGTCGACCATGTCGAGGGCAAGACGGTCGGCGGCCTGACCTCGCTGGCCTCGGACGACGTCAACACCTGGACGCCCGGCGGCGCGCCGATCCCGCCGGCTCCGGCCGCGGGGCCGCGCAAGATCCTGCTAATGGTGCACGGCACCTTCAGCAACACCAACGATAGTTACAGCGACCTGCTGCTGACGGCAGAGGGCAAGGCGTTCCTGGCCTCGGCGCGGGCCGGCTACGACGCGGTGCTGGGCTTCGACCACAAGACCCTGGGGGTGGGCGCTGCGCAGAACGCCGCCGACATGCTGGCGGCGCTGGAGGCGGCGGGGCTGCCGCAGGGTTCGACCATCGACGCGGTGGCCTATAGCCGCGGCGGCCTGGTCTACCGGGCCTTCGCCGAGACCCTGCTGGCGGCGCAGCGGCCGGACATCAAGCTGGGCAAGGCGGCGTTCCTGGCCTGCACTAACGCCGGCACTCACCTGGCCGAGCCGGAGAACTGGCACAATCTGGTCGACCTCTACACGAACATCGCCATGGCCGCGGCGCGGGTCGTCGGCCTGCTCGTCGGGGCGCCGGTGAACCCCCTGGTCAACCAGGTCATCGGCATCGTCGGCCAGTTCGTGCAGTACCTCTCGGTCGTCGCCATCGACGATCGCCGGGTGCCCGGGCTGGCGGACATGGAGCCCAGCAGCGACCTAGTCACCGCGCTGAACACCGCGCCGGGCGGCCTGGACCGGCTGGCGCAATATTTCGCGATCACCTCCAACTTCGAGCCGACGTTCGACCCCGCGCACGGCATCACCCACGAACTGGAACAGATGCTGGAGGACACGGTCACCGACCAGCTGATCGGTCCGATGAACGACTTGGTGGTCGATACCCCGTCCATGACCACGTTCGGGACCCGCGGGCCCCGGCTGCAGCCCACCGACGTGTTCGGCTTCGGCACGGGGGAGCTCGTCTACCACACCACCTACTTCACCGCCAAAGAGACCCCGGCGGCGCTCTCGAAGTGGCTGTTCGGCGCGTAGGCGGGCGGCGCCCGCTACTTCGCCGCCGAGTTCGCGTTGCGGAGCTGGCGGTCTTCGGAGGCCTCGGGCGGGGTCTTTTCGAAGGGTTTGGTGGTGGCGCGCAGGACCATGAACTTGTTCAGCACGTCGAACCAGAACGGCGCGCCGAGGCTGATGGCGATGGCGGTCAGCAGCCAGCCGACCATCAGGCTGAGGCCCGAGGCGACGGCGCCGACGCAGACGCCACCGCCGGGGCAGCGGAAGGCGGCCATCACATGTTCGCGGTTGCGTTCGGTCCAGCCGATCGGCAGGCCCAGGTTCTCGATCTCTCCGTAGCGCGCCTTGAGCGACGCGAAGGTCTCGGCCTGTGTGTCCGGAGTGGCGGCCCTCGCCTGTGCCTCGGCGTGGGCTACAACGGTCTGTCGCAGCGCGTCGTCCTGCGTCAGCGACTCCGCGATGGTCAGGGTGTTGACGTTGAGACCGATGGACAGGGCAATGGCCAGGACGAACACCCGCACCTGGGTGCTGCGCTTGTACGAGCCCGACACGCGCTCCATGGCGCTGTCGAACCAGAACTCCAGATATTTGCGGACCCGGTCTGCTTCGTCGCCGACGGCGGCCTTGGCCTGCTGGACGACGCTGTAGACCTCGGGGTGGTCGACGGACGTGATCTTGCCGGTCCTCTCCAGGTCCAGCACTGCAAGGGCGAAGCTGGCCGCCGGCATGTACGATGGCAGGTTGCGGCGCTGGCTGTGCTTCAGGTCGGGGTCGGGGAAGGCGTCGCGGAACATCGGGTAGATCAGCGGGTGGTGATAGAACTCCTTCACCAGGCCTCGGCCTTCGGTGTCGTGCAGCAGCTGGCGGATGCCGCGTTCGAACTCGACGGCGCGGGTCTTCAGCCGGTTCTCGATCAGCTCCTGGGCCGAGGTCAGCATGACGCTGAAGATCAGGAACACCAGCACCAGGCCGACGCCGACCTCGAGGATCTGGGACCCGAACATGCTCTTCCCCTCCGCGACCGGGCGGCGCCGACCTAAAGCGTCTTCAGATATTCCAGCAACGCCCGCTTGTCGGCCGCCGACAGGTCCGTACCCCAGGCGTGGCCGGTGGCGGCATTGCCTGGCAGGCGGGTGTCGTAGAGATAGCCGCGGTCGCTGACGAACCCGACCGCGTCCGGATCGTAGGCCTGGACCCCGCGGTGGAAGGTGAGCGGCCGCTGGTCGGGCGCGCTGAGCAGGGCCGCCAGGTTCGGAACCGAACCGTTGTGCAGATAGGGCGCGCGGGCCCAGATCCCGTCCAGCGGCGCGGCCACATAGCCACCGGTCTTGCGGAAGTGGGTGTAGCGCCACGCATAGCCCCGTGTGCCCAGGAAGGCGTCGCGGGTCTCCACGGTGAAGGCGTCCAGGCGGTTGCGGTCGGTCCCCAGCCAGGCGATCGGCGTGACCTGGCCGAGCTTGGCCCCACCCGGCGCGTGGCACATCGCGCAATTGTCCGCGAACACCGCGTGGCCGGCCTGGGCCAGGCCGGAGTCCACCGGGAACGGATAGGGAGCGGACGGCAGGTCGCGGACCCAGGTCTCCATCCGCTGCAGGTTGGGTCGGTTGATGCTGCCGGCGCTGGCGCCATTGCCGATGCCGGAGTTCAGGAACACCTCGTGGATCGAGGTGTTGGCGCCGTCCCAGTGCAGGCCGCCGCCCTCGCGCAGGCGGGTGTCCCAGAGCGGCGGGATGTCGACGATGTCCAGAGTGCCGTCATAGGGGCGGCCCAGCACCTGGACCTTGGCCGGCTGGAAGCCGGAGGCGCGGCCGGGGCCCCAGTCGGGCTGGCCGTCCATGAAGCTGAGCTGGCGCTGCTGCAGGGCCAGCACGCTCTTGACCTGGGGAATGATGACCGCGCGGTAGAACAGCTTCTGGACCGGGTTCAGATGGCCGCCCAGCCGGTCGTTCTCCGCCAGGATGGTGTCGGCGTTGAAGGCGGGGCTGGAGGCGCAGCGGAACAGAAAGCGCAGGTAGGACTGCAGGTCCAGCGAGGTGTTGGGCGCCCCCACCAGCTGGCGCGGACCGGCGGCGGTCTCGACGCGGCCGACGTGGCAGAGCGCACAGTTGACGCCGACGCGCGGCACCACGGCGGTCTCCAGCGGCATGCCGATCGGCGTGGCCTTGCCGGGATCCCACTGGAAGCCGAAGGCGTGGTAGCCGGCGGCCCGTTGGGCGGTCGGCATGCAGATGCCGGGCAGGGTCCGCCAGACCTCGTACGGCACGCCCGACGCCGCCTCGACGCCGACGGAGCCGTATTTGAAGTGGTCGACCTCGGAGGCGTAGTGGGTTGGCTTGGGGAACAGTTTCGAGTAGCCGAACGGGCCCAGGAAGATCAGCCCGGCGACGATCCAGGCCAGGACGTAGAAGAGGCGGTGGCCCTTCAAGCTGCGTACCCGTAGTCACCCGCCGCCGGCCCGCGGCGGAAGATCTGCAGCAGCAGGACCAACTCGATCACCCCGAACGTGCCGTCGGCCAGAAACAGGCCCAGGAACCCCTCCGGCATGTAGCCCAGCGCCACCCCCAGCAGGAAGGTGCTGGACGGCACCAGCCGCCCCACCACCAGCAGCCAGGCGTTGGTCCGGTAGCGGAACGGGTCGTTGGCGGCCGGCAGGTAGAACAGGCTGAGGATCATCAGCAGGAACGAGTAGTTGTAGAGCCACAGGATGCTCTGCTGGTCGCCAAGGTTCAGCATGTTCAGCAGCTTGTGCGGGTCGAAGAACAGGACCCACACCCCGAACGACCAGTTGGCGATGACGCCAAGCCAGACAACGATCTTGAACAGCGTGCGCGCGGTCATGACGGCGTCCTCACTTGGTCTTCAGATATTCGATCAGGGCGTCCTTATCGCCGGCCGACAGGTCGACCCCGTAGAGGTGCCCGCCGTTGCCGTTGCCCCGGTCCTGGGTGCTGAAGGCGTAGTACCGGCGGGGTCCCTGCTGGGCGATGTCGGAGACGAAGCCGACGTTGGCCGCGTCGAACACGTCGTTGCCGCGATAGAAGGTGGGCCGCCGCTGGGCGACCGGGCTCAGCAGTTCGCGCAGCGTCGGCACCGAGCCGTTGTGCAGGTAGGGCCCGCGCAGCCAGATCCCGTCCAGCGGATGGCTGGCGTAGCCTTCCGTCGGCCGGAACCGATGGAACGCCCAGGGCTGGCCCTTGCCGATGGTGTTCATCTTGCCGGCCATGGTGGCGTCGAACGCCTTCTGCCGCTCCGGGTCGGTGCCCAGGTAGGCGGTCGGGATCACCGCGCCGTAGTTCTTCCAGCCCTGTTCGTGGCAGTCGGCGCAGGTCTTGTCGTAGACCGCGTGGCCGGCGTTGGCCTTGGCGTAGTCGATGGCGAACGGATAGCGCGGCGGCGGCAGGGTCATGATCCACTGCTTGATGCGCTCGATGCCAGCCAGGTTGAGGTCGCTGGACAGGGTGAGCGGCGTGGCGCCGGCGCCGATCGAGGCCGACAGGTTGCGCTCGTCGATGGAGTCGTTGTTGCCGTCCCAGTGCAGCCACAGGCCCTCGCGGGACTGCTGGTTCCAGATCGACATGAAGTCGGCGGTGCCGATCGACTTGTCCTTGCTCATGTCGTCGTGGAAGACGAGCACCTTGTACGGATTGAAGGTATCGACGCGGCCGGGGCCCCAGGGCGGGCGGCCGACGACGATGGAGTCGAACTGCTCACCGCCGGTGATCAGCGCCTTCTTCACCTGCGGCACCGCCAGGCCATAGATCTGGCGCTCCAGGAAGCTCAGGTCCTTGTGCCGCGCGATGGCCGCCAGGACGTTGGCCTTGTTGAAGGAGTCGCTCTTGCCGCAAGCGAACAGGAACCCGAAGTAGCCCATCAGGTCGAGCTGCTGGGCGGGCGCGGCGAGATAGACCACCGGCGCCGAGGCCGGGGTCTCGCGTACGGGCGTGGAGTGGCAGAGGGCGCAGTTGGGGCCGACCTGGTCCAGCAGGCCCACCTTGCGCACCGAGAAGCCGATCGGCGTCATCTTGCCGGGCTCCTGGATCACCCCCAGCGAGGCGTAGCCGCCGGGCAGCTGGGCGCGGCAGACCTCGGGCAGGGTGGCCCAGATCCAGTACGGCAGGCCGCCGACGTCGCTGCTGATCGAGCCGTATTTGAAATGGTCCGCGTCGTTGGCGTAGACCCGGGGCTGATTGACCCCCATGGCCAGGCGGAAGCTGGAATAGCCGACCAGCCCGATCACCACGATCAGCCCCAGGACAATGAGCCACCAGGGCCGTTTCGGCTTCCCCGCCACGTCAGTGGTCATGCAGTGTCCCTCCCCGCTACGGCCGGCTCATCACTTCAGCTTCGAAGTATCGGAAGTAGAGTTGCGCCAGGCCGAGGGCGGCGACGATCTCGACCACCCCCACCCACAGCAGCCGGCCCGCCAGCAGCACCAGCAGCACGCCCAGCGCGGTGCGCCCGACCAGGCCCAGCAGGTTGGGGACCTTGGCCCGCGCCGGCTCGCCGCGGCCGGTCAGCAGCAGCACCGTGACCAGCAGCCAGAACAGTCCGGCGATCCGCAGCCCCGCAACGCCCTCCGTCGCGTCCGGCAACAGTAGCCGCGCCACGCCGTCTGGCCAGAACAGCAGTGCGGCGCCGGCCGCAGCCTCGACGATCAGCACCACGCCCAGCAGCAGCCGGTACTGTTCCTTCGCCGACCGCGCGGCGTCCTGGGTGAAGCCACGGAAAAGGGTGTCGTTCATGCGCCGGGCCCCTTAGTTGGTCAGCAGTCCCTCGTCGCCCGAGACCTTCAGGTCCGCGTGCGTCGAGTAGATGGACATGATCGTTTCGACCATCGTTTCGTAGTCCGGGTAGCGGGCTTCCTCGTAGCAGCCGAGCGGGTTCTTCGGCGCGTTGACCAGGCACTTGTTGCAGTAGGTGCAGGGCCGGTCCGGCCGGTCCTTGCCGCTGGCCCAGATCTTCGGAAGGTCGTTGTTGGCGATAAGCGAGCGGGCGATGGCGACCCCGTCGCAGACGCCGTCGTGGATGGCGCTGGCGACGACCGACGCCGTCTGGAAGCCGCCGGTGACGATCACCGGGATCTTCACCGCGGCCTTGATCACCCTGGCCTCGTCGAGGCTGATGCCCTCGATCGGGTGGCCCGCCTTCATTCGGAACCAGACCCAGTGGAAGATCGGCCGCAGCACCGGATAGCGGAACATCAGATAGTTCCGCATCCCGTAGTCGCCCGACGAGATCATGGTGTCGTAGGTGTAGGCCAGCACCTCCAGCGGGAAGTCGCCCGGCGGATTCAGCGGGTGCGGGAAGCTTGAGCCGCTGGAGACGTGGATGCCGTCGACGCCGGCGGACTCGCACCACTTGGCGATCTGCACGCAGTCGGCGAGCGTATTGCCCTTCTTCTCCCAGGGGATGACGTTGTTGCGGTCGATGGCGCCCAGCTTGACCTGCAGGTGGAACTCGCGGCCGACCTTGGCGCGGATGGCCTCGATCACCTCCAGCAGGAAGCGGGCGCGGTTCTCCAGCGAGCCGCCGTATTCGTCGGTGCGGTCGTTGATGCCCGACGAGAGGAACTGGCTGAACAGGTAGCCATTGGCCGAGTGCAGCTCGACGCCGTCCAGGCCCGCCTCCCGCGCCCGCCAGGCGGCGTCGGCGAAGGCGTTCACGGTGTAGTCGATCTGCGCCTTGCTCATCGCCTGGCAGGGGACGCCGTTGATCGGCTCCTTGTGGCTGGTCGAGCTCAGCGCCTTGCGCTTGCGGTTGTGGATGCCGGGCACGTCCAGCTGCCGGCCGGAATGGCTCAGCTGCATGATGAACTTCGAGCCGTGGGCGTGGACGGACTCGCCCAGCTTCTGCCAGAGCGGGATGTAGGCGTCACGGTGGACGGTGCCGTAGCCGGCGATGATCCGGCCCTCGATCAGCACCGGCACATAGGACGAGATGATCGCCCCCACGCCGCCGGCCGCGAACTTGGACTCCCAGTTGATCCGGGTCTGAGTCAGCGAGCCGTCCTCGTTGTCGAAGCGGCCGGAGATGCTGGACCGGAAGATGCGGTTCTTGACCTCCAGGTTGCGGAACTTCAGCGGCGTGAAGATGACGTCCGAACTCATCAGGCCTGCTCCGCTGTCGCTTGAAGCCATACGGCCGACATCAGCGCAGGGATCCACCGATGGGCCGGGCACTGGGCCCAGGCGCCTTCCATGAACACCATGTCGTAGCCGGGATTGTCTGCGTTGGCGGCCTGCAGCTGCAGGATCACCAGGGTGTCGGGCGAGAGCTGGCCGGCCGGGAGGGTCATCGCCATGGTCGGCTGGCGCAGCACCTGGCGCGGCGCGAACAGGGCGTTGCCGACCGCCTTCTCAGCCGACACCGAGGGGTGGCCGCGGGTCTCGGCGTAGATCTTGCGCATCCGGGCGAAGGCTTCCGACAGGTTGTGGATCGCCACGCCGGTGCCGTGCAGGCCACTGGGGTCGCCGCCGACCTTGACCGCCAGGGCCGCGCGGGCGTTTTCCACCCGCCCGGTCAGCGCCCAGATCAGCGCCTTGAACGGATTGAAATTGCTGGGCGCCGCGCCCAGCACCTCGGCGTCGGCCCAGCTGTCGGCGCTGGCCTGGTAGGCGGGGCTGAACAGACGCCCGACCGCCTGCTGCGACAGCCGCCCGGCGTCACCCTCGGGCCCCTTGCCCCGGACGTAGTCGACCAGCGGCTGGAAGTCCGCGCCCTTGATCCCGCCCTCGGCGATGGCGTTCAGCCGCGCGGCGAGCGCCGCCTGCTCCGGCGCCGGCCGCACCGGCCCATGCTCGGCCACCGGCGGCAACCGCCGGCCACCCAGTTGCAGCACCCTGCCCAACCGGCCCAGCAGGATGCGGTTGATCAGCGCCCCGCGCGGCACGTACTGGCGGTCCAGCCGCGGATCGGTCGCCAGCGTACGGATGGTCGCCGCGTCCTTGACGATCAGGGCGTCGATCAGGCCGGGGACGGCGATCCGGGGCATCAGGCCTGGCCTCGCGCCCAGGGGAAGAACATGTTCCGTACGTCGCCGTAGCGCGGCTCCAGAGCGGGGCAGTGGCGCTCGAACACGCTGCGCAGGTCGTTGTCGGCTACCCACGCGAAGCCGCCGGGCGTGTAGACCTCGGGCGTGAAATCGCGCGTGTAGAAGCGGTCGCTCTTCAGCCGCCGCGAGGCCATCAGGATGAAGATGCGAAACACCGTGTCGGAGAAGCCGAAGCCCACCGGGGTGCCGCCGTTGCTCTCGCTGAGGGTGCCCACCAGCAGGTCGACATCCTCGACGCTCGGGTAGAGCTCTTTGATGTCCTTGCGCCACTGCGGATTGGTCGTCAGCTCCTCGAAGCTGCGCGGCGCCTTCATGCCCATCAGCCGGCGGAACTCGCAGTAGCGCGGCACGCCGCGCTCGCGATCGCGCAGGATGTCGACTGCCGCCAGGTCGGTGAAGATGTTCTTGGCCGGGTCCTCGGCCAGCTTGCGCAGGGTGTTGGGGAAGTTGTGCAGCACCAGGGCCCCGGGGTGCATGGTGCCCATGGAGTAGACGATGTCGTCGAAGCTCATGTCGCGATAGAGCTGCGCCACGTGGCCGTGGCTGACCTCCGCCATCGTCGTCTTGCGAATTTCGCGGTCGTCCTTGGCGGCGCGGAACGAAAAGTCGTCCGGGATCAGCGAGTGCATCCGGTAGCTGGCGACGAACTCCTCGGTCATCGCATAGGGCGCGGCGTGCTGGTCGGTCTCCGACCCCGGTATGCCGCTGAAGGTCTCGCTGCCGTCGAAGCGGCCGAAGCCGCGGGTGAAGTGCTCGCCCGCCAAGCCCCACCAGTTGGTGCGCATGATGGTGCGGCCGAGCGCCGAGTTCATCAGCGCCGGGGTCCATTCGGTGGTGTGGATCTTGGCCAGCAGGGCGGCGTTCACCAGCCGCGCCTTCTGGAACAGCCACTCGCCGCTCTTGTCGGGGTGGTCGACCTTGAGCCGGTCGACGATCGCGTTGTGTTCGCGGGCGAACAGCGTCTGGAACATCGACAGGCAGATCCACCAGTTGCCCGTCACCCCGGCCAGCTCCTGGTCGGGGAACTTGAATCCGGAGGCGTCGCCCTTGTCGGCGATCTCGCTGATGATCGGCAGGTTGCCGCTGGCCGACAGGCCCAGCTTGCCGTCGGTCCGCATCTCGGTCTCGCCGGGGTTGGTGCGGATCAGCCGCTGGCGCTCCAGCGAGGAGCCGTAGATCTGCGAGCCGTCCCACCAGTGGGTCTCGGCGTTGGCGTAGGCGGCCGGACGCCCGTCATCGGCGGCATCGACCTTATCCGGCTCGCTGCGCAGGATGGTCATCGGGTTCTGCGGCCAGTCGTCGCCGGGCGGCAGCGGCACCAGGTGCGGATTGTCCTTGGGGCTGGTCCCGTGGCTGACCCAGTCGTGGACCATGAACTGCAGCCAGCCGGCCGCCATCAGGTTGAGGTGCGGCACCGGCACGAAATCCTGCCGGGCCAGCAGCTTGTTGCTGACCTCCCGCGGGTTCGGCGTCAGCAGGGCCTTGGCGTCGGCGCCGAAGGTGCGCTCGATCGGCATGTTGCGGCCGAACCGCGCCCCGGCCATGCCCATCCAGGGCTTTTCCAGGTCGTTGTAGCTGCCGTCGGCCGTGCGTTCCTTGGTGACGTCCTGCCCGGGCAGGCCCGGCGGGATCGGCGGATCGCGCCGCTGGGTGTCGAACAGGTTGCCCCAGCGCATGTTGTGGCGAAGGCCGTCCAGCGTCGCCAAGGCGATCAGGAAGGGCCATTTATGCCACGGGGCGAACGCGCCAGTGACCGTTGCAAACCGGCCTAGGAGTCGATCAAGAGCACTACTCTGCGGCATATCGCCCCCCTGCACGGGGACCATAAGGCCGGCCTTGCGCCTATGACAACTGAGAATTGTGAACGCCGCGGCGCACTCGCGAATCCCGCGCGATTGCAGCCGTCTCGCCTCTCGGACGAGTGGCCGGACCCCATCGTCAGCCGCCCGCCGACCCCACGTCCGGGCAACGCGGCGCCCTCGCTTGCAGCGACCCGCCGAGCCATAGCATGCCTTGCACGCCAAGGCTGGTGCCCCAGGCCGGACTCGAACCAGCACGCCTCTCGGCAATAGATTTTGAGTCTACCGCGTCTACCATTTCGCCACTGGGGCGGCGGAGGCGGAACATAGGCGCCGATTGATCCGCGTCAACGCGAGCCTTGCGCGAACCGGGCACAAGACGTAACTGATAATCGTTCGCAATAGCGCGGACGCCGGAACCGCCCGATGCATGACATGCTGGCTGAGCCGATTGGCGCGACGGCGCTGGACGCCACGTCGGTCGCGACGGCCGACTGTGTGCGGCTGAGCACGGTGGGGCCCGGCGACCGGGGCGAGATCGTCGACGTGCGGGCCGAGAGCCATCCGGACGGCCACGGCGTCGACGTGCACGAACTGCAGCGCCGGCTGCTGGAATTCGGCTTCGTCGAGGGCGCCCGGTTCGAGGTGCTGCACGAGGGCGCGATCTGGCGCGACCCGATCGCCATCCGGCTGGACGACATGCGCGTGGCGCTGCGGCGGCGCGACGCCGAGGACGTCTGGGTGCGACTGGACCGCACATGAGTGAAGTTGCGCTGAGGCCGGCGCGGGTGGCGCTGGTCGGCAATCCCAACACCGGCAAGACCGCCCTGTTCAACGCGCTGACCGGCAGCCGGCAGAAGGTGGCCAACTACGCCGGCGTCACGGTCGAGCGGAAGGAAGGCCATATCGTCACGGCGGCCGGCCGGGCGCTGTCGATCCTGGACCTGCCGGGCACCTATTCCCTGCGCGCCCGCAGCCCCGACGAGGTGGTGACCCGCGACGCGGTGCTGGGCAAGCTGGCCGGCGAACAAGCGCCCGACGTGGTGGTGGCCGTGGCCGACGCCACCAACCTGCGCCTGGTGCTGCGGCTGATCCTGGAGCTGAAGGCCGTGGGCCGGCCGATGGTGCTGGCGCTCAACATGTACGACATCGCCCAGCGCCAGGGGCTGCGGATCGACCTCGAGGGCCTCGAGCGCGACCTCGGCTGTCCGATCGTCACCACCGTGGCCACCCGCAAGCGCGGCATCGAGCAACTGACCGCCCAGGTCGACGCCCTGATCGCGTCGGGGGCGCTGTCGACCGAGAACGTCTGGCACGAGCCGTCGGCCGGCGAGATCCGCGGCGCGCACCGCGAGGCGCAGCGGATCCTGAAGGCCTATGTGCGCCCGCCCGAGCGGCCCGATACCCTGACCGGCAAGGTCGACGCGGTGCTGCTGCATCCGGTGGCCGGGCTGGCGATCCTGTTCAGCCTGCTGTTCCTGATGTTCCAGGCGGTGTTCACCTGGGCGACCCCCGCGATGGACGGGATCAGCGCCGCCTTCGCCTGGCTGGGGGTCTTCGTGGGCCAGGCGCTGCCGGACGGCCTGCTGAAGAGCTTCATCGCCGACGGGGTGATCGCCGGGGTCGGCAGCGTGCTGGTGTTCCTGCCGCAGATCCTGGTGCTGTTCTTCTTCATCATCCTGCTGGAGGACTTCGGCTACATGGCCCGGGCCGCGTTCCTGATGGACCGGATCATGGGCGGCGCCGGCCTGCATGGGCGGGCCTTCATCCCGCTGCTCTCCAGCTTCGCCTGCGCGATCCCGGGGATCATGTCGACGCGGGTGATCGACAACAAGCGCGACCGGCTGACCACCATCATGGTGGCGCCCTTGATGACCTGTTCGGCGCGGATTCCGGTCTACACCCTGATCATCGGGGCGTTCATCCCGAACACCCACGTGTGGGGCCTGAGCCTGCAGGGGCTGGTGATGTTCGGGCTGTATGCGGCGGGGATCGCCTCGGCGCTGGGCGTTTCGTTTGTCACCCGCCGGCTGTTCTGGCGCGGCGCCGTCGAGCCGTTCCTGATGGAACTGCCGACCTACAAGCTGCCGTCGGCCGAGAGCGTGCTGCGCAACCTGCTGACCCGCGGCCAGATCTTCGTCAGCCGGGCCGGCCGGATCATCTTCCCGATCATGATCGTGGTCTGGTTCCTGTCGACCTTCCCGGGTCCGCCGGCCGGCGCCACCGAGCCGGCCATCAACTTCAGCCTGGCCGGCCGGCTGGGCCACCTGCTGGAGCCGCTGCTGGCGCCCATCGGCTTCAACTGGCAGATGACCGTCGCCCTTATCCCCGGCTTCGCGGCGCGCGAGGTGGCGGTGGCGGCCCTGGGCACCGTCTATTCGATCGGCGACGCGGACAACCACGTGGGCGCGCTGGCCACCCAGCTCTCGAACCACTGGAGCCTGGCCACCGGCCTGTCGTTCCTGGCCTGGTACATCTTCGCCCCGCAGTGCGCCTCGACGCTGGGCGTCGTGAAGCGGGAGACCAACTCCTGGCGCTGGCCGATCATCATGTTCCTGTACATGACCACCCTGGCCTACCTGTCCTCGCTACTGGTCTATCACGTGGCCGTGGCGATGGGCGGCGGGTAGTTTCACCGGCAGGTTGCATTAATCGCACATTTGCCGTGCGCCTTAACCGCCCGATAAACCCATGCGGGCAAAGCTGTGCCCGTCATGCAGAACCAGCACGAAATCGCCTGCGACGTTCCCACCGGAAAAAAGCCCATCCGGGTCAAGACCACCCTGTGCCGGCACGTCCGCAAGGCCCTCCTTTCGCTCGGCGGCGAAGCGCACCGGACGATCGTGATCGAGCAAGTGGCCAAGACCCTTGGCCACAATGTCCACCACATCCCAGAGGAGCTGCAGCTCCAGGTCATCGTCTCGTTCGAGAAGACCTGGGCCGACGAGCGCAAGCGGGCCGCCTACGGCTTCCACCTGCCGTTCGGCGAGGGCTCGCACCGCTGGGGCGTCAGGCCGGACGCGATCCTCGCCGCCTGAAGCGTGACGGCGTTTCAGCCGTCGGGCGCGTCCCCGGCCAGCTGACCGGCGGCGGACTGCAGGCGCGCGAGCAGGCGTTTCAGCAGCTTTACCTCATCCGGGGCGAGGCCGGCGATCAGCGCCGCCTCGTAGGCCAGGGCCAGGGGCGCGATCTCGGCATGCAGGCCGCGACCCTCGGGCGTCAGGGCCAGCACGTGGGAGCGGCCATCGGCGGTGTTCTGCGCGCGGTCGACCAGCCGGCGCTTGACCAGGACCTGGGCGGCGCGGCTGACCGTCACCTTGTCCATCACCGTGCGGGCGACGATCTGGACCTGGGTCAGGCCACCGTCCTCGGCCAGCACGCAGATCAGCCGCCACTGCGGGATCGAGAGCCCGAACCGGTCCTCATAGGCCCGCGCGATCAGGCCGGAGACGGCGTTGGAGGCAACGGACAGGCGATAGGGCAGGTAGCGGTCGAGCTGCAGTCCGCTGTCGGCCGGGTCTCCGCGATCTCCCGAGTCCGGGCTCATCGGCCGGCGACGTCCTGTTCGATGGCGCCGAAGATGGAGTGGCGGCGGGCGTCCATCATCTGGATCCGCACCCGGTCGCCGGCCTTGAGGAACGGCGTCCTGGCCGCACCACCCAGCAGGGTCTCCACCGTGCGCACCTCGGCCAGGCAGGAATAGCCGACCCCGCCGTCGGCGATCGGCTTGCCGGGTCCGCCGTCGGGGCCGCGGTTGGAGACGGTGCCCGAGCCTACGATCGTGCCGGCGCCGAGCGCCCGGGTCTTGGCGGCGTGGGCGATCAGGGTCCCGAAGTCGAAGGTCATGTCGACCCCGGCGTCGGCCTCGCCCAGCGGCTGGCCATTGAGCTCCACCTCCAGCCTGCCGTGCAGCTTGCCGTCCTTGAAGTTCGGCAGGGCGTCCGGCGTGACGGCGACCGGCGAGAAGGCGGAGGCGGGCTTGGACTGGAAGAAGCCGAAGCTCTTGGCCAGCTCGCCCGGGATCAGGTTGCGCAGCGAGACGTCGTTGCACAGCATCACCAGCCGGATGGCGGCCAGGGCCTGCTCGCGGCTGGCGCCCAGCGGCACATCGCCTGTGACCACCGCGATCTCGCCCTCCAGGTCGCAGCCCCAGGCCGGATCGGCCAGCGGGATCGGGTCGCGCGGCCCCAGGAACCCGTCCGAGCCGCCCTGGTACATCAGCGGATCGGTCCAGAAGCTGTCCGGCATGTCGGCGGCGCGCGCCTGGCGCACCAGCGCCACGTGGTTGACATAGGCCGAGCCGTCCGCCCACTGGTAGGCGCGCGGCAGCGGGCTGGCGGCGTCATGCTCGTGGAAGCGGGCCTGCGGCACCGAGCCGTGCTCCAGGCTCTCGGCCAGGCCGCGCAGCTCGGGCTCGCAGCGCTCCCAGTCGTCCAGCGCCGCCTGCAGGGTCAGCGCGATGCGATCGGCCGGCGAGTACCAGGCGAGGTCGTTGGACACCACCACCAGGCGCCCATCCCGGCCCCCCTTCAACGACGCCAGCTTCATACGATACTCCCATCCCCGGGTTCGCGCGGCATGAGCCGAGTATGGCGCACCCCGTCTTCATAGGCCCGGGCCTCATAGACGGTCACCTCGACCCGGATGTCACCACCCGTCTCGCCTTCCCAGAGGTAGGCGCGCTCGAAACAGACCTCGCGGCCTTCCGGCGTGAAGCCCTCGAAGGTGTCGCCCCACGGCGTCAGCTTGGCTAGCGCCGCCCAGCCGAGGTCCATGGCCCGGTCGATCTCCTCGTCCGCCGCGGCGGTGAGGTCCTCCTGCTGGCTCATCCGCCCTTCCAGCTGTCGACGTAGGCCGGGTTCTCCACCGAGGCGGCGGCGTCGCCGACGTCCAGCGGGTCGCGGGTGTCGATCATGACGGCGTATTCGTCGGTGGCGGCCTTGGGCTGCACCAACATGTTCTTCAACGCCTTGGGATGAGGGCCGTGGGTGAAGCCGCTGGGATGGAACGTCATCATCCCGGCCTCGATGTGGTCGCGGCTGAAGAAGTCGCCGGCGTGGTAGAACAGCACCTCGTCGTAGTCGTCGTTGTTGTGGAAGAACGGCACCTTCAGCGCGCCCGGATCGGTCTCGAAGGGCCGGGGCGCGAAGGTGCAGACCACGAACCGGTCGCTGACGAAGGTCGAGTGGACGCTGGGCGGCAGGTGATAGCGGTGGCTCGACACCGGCCGGATGTCGGCGACGTTCAGGCGCACCGGCGCCAGGTCGCCGTGCCAGCCGACGGCGTCCAGCGGATTGTAGCCGAAGGTAACGGTAGAGACCTGGCCGCGCTTCTTGACCTCGACGCGATAGTCGCCCGCCAGGTCCTGGTGCGCCCGAAAGGCGGCATCCATGGCGGGAGTCTCCAGCATGGCCGGGTCGAACTGGGCGTGGCCGCCCATCAGGCCGCGGTCGGGCAGCTTATAGTGGGTGTTGATCGCCTCGATCATCAGGATCGCGGTGGGGCTGGCGGGGCTTAGCCGCCACATGGTGCCGCGCGGCAGATAGAGGTAGTCGCCGGGGCGATAGGCCATCCGGCCGTAGTCGCAGAACAGCTCACCATCCCCCTGGTGGACGAACAGCAGCTGGTCGCCGTCGGCGTTGCGGGCCAGGGCCGGCATGGCCTGCGCCAGCTTCCAGAACCGCACCTCCACGGCCTTGTTCAGCAGCACCACGCCCGCCGACCACGGCGACGGCTCGGCGGCGTTCAGCCGGTTCAGGTCGAAGGCGCGCGGGCGCAAGGGGCCCTCGAAGCTGGTCCAGCCGGTGGGCGGCCGGCGATGGTGCAGGAAGGCGGCGGGGCCGAAGAAGCCTTCCTTCGACACCTCGCGCTCATAGGTGCCTTCCGGGAGGTCGGCATGGGCCTGGCGCGAATGCGTGCCCTCAGCGCCGCGGATCGGGATCCAGTCGCCCTTCGTCATCTCAGGTCTCGTCCTTGTAGACGCCCACGACCAGCGACTGGCCGTCGGCGATGCGGGCGCGGTACATGCCCGAGGTGTTGAAGCTCCAGGCCATCTGGCCGTCCGGGGCCACGGCGATGACGCCGCCGTCCCCGCCCAACGCGGCCAGGTCGCCCTGGATCACCTGGTCGGCGGCCGCCTGCAGCGACAGGCCCTTGTGCTGCACCAGGGCGCAGATCTCGTGGGCGACGCCGAGGCGGATGAAGTATTCGCCCGCGCCGGTGCAGGAGACCGCGCAGGCCTTGTCCGAGGCATAGGTCCCGGCGCCGATGATCGGGCTGTCGCCCACCCGGCCCCAGCGCTTGGCCGAGGCGCCGCCGGTCGAGGTGCCGGCCGCCACATGGCCATGGACGCCCAGGGCCACGACGCCGACCGTGCCGTGCTTGCCCTCCTCGTGCACCAGGGCCGCGCGGGCCGAGGGGTCTTCGGGCGCGCCCAGCGGCCGCGGCGGGATCGGCAGGCCCAGCTTCGAGAGCCCCCGCTCCAGCGCCCGCCAGCGGCGCTCGGTGAAGAAATAGGCCGGGTCCACCTGCTCCAGACCCTGGCTGCGGGCGAAGGCGTCGGCGCCCTCCCCGCCCAGCATCACATGGGCCGAGCCCTCGATCACCGCGCGCGCCGCCGAGATCGGATGCCGCGTGGTGGTGACGCCCGCCACCGCGCCGGCGGCCAGGGTCGCGCCTTCCATAATCGAGGCGTCCAGCTCGTTGCGGCCCTCGGCGGTGAAGGCGGCGCCGCGCCCGGCATTGAACAGCGGGTCGTCCTCCAGCAGCCGGATCGCGGCCTCGACGGCGTCCATCGCCGCGCCGCCGGATCGCAGCACGGCCGCGCCCGCCTGGGCCGCCGCCGCCATGGCCTGGCGATAGGCGGCGTCCTGCTCGGGCCGCAGATCGCCGCGCGCGATGGCGCCCGCGCCGCCGTGCGCGACGAGGGCCCAGGTTGGGCGGACGGTGAGCGCCTCAGCGGCCATCAGCCACCGCTCCCAAGATCGTCATGGCCAGGCCTGTCCCGGCCACCCATGATCGCAGGCGGCGCAGGCTTTTCAACGGCGCCGCCGCGTCCCGGCTGACCAACGCGGAGATCCTGGGTGGCCGGGACAAGCCCGGCCATGACGAGCCGGACGGTGTGGACAAGCGAGCTAGTCCTTCGCCGGCAGCACGCCGCGGCGGATCTGGTCCAGTTCGATGGACTCGAACAGGGCCTTGAAGTTGCCCTCGCCGAAGCCCTCGTTGCCCTTGCGCTGGATCAGCTCGAAGAAGATCGGGCCGATCATGTTCTCGGTGAAGATCTGCAGCAGCAGGCCCTGGCCCTCGCTGGGCGCCCCGTCGATCAGGATCCTGTCGGCCTGCAGCCGCTGGACGTCCTCGCCGTGGCCGGGGAGGCGCGTCTCGATGCCGTCGAAATAGGCGTCGATGGTGTCCTGGAACTTCACCCCGCGGTCGCGCATGGTCTCGACCGATTCGTAGATGTCGCCGACGCCCAGGGCCACGTGCTGGATGCCCTCGCCCTTGTAGTCCTTGAGGAACTCCTCGATCTGCGAGTGCTCGTCACGGCTCTCGTTCAGCGGGATGCGGATCTTGCCGCAGGGGCTGGTCATGGCCTTGGAGACCAGGGCCGTCTGCTTGCCCTCGATGTCGAAGTAGCGGACCTCGCGAAAGTTGAAGATCCGCTCGTAGAAGTCCGCCCAGGTGGCCATCTGGCCGCGGTGGACGTTGTGGGTCAGGTGGTCGAGGTAGGTCAGGCCGACCTCATTCTTCGCCCGCTGCTCCTCTGTGCCCGGGATCGGGACGAAGTCGACATCGTAGATCTCCTGCGCCCCATAGCGGTCGACCAGGTAGAGGTTCGAGCCGCCGATCCCCTCGATGGCCGGGATGTTCAGCTCCATCGGCCCGACCGGCCCCACGACCGCCTTGGCCCCGCGCTCGACGGCCAGCGTCAGGGCCCTGGCGGCGTCGCGGACGCGGAAGGCCATGGCGTTGGCCGAGGGGCCGTGGATGTCGCGGAAGGCGGCGGCCTGGCCGGACGGCTCCATGTTGAGGATGAAGTTGATGTCGCCCTGGCGGAACCGAAGCACGTGCTTGGAGCGGTGCCTCGAGACGGCGGTGAAGCCCATCTTTTCGAACAGGTCCTTCAGCCGCTCCGGCTCGGGCGAGGTGAACTCCACGAACTCGAAGCCGTCGGTGCCCAACGGATTGTCGAACAGGTCGCGGCTGGCAGGTGCGATCTCAGAGTCCATGGCAGAGTCTCCGTCGGAAGCAATTTAGTATCACTTGAAACTAGTTTGCGGTAGCGCGATTTGGATCGGAGTGCGATGCGAGCGGCTGGCCGCGTTGGCCATAACGTCGCTCGACGAACACACGTTGCCAAGCTTGCAATCGCGACTAGAGTGGCGATGTCTTCGCAACCTTGGGGGAGGCGGGACGATCGCGGCCTCGTGCCCTGGGCGCCCCGGCCGATGCACGGAGGCGACCATGAATTTCAAAGCGATCGCAGGCTGGGCCGCGGCGTTGCTGCTCCTGGGCGCGGGGCACGCGAACGCGGTGGTGAAACCCGATCCGGCGCCGCCGATGAACGCGCCGGACGCCTTCGCCTGGAAGCTGTTCCTGGTGGCGAACGCGCCGGCGGGCGGGACCAGGTCGACCTTCGAGACCTGGGCCAGCGACACCGACACCTTCCGGCCGAACCCGGTCTTCCCGACCACGGCGACGCCGCTCTCGCTGCACCCGCCGGCCCTGCAGCAGTCGATCCTCTCCGGGTTGCAGGCCGCCGGCCAGCCGTTGCCACAGGTGCCGCCGGGCGCCGGGGCGCTGGAAGAGACGCGGCGCAACAAGGCCACGTTCGACTTCATCGTGAAGAACAAGCTGTTCTCGATCTCCGGCCTCAAGGCCGGCTTCGGCAAGGACTTTTCCTTCCCGCTGGACGCGGTCGAGGTGAAGGCCAACTGGATCGCGCTCACCGACGTGCCGGTCTTCAGCGGCAACCGGGTCAGCGTCGCCGACGCGCCGAAATTCTTCCACGTCAACACCGGGACCGACGGCAAGAAGTACGCCCTGGTCTCCATGCACGTGATCTCCAAGGCCACGCCCAACTGGACCTGGGCGACCTTCGAGAGCGAGTTCAACCCCGGCCGCTGCGCCATCCTGGGCTGCCGCGACAGCTTCGGGGCGACCACGGCCTATGTGCCGCCGAACGCCAACGGCTCGAAGGCCTACGGACCCTGCGCCAAGACGCCGGCGCTGGCGGCGCTGATCGTCAAGGCCAAGCTGGAGGCGGCCTACACGCACTACTGCCTGAAGGGCTCGCAGGTCGACTTCACCGACAACACCGGCCTCAATGTGCGACTGGGCAACTCGGTGACCGAGGACGGCTTCGTCGACTCCTCGTCCTGCATGACCTGCCATTCGCGCTCCGCCTGGGCCCCCAACGGGACCGCCACCTCGCAGGCCGGCTTCCTGAGCTTCAGCCCGCTCCGGGCGCCCGTGGGTCCGATCGATCCGCACTGGTACTGGACCAGCCTGCCGACCCCGCCGAACCGGCCGACGCCGCCCGCCGCCGGGGCGACCCGCACCGGGACCTCCGCGGACTTCGTCTGGTCGATCGCCTTCTGCGCCTATGACGACACCGACCCCGCGCATCCCAAGCCCTCGCCTTGCACCGGCAAGTAGGCGCCGCGCGCGCCGCAAGACCCGCCCCGTCGTGAGCGAGGCGCCGGACGACCTGGGCTGGTGGCCGGCCCGGGTGGCCGCCCACTACGGCCTGCCGGCGGACCGCGACGCCACGGGCCAGTGCGTCGGCGTGATCGCCGCGGGCGGCGGCTTCGACCCGGCCGACCTGGAGGCGGCCGCCGCGGCGGGCGGCGGGTCCGCGCCGCGCGTCCTGGTCCGCCGCGGCGTCAACAGCCCCGGGCAGGATCCCCGCGCCGACGAGGAGCTCGCCCTCGACCTGCAGGTGCTGGCCGCCGCGGCCCCGGGGGCCGTCCTGGCGGTCTATTTCGCCGCCCAGGCGATCGCCGACATCGGCCCGGCGATCGCCGCCGCCGTGGCCGATGCGGTGGCGCGGCCCCGTGTGCTGGTGGTCTGCTGGGGCAGTTCGGAGGACACCTGGCCGGACGCGGCCATCGCGGCGACCGAGGCGGCGCTGGCGCAGGCCGCGCGGCAGGACATCTCGGTGGTCGTGGCCTCCGGCGACTTCCTGGCCTCGGCCGGGTTCGCCGGACAGGCCCACGTGTTCTATCCCGCCGCCAGCCCGCAGGTGCTGGCCTGCGGCGGCACCGACCTGGTGTTCGACGCCGCCGGCCAGCTCACCGGCGAGCAGGTCTGGAACGAGCCGATGCAGCGGCGCGGCACAGGCGGCGGGATCAGCGGCAAGTTCCCGCCGCCGGACTATCAGCGGGGGCTCGCCCTGCCTGCTTCCGCGGTGGCCGGCGCCGGCCCCGGACGCGGCGTGCCCGACGTCGCCGCCCTGGCCGGGCCGTCGCCCGGCTGGCGCATCCGGGTCGGCGGCCAGGACCGGGTCAGCGGCGGCACCAGCGCCGCCGCGCCGCTGTGGGCCGCCATCCTGGCGCTGGCCAACGCCCGGCGCGCCCGGCCGATCGGCGCGCCGCACCGGCTGCTGTACGCCCGGCCGGACCTGCTGCGCGGCATCGTCCAGGGCGACAATCGCGTGCTGGAGGTCGGCTATGACGCCAACGCCGGCTGGAACGCCTGCACCGGGCTGGGCGTCCCCATCGGCGCGGCCCTGCTGGCGGCGCTGATCGCCGCCGACTGACGCGGACGGCGACGAGGGAACGAGACAAGCCGCCCAACCCTTGCTAGCTGGACAGACACGCCTCCCGCCTGGATCGACATGCTGCGTAAAACCTACGACTGGGTCATGGGCCTGGCCGCCTCGCCCCGCGCCCCCCTGGCCCTCGGCGCCCTGGCGTTCTGCGAGGGGGTGTTCTTCCCGATCCCGCCCGACGTGCTGTTGATGCCGATCGTGCTGGGCGACCGGGCGCGGGCGCTGCGCTATGCGGCGATCTGCACGGTCTGTTCGATCCTGGGCGGCTGTGTCGGCTACTCGATCGGCTTCTTCCTGCAGCCGGTGGGGGTGTGGCTGCTGTCGCTGACCGGCGGCAGCTTCGAATCGTTCCAGGCTTGGTACGGCCGGTGGGGCGCGCTGCTGATCGCCATCCCGATCCCCTACAAGATCACCGCCATCGCCTCGGGCCTGGCCAAGCTGGACTTCCGGCTGTTCATCGGGATGTCGATCCTGGTGCGCGGCCTGCGCTTCTCGCTGGAGGCGGTGCTGCTGAAAATCTACGGCGAGCCGATCCGCGCCTTCGTGGAGAAGCGGCTGGCACTGATGGCCAGCGCCGGGGCCGTGGCGCTGGTCGGCCTGGTCATGGCGCTCAAGTTCGCGCTTTGACGGTTCGCCGCCCAAAACGTCGCACCCGCCGCGCGGCCACGCTATAGAGGTGCGAATGCAGCAGATCCTGCGCCCCTTCCTCGACCGCTGGCGGCTCTGCGCGGTGCTGGTCGCCGCCGCCATGCTGGCCACCGCCCACGCCTTCGAGACCTTCGGCGGCTATGCGCCCTGCATGCTCTGCCTGCGCCAGCGCGAGGTCTATTGGGCGATCCTGGCCCTGGGGCTGGCGTTCATGATCCTGGTGCGGACGCCCGGCGGGCCGCGCTGGCGGGCGGCGACCTGCTGGGTGCTGGCCCTGGCGTTCGCGCTGAGCTGCGCGATCGCGGTCTATCACGCCGGGGCGGAGTGGAAATTCTGGCCGGGGCCGCAGTCGTGCTCCGGGACCCGCGCCGTCAGCCTGGCCGACATGCAGGCGTTCATTGGCGGGGCGAAGTTCAAGCCGCCGTCCTGCGAGGACGCCGCCTGGCGGATGCTGGGGATCTCGATGGCCGGCTACAACGCCGCGATCTCGCTGGTCCTGGCGGCCCTGAGCGGGCTGGCCGCGATCCGCGAGCACGGCAAGCGATGAGCCCGGGTCCATGAGGCGAGCACGATGAGCACCCAGAAGCCGATCCCGCCCCGGCCCGGCCGCGGCGCCCAGGCCGCCCGGATGGCCGAGATCCTGCGCGTCGATCACGCCGGCGAACTGGCCGCCGTGCAGATCTATCGCGGGCAGCAGGCGGTGCTGGGCGACGCCCCTGTCGCGCGCCAGTTCGCCGAGATGCAAGCCCAGGAGGCCGTGCACCTGGCCCGCTTCGACCATCTGCTGACCGAGCGGCGGGTGCGGCCCACGGTCATGGCGCCGGTCTGGCGGCTGGCCGGCTTCGCGCTGGGCGCGGGGACCGCCCTGATGGGCGAGAAGGCCGCCCATGCCTGCACCGAGGTGGTGGAGACGGTGATCGAGGCCCACTATGCGGAGCAGATCGCCGAGCTGGCCGAGCGCGACCCGGAGCTGGCCGCCGAACTCTCGACCTTCCGCGACGAGGAACTGGCGCACCGCGACCACGCGGTGGGCGAGGGCGCCCACGAGGCCCCCGGCTACGCCCTGCTGGCCGCGGTGATCCGCACCAGCTGCCGCGCGGCGATCCGGATCAGCGAGAAGATCTAGCCGCCTTCCACCGGGCGCCGGAAGGCGTCCACCGGAAACTCGGGCCGTCGGGTTGATGCGACTCAAAAAACATCGGCTATGGAGTGGCCATGTCCCAAAAGTTCTGATTTTGTTCTGGCAGGGAGTCGCACCATGGCAGACGGCGGAAGATACCTGGCCCGGAACTGGTCTTACGGCGAGGCGCGGCTGGGCTGGGCGACGGCGGCGCGGTCCAGCCTCTGGGCGCGCTGCGCCTGCGGACGCGAGGCGGCGGTGGATCCCCGGCCCTGGATCGCCCAGGGCCTTGGCCGCCAGGTGCTGCACGACCTGGAGACGCGGCTGCGCTGCGTCTGCGGCGCGCGGCGCGCCAGCCTGGAGATCCGCGGGCTGGCCGAGGCTCCGGGCGCCGGGGCCGGCGGCATCCACGTGTTTCGTTAGAGGCTTCGCTGCCTTGGTCGGATCGATCTCGGCACGGGGAAGGGTCGATCCCTGAGCAAGGCCGCAATCTGCCGCCAAGGCAGATGCCCGTGTTCCCGGGCCGAGCGGAATGGGGCGCTCTCCGCCTATTCCTCTACGGGTGTCACCCCGGTTTCGCCGCAGCGAAGACCGGAACCCACGACCGGTCGCGGCGACAGGACGGCCGCGAACTGCCGAGCTTGAGGGTGGGTCCCGGTCTTTGGCTGCGCCAAAACCGGGATGACACCGTTGGGAGGGTCAGAGGGTGGCGTTTGGCAGCCCTCGATCCTGCTTCGCCGGGCGATCATGTGATCTCGGCCCCGGGTCGGCGCATCGGCCGGGCGATCGGAGCACCACCCTTCGTCCGTCAGCCTTCGCCTTGTCCAGCGGATTGATGGGTAACGGTCCAGCGCGGATGGCTGTGTGAATCCTGTAGCCCCGGCAAGCAGGCGAGCGTGGTCTCCAGCTCCCTCACAGCCGCTAGAAGCGCACCTTCACCAGGCGCTGGCGCGAGCGGCGGAGCATGACGCCGGTGAAGCCGAAGCCGCCGATCAGCAGGGTCCAGGTCGCCGGTTCCGGCACCGCGCCGAAGGCGAAGCTCTGGTGGGCGGCGTTGGCGCCGTATTTGCCGGTCTCGCTGATGAAGGTCAGGCCGGAGTGGACCGCGCCGTAGCCCGAGAGGCCGGCCAGGTAGTTGGCGCCGGAGAAGGCGGCGATATAGCTGTCGAGCGCGCCATTGCCGCTGACCACCGAATAGGTCGGGTTGATCACCTGCCAGATGGCGCCTTGCAGGCCGGCCAGCCGGTCGACGGTGTCGGCGGTATGCGGGGCGCTGGCGTAGAGCAGGGCCCCGTAGTTCACCAGCCGGCCGACCTGGACCACCTGGGCCTTGCTGAGCGGCGAGCCGCCCACGAACGGATTGCCGGTCTGGTAGTTGGAGTTAGTGGTCAGGTCGTGGACATCGTCGTACTTCAGGTCGAGGCCGCCCAGGGTGATGTTGTGGAAGATGTCCACGCAGAAGGCGAGCAGGTCGGACGGCCCGCTGAGCGCGCCGGTCGCCGGCGTGGCGCCCGTGCCCTGATAGGTCTTGAACGTGATGGGGCCGATATAGACGTATTCGCTGGCGCCGCCGGGACCGTTGATGTGCGCGGTCCGCGAGGTGTCCATGCTGTCCGACTGCAGGAAGTACTGCGTCGCATGGCCCGGGCTGGCGAGCGCGAGACCGCAGGCGAAGGCCGCCGCGGGCAGGAAGGCGGCGCGAGCGCCAAAGACTGCATTGAAATGGGACACTGAACGGCTCCTGACTGGACTTGCGTCTGTCAGAGAGCAGTTCTCGTGCCAGGTCTCAGGAGGCTCTCAGCCCCGCGGCCGGGTCAGGCCCGGACGCGGACCGTCCGGCGGCGGTCGCGGCGGAGCATGGCGCCGGCGAACCCGAAGCCGCCGATCATCAGCACCCAGGTCGAGGGCTCGGGCACCGCGAAGGTGAAGCCCTGGTGCGCGCTGAGCGTCCCGTACTTGCCGGTCTCGGAGATGAACGAGATGCCCGAGCCGACCGAGCCGTGGCCGGTCAGGAAGCTGTTGTAGGAGGCACTGGTGTAGTCGGCGATCAGGCTGTCGACCGGGGCGTCGAACGCGACGACGGTGTAGGTCGGGTTGATCACCTGCCAGATCGCGCCCTGCAGGCCCGCCAGCTTCGCGCTCTTGTTGACGTCGGCGCTGTCGTAGACGAGTTCGCCGTAGTTCACGAGGCGCGCGACCTGCATGGTCTGCGCGGCCGAGATCGGCGACGCCGGCACCTGCGAATTGGAATTCAGCGGCAGGAGGTCGTTGTACTTCAGGTTCAACGGGCCAAGCGTGATGTTGTGGAAGATGTCCACGCAGAAGGCGAGCAGGTTGAAGGTCGGCGTCCCGGCCGCGGTCCCCAGGTTGGTCGTGAACACCAGCGGACCCAGAAAGACGTATTCGTCGCTGTACACCGGGACCGGATAGCCGGGGCCGTAGATGTGCGCCGTATGGCTGGTGTCCATGGTCGCCGACTGCAGGAAGTAGTCGGTGGCGTGGCTGGCCGAGGCCGCCGCGAGGCTGAGCGCCAGCGCCGCGGCGGGAATGGCGGCCTTCAGTGCGCCGAGCATCGGACTGCGGCGCACAACGGCCTCGTCGGAATGAAACACGTTGGAACTCCCCCAAAACCGCCCGGCCGACCCCGCGAACCCCAGACCGACACCCCGTCGCCTGCGATCGCCGCCACCTCTGGCTCAAGCGATATTATTAACGCCTGTTAGGAACTGGCCGCAATGACGCTCGCCTGAACGGGGAATACCGCCCGCCTCTGAGCCCAACGCTCATCCGGAAGGCGAATAGCGGCTCCCCTGGGTGGGGTTTCAGGGGAGCCGCGTTCCGTGCGCCGTGGGGGAGACGGCGGCCGGGGCGCAGTCGGCGACGGGGGGAGGGAATGTCGCCGCGCTGCAGCCCTGCATATATGGAGAGCCGATGCGTCCCTGGTAGGGCGCCGCGATGACCAATGCGTATCAACCGGCCTTAGTTGCGCCGCGCCGACGGCCACAGTTCAGGCGGTTCGCAACAGGACCGCCGCAATCGAGGCCCGTACTCTGGCCAAGGAGACCCGCCATGGCCCGCCCGCTCGTCCTCGTCCCGATCCTCGCCGGCCTCCTCGCCTGCGCCGCGCCGGCGTTCGCGGCGGATGAGCCGCCGACCGTCACGGCCCCGCCTTCGCGCACGGTGGCCGACCAGATCGACGCCTTCCTGCGCGACTCGCCGGTGGCGAAGCTGCCGACCGAGTCCGAGCCGGTCGGCGTCACCTCCTCGAGCGCCCCGCGCCAGGTGCACGGCGAGATCTCGGTGTCGGCGGGCAGCCATGGATATCGCGACGTCTATGCGCGCACCGACCTGCCGGTGGGCAAGACCGGCACGCTCAGCATCGCTGTCGAGCAGGGGCGCGGCGGCTACGGCTATGGCGGGTACGGTTATGGGGGCTATGGGCGGTTCGGCGCGCGCGGCGGCGACATCCAGAACCTGGGCGTCAGCCTGGCGCTGGGCGGGTCGGCGGCGCGCCCATGCCGCGAGGCGCGCGACGTCGACCTGGACCGGCCGGATCGTTGCCGGCCGAGCGACGGCGACCGGCGCGCCTTCGACGGCCGACCGGCGGATATTGCCGAGCCGCACTGACCACAGCTGTGGCCTGACGGGGCCATGGTGTCGCCGTGACCGGGCTATCGACGCCAGCTCAGCTCGTCCGGGCGGGCGTTGGCCTTCGATGGCGACAGGATTCACACAGATCCTCCCAACGGTGTCATCCCGGTTTTGGCGCAGCCAAAGACCGGGGCCCACGATCAGGCTCGGCGTTTCGCTGTCGTCCTGCCGCCGAGACCGGTCGTGGGTCCCGGTCTTCGCCTGCGGCGAAACCGGGATGACACCCGTGGGGAGAAAGGGCGGGGGCCGGCCGCCTTTGCTCCAATATTTCAACATCGCCTTGATCGCGGTCATCCCCGGCCTGGGCCGGCGTGCGATAAACGCCCGAGATTGAGACAACTGGAGACCATCCGCATGAACCGACGCCTGCTTCTGGCGCTTGCGCCTGCCGCGCTGGCCCTGGCGACCGTCGCCTCCGCCCAGGCCCCGGGCCATCCGCCCGGCGGCGCCCCGACGATGATGCATGGGGGCCCGCCGCCCGAGATGGCGGCGATGCACGAGGCGATGATGAAGCAGCATCTGGAGGACCTGAAGACGGTCCTGCGGCTGCGCCCCGACCAGGAGGCCGCCCTGCAGGCCTTCGTCGCCGCCCACCACCCCGACGGCGGGCCGATGATGATGCATGAAGGTCACGACCCAATGCATGACGGCGCCATGCATGACAGCGCGATGCACGACGGCCCGTCAAAGCCCATGACCACGCCCGAGCGCCTCGACGACATGGCCAGGCACGAGGCCGCCATGGCCGCCGAGCACGACAAGATGCGCCAGGCCCTGACCAGGTTCTACGCCGCCCTCAGCCCCGACCAGCAGAAGGTGTTCGACGCCCTGATGCGGCTGCAGGGGCCGGGCCACGGCGGCCACATGGGCATGGGTGGCCCGATGGGGGAGCATGGCGGCATGCGCCGGATCGAGATGCACCGCACGATCGGCGGACCCCCGGGCCATGACCCCGACTAGGCGCCCCCGCTGGCCCCTGCGCGCGAATGTGGCGAAGTCGCTATGACGGCGCCACACTCCGCGGCGAGAGGTTCCGACATGACGCCCCAGCCCTCGGTGCTTCGCGCCCGCCACATCCTGGTGGTGGACGACGACACCCAACTGCGCGAGCAGGTCGCCGCCTATCTCGTCGAGCATGGCTATCAGGTCCACGCCGCCGCCGACGCGCGCGAGATGGACGAGGTGCTGAGCTCGGCGCCCATCGACCTGGTGGTGCTGGACCTGATGCTGCCGGGCGAGGACGGGCTTTCGATCTGCCGCCGCCTCTCCGCCGACAGCGGGCCGGCGATCATCATGGTCAGCGCCATGGGCGAGGAGATCGACCGGGTGCTGGGCCTGGAGCTGGGCGCCGACGACTACCTGGCCAAGCCGTGCAGCCCGCGTGAGCTGCTGGCCCGGGTGCGCGCGGTGTTCCGGCGGCTGGAGGAGGTGCGCGGCGGCGCGCCCCGCAAGGGCAAGGCCTATCAGTTCCAGGGCTTCGTGGTCGACGCGCTGCGCCGCCAGCTCCGGGCGCCGAACGGCACCACCATCCTGCTGACCTCCGGCGAGTTCTCGCTGCTGTCGGCGTTCCTGGACCACCCGCAGCGGATCCTGTCGCGCGACCAGCTTCTGGACATCGCCCGCGGCCAGGACGCCGACGTCTTCGACCGCGCCGTCGACGTGCAGATCAGCCGCCTGCGCCGCAAGCTGCACGCCTGTTCCGACGGCGAGATCATCCGCACCATCCGCGGGGCCGGCTACATGTTCGACGTGGCGGTCAGCCGTCCATGACGCTGCCGGCGCTGCCCCGCGCCAGCATCGGGGTGCAGCTGGTGGCGCTGCTGCTGGCCTGCCTAGTGGCCATGCACCTGGTGCTGTTCGTGGTGGTGGGCCTGTTCCCGCCGCCGCGCCCGCCGATCTACCGAATGAGCGAGATCGCCGCGGCGCTGAACGGCGGGGCGCTGACGTCGCGCGACGGGCGGCCGATGCTGCGGACCACGCTCGCCGTCCTGCCCGCGTCGTTCGAGCATGCCCGCTGGCCCTCGCCGCCGGTCGACGCGCTGGCCGCCGCCCTGGGCCGGCCGCGCGAGCAGGTGAGGCTGGCCGAGCACCGGCCCACGGCCCTCGACCGCTTCCTGCGCGAGCCGGTCACGGCGCGGGTCCTGCTGGAGCACCGGCGGGGCCGCGATGGCCCGCCCGGATCGCGGCCGGACGGCTTCCGGGGCGCGTTCCATGAGCACTTCGGACCGGGCGGCGGTTTCGGGCCGGGCCAGGGATTCGGGCCGCCGTCGGACGGCCACGGCCTGCCGCCGGGCCTGCGCCTCCTGATGATGCGCGAGGCGCCGGTGTTCGGCGACTTCAGCGCCGCGCTACATCAGACGGACGGGCGCTGGGTAGTGGTGCGCGCCAGCCCCGAGCCGTTCCCCACCGACTGGCAGCGGCGCATGCTGCTGCTGGTGCTGGCCGGCTTCGGGGTGGTCGCGCCCGCCGGCTTCCTGTTCGCGCGCCGGATCACCGCGCCACTCAAGCGCTTCGCCGAGGCCGCCGAGCGCCTGGGCCGCGACCCGCACGCCCCGCCGGTCGCTCTCTCCGGCCCGGCCGAGATCGGCATGGCGGCCGAGGCCTTCAACAACATGCAGGCCCGGGTGAAGGCCTATATCGACGACCGCACGGCGATGGTCGGCGCCATCTCGCACGACCTGCGCACGCCGCTGGCCCGCATCCGCTTCAAAATGGAGGCCGCCCCCGCCGGGCTGCGCGGCTCGGTGCTGGGCGACGTCGACCAGATGGAGCAGATGATCGCCGGCGTGCTGACCTTCATCCGCAACGAGAGCACGCCGCGCACCCGCGAGCGGCTGGACCTGCTGTCGCTGGTGGAGTGCGTCGCCGACGACGCGGCCTTGGTCGGCGGCGACGTGGAGATCCTGGAGTCGACGCCGGTCACCGTCGAGGGCGACCCGGTGGCCCTGCAGCGGATGTTCGTCAACCTGGTCGACAACGCCCAGAAGTACGGCGGCGAGGCCCGCATCCGGGTGCGCCGCGAGGGCGATCTGGCGGTGGTCGAGATCGCCGACGCCGGCGAGGGCCTGGGCGCGGAGGACCTGGAGAAGGTCTTCCAGCCGTTCTATCGCGCCGACCCCTCGCGCAACGTCGACGCCGGCGGCATCGGCCTGGGCCTGCCGATCGCCCGGTCTACGGCGCGCGCGCATGGCGGCGATGTGCAGCTGATCCCGGGCGCGAGGGGGCTCCGCGCGCGGGTCACCCTGCCGGCGGCGTGACGGCCATCGCCTCGAGGCGCGTGACCGCGAAGCTCTGGTCCAGCAGTTCCGCCTTGCCGAAGATGGTCATGAAGGCGATGTCGGCTGCGTCGCGGCCGGAGGCGATACGGATCAGTCCGTCCAGAGGCGCCAGGCCGGTGGGGTCCGCCAGCCACCAGCGCCCATCCAGGAACAGTTCGACCACCGCGTGCAGGTCCGGCGGCTCCAGGCGCCAGGCATAGGCGCTGACGGCGCGCGCCGGAATCTCCGCCGCGCGCAGGAGCGAGATCGCCAGGTGCGCGTAGTCGCGGCAGACCCCGGCCGCCCCGACGAGGGTGTCCAGCGCCGTGCTGGCGCCATCGCTGACCCCGGCCTCGTAGGTCAGATGACCCCGCACCCAGTCGAGGATCGCGGCGGCCTTGGCGCCGCCCTGCAGGCCGCCGAACCGACGCCGCACCAGCCGCTCCAGGCGGTCCGATGGGCAATAGCGGCTGGGCCGCAGGTACGGGAGGACTTCGGCCGGCAGGTCGCGGATCCGGCCCGCCGGGCGGGCGGTGAAGTCGTGATCCTGGCGCACGGTCTCCACCTCGGCAACGTAGCCGATCTCCACGTCGCCCTGAGCGTCGAGGATCGTGTGCCGCTCGCAGGTGACCGGGTCCTCGAACCGCGCCAGGTCGCAGGCCAGCGGCGCGGTCAGCCGCTCATGCCGCACGCTCTGGCCGGGCGTGCGGGCGGCTTCCAGCAACAGCAGAACCTCGCACGGCGCCTCGAACAGATAGACCAGCCGCGCCTCGACAGAAAATCGCATGAACCCTCCGGGGCCGGACGAACGCACCGGCCCCAAACAGGTTGCGCCTCAATATATTGACACTATAAATGCCACTATATATCCAGGGCCCGGGAGCCCGCCGACGCCCGGACAGAACCGCGCGCGGTGGATCGAGGGAGGAACCCGCATGAAGCTTTGGACCTGGCTGGTCGCCGCGGTGCTGGTGCTGGCCATGGCGCTGGGCGCCGCGGTCCTGAACCGCGCGACGATCCTGGCCATGGTGGCCCACGCTCGGCTGCCGCATGTGGAGCCCAACCATCCGGTGACCTGGGCGCAGGGCCCGGCGACGCCACCGCAGGGCCAGCGGCCGCCCAATGTGGTGTTCATCCTGGCCGACGACCTCGGCTTCAACGACATCACCTTCAACGGCGGCGGCGTGGCGAACGGGGCGGTCCCGACGCCGAACATCGATTCCATCGGCCACGAGGGCGTGAACTTCGCCAACGGCTATGCCGGCAACGCCACCTGCGCGCCCTCCCGCGCGGCGATCATGACCGGCCGCTACGCCACCCGCTTCGGCTTCGAGTTCACCCCGGCCCCGGTCGCCTTCGAGCGGATGGTCGGCACCGAAGCCGAGCCCGGCGCGATCCGCGAGCCGAAGTTCTTCAAGGATCGGCTGAACCAGATGCCCGAGGGCAGCACCGCGGCCTCCGCCGAAGCCGTGAACCTGCTGAGCGTGCCGACCGGCGAGATCACCATCGCCGAGGTGCTGAAGACCCGCGGCTATCACACCCTGCACTTCGGCAAATGGCACCTGGGCGGCAAGAAGGGGTCGCGGCCGGAGGACCAGGGCTTCAACGAGAGCCTGGGCTTCATCGCCGGAGCCTCGATGTACCTGCCCGAGCACGACAAGGGCGTGGAGAATTCCAAGCAGTCCTGGGACGCCATCGACCGCTTCCTGTGGCCGAACCTGCCCTATCAGGTCCAGTACAACGGCTCGCCCATGTTCGCGCCCAAGGGCTACATGACCGACTACCTCGCCGACGAGGCGGTGAAGTCGATCCACGCCAACCGCAATCGCCCCTTCTTCATGTACTTCGCGCCCAACGCGATCCACACGCCGCTGCAGGCCAAGAAGGAAGACTACGACGCCCTGCCACAGATCAAGGATCACCGGCTGAGGGTCTATGGGGCCATGGCGCGCAACCTGGACCGCAATGTCGGCCGCATCCTGCAGGCGCTGAAGGACGAGGGCCTCGACAAGAATACCCTGGTGATCTTCACCAGCGACAATGGCGGCGCCGGATACATCGGCCTGCCGGACATCAACAAGCCCTACCGCGGGTTCAAGTCGACCTTCTTCGAGGGCGGCATCCACGCGCCGTTCTTCATGCGCTGGCCGGGCGTGATCCGGCCGGGGTCGCGCTTCTCCTACCCGGTCGGCCACGTGGACATCTTCGCCACCGCCGCGGCGGCGGCGCACGCCAGCGTCCCGACCGACCGGGCGATCGACGGCGTCGACCTGCTGCCCTACCTGTCGGGCCAGGCGACCGGGCGGCCTCACCAGACGCTGTTCTGGCGCTCGGGCCAGTACAAGGTGGTGCTGGACGGCGACTGGAAGCTGCAGTCCAGCGAGGCGCAGAACAAGGTATGGCTCTACAACCTGGCCGCCGACCCCACCGAGCGCGCCGAGCTTTCCAGGGCCGAACCGGCGCGCGTCCGCGCGATGCTGGCCCTGCTGAAGGCCCAGGACGCCGCCGACGCGAAGCCGATCTGGCCATCGCTGTTGCAGGGTCCGGTGTTCGTCGACCATCCTGGCGGGATGAAGCAGAAGCCCGGCGACGAATACGTGCTGTGGGACAACTAGGCGTGGCCTTCCTGCCGCCATCGACCAACGCCGACTATCGCGGCGCGCCGTCTTCGGCGGCATTCCTGGGGCTGGCGGCGGTGATGACCCTGGTTCCCGGCCTGATCCATTCCTTCCTGCCGGACGGCGGGGCGGGCGTGATCGCCGGGCTGGACCTGGGCGAGCGCCGCGACCTGGTGGTGGGGGTGTTCGCCTGGGAGGGCGCAACCCAGCTGGCGTTGGGCCTGGGCATGCTGGCGGTCGCGCTGCGCTACCGGCCGCTGACGCCGCTGTTCCTGGTCCTGGTGATCGTCGAGCGGGGGCTGATGACGCTGCAGGGCTGGGCGCTGCGGCCGCCGGCGAGCGGCCATCACCCGCCCGAGCACTACGCCACTCCAGTAGCCGTGGTCCTGGCGCTGGGGCCTGGTCCTGGCGCTCCGGACACGGCGGACGTGAGCCGCATCGCCCTTCTCGGCGCGGCCTGTCTGGCACTGTCGGGATGTGGCGCTCACAACGTCTCGAAGGAGACCGCCGGCCATTGCCTGGCGGACATGCCGGCGGCCGAGGCGGCGCCCTCGACGGCCGGCATGGTGCTGATCCGCGACGGCGACTTCCAGATGGGCGCGAAGCCGCTGCACCGTGAGGAAGGGCCGCCGCGGATGACGCGGGTCGCCGCCTTCTGGATCGACCGCACGGAGGTGACCAACGCCCAGTTCGCCGCCTTCGTCGCCGCCACTGGCTATAAGACGCTGGCCGAGCGGCCGCTGGATTCCAGGGCTTATCCCGGGCTCTCCGGCGGCCAGCTGAAGCCCTCGGCCATCGTCTTCGTGGGCGCGGCCCAACCGGCCGGCTCCGACCCCGGCGCCTGGTGGCGGGTGGTCCAGGGGGCGGACTGGCGCCACCCCGAGGGGCCGGACAGCTCGATCGCCGGGCGCGAAGCCTGGCCGGTGGTGCAGGTGGGCTGGGACGACGCCATGGCCTACGCCCGCTGGCTGGGCCGCGACCTGCCCACCGAGGCCGAGTGGGAATACGCCGCCCAGGGCGGCAAGCGCACCGCCACCCGTTTCGTCTGGGGCGACCAGCCGCTGGACGAGAAACACCCGCAGGCCAATGTCTGGCAGGGAATCTTCCCCGCCGTGGACTCCGGCGGCGACGGCTACAAGGCCCGCGCCGCGCCGGTCGGGTGCTTTCCGGCCAACGGCTATGGCCTCTACGACATGGCCGGCAATGTCTGGGAGTGGACCCGGGACTGGTATCGGCCGAACCTTCGGCCCGACGCCGCCGACAACCCCGGCGGGCCGCCGCAAACCCTGGCCTTCGATCCCGGCGACCCCGGCCAGCGCAAGCACGTGATCAAGGGCGGCTCGTTCCTGTGCTCGCCCAACTACTGCTACCGCTACCGCCCTGCCGCCCGCGAGCCCGGCCCCACCGACACCGGCGAGAACCACATTGGCTTCCGTACCGTGTTGCGCCCACCGGCCTGACTAGAGCGCGTCAGGCGAAAGTGGATCCCGGTTTCGCCGCCCGACGCGCTCTAATTCAAAGAGTTAGAGCCTTTTTATCTGGCTCTAGAACCCCGCCCCCGGTTTCGTCCGGATATTCAGCTGGCCCGCGAGGCCGGCCTTCCGATGGTGCTCGATGGCGTGCATCTCCGGCGAGAGGGCCATGGCGCGGAAAGCCGCCAGGGACGGGTATTCCGCCAGGGCGACGGCGTCCCAGAGTTCCTCGACATCTCCAAGCAGCAGGCCGCTGACCGCGCCGGAATAGCGGATCCGGCCCCCCAGCGCCCCGACAAGCTTGGCCACCTCAACGCCGTAACGGGCATAGGCGTCCGCCCACTGAGGCCGCCGTCCGAGCCGTCCTCATACTCGGCCTTTGGCTTGAACTCAGCAGGTTGACCATCACGAACGGGCCGTCCTCGGCGCCGCCGAAGAAGTCCATCGCCTGCTGCATGGCGGGCATGACCGCGTTCTCGACCTTCATCACCATCTCTTCAGAGCCGCGGGATCAGGGTGTCGATGACCTCGACGATCTCGGCGGGGCTGTCTTCCTGCAGGAAGTGCCCGCCGCGCAGGGTCACGTGCGGCTGGCCCTGGGCGCCGGGCACGCGGGCCTGGAACACTGCCTCGCCGCCGCGGGTCACCGCGTCGCTGTCGCTGAACGCGGTCACCATCGGCTTGTCGAACCGCTCCAGCACCGTCCAGGCGGCCAGGTTGTCGGCCACCGAGGCATGTGCCGGCGTGATCGGCACCAGGGTCGGGAACTGCCGCGCGCCTTCCTTGAACGTCTCGTCGGGGAACGGGGCGTCATAGGCGGCGACCTCGGCGTCGGAGAGGTTGCGCGCCGACCCGCCGTTGACGATCCAGCCGACCGGCAGCATCGGCGTGTTCTGGCTGAACGCCAGCCAGGCGGCGAACCCCTCCGACAGGTTCGTACCGGCCGGCAGGCCGGTGTTGGCCACCACCACGCCGGCGAACCGCTCCGGGAAGGCGGCGACCAGGCGCAGGCCGATCAGCCCGCCCCAGTCCTGGCAGAACAGCACCACGCCGGTCAGGTCCATCGCCGTCAGCCACTGGCTCATCCAGGCCACGTGCCGCTCATAGGTGTAGTCGGTCCGCGCCGCCGGCTTGTCGGAGCGGCCGAAGCCGATCAGGTCGGGGGCGATCGCCCGGTGGCCCCGGGCGACCAGGCCCGGGATGATATGGCGGTAGAGATAGGCCCAGGACGGCTCGCCGTGCATCAGCAGCACCGGGACCCCGTCGCGTGGCCCCTCGTCGACGTAGTGCAGCCGCGGCCGGCTGCCGTCCGCGTCGGTCAGGTCCAGATAGTGCGGGGCGAACGGCCAGTCGGCCAGGCCCTCGAACCGCGCGTCCGGCGTCCTCAGCAGCTGCATTCCGCTCTCCTGGCATCCGTCATATAGTGGCATTATGAGTGTCACTATATTGCCGCGTCAAGCCGGTGCGTCGCCAACCGCCTCGACACCGCGGGCCGGCGCGGGCGAGATGGGGCGATGAGTCGTTCCGCCGACGAGGCGCCCGCGCCCGAACCCGTCGATGGCCGCCGCCGTCGTGGCCAGGACAACCGCGCCCGGATCGTGGCGGCGATGATGGCGATCATCCATGACGGTAATGTCGCGCCCAGCGCCGAACAGGTGGCCGACCGCGCCGACGTCGGCCTGCGCACCGTCTTCCGCCACTTCCAGGACATGGATAGCCTCTACCGCGAGATCGCCCAGGTGGTGGGGGCGCAGGTGCGCGCCATCCTCGACCAGCCGGTGCGCGCGCAGGCCTGGGCGGACCGGGTCCTGGAGCTGGTCGGCCGCCGCGCCCAGGCCTTCGAGCAGATCGCCCCCTACAAGCGGGCCGCCGACGTGTTCCGCCACCGCTCGAAGTTCCTGGGCTCGGACTACACCCGGCTGGTGACCGAGCTGCGCCAGCTGCTGGTGGCCGAGCTGCCCCCGGCGATCATGGCCGACCCGGCCCGGCTGGAGGCGCTGGACCTGCTGATGAGCTTCGAGGCCTGGTCGCGACTGCGACGCGAACAGGACCTGCCGGTGGCCCACGCCCAAGAGGTGGTCGAAGCCGCGGTGCGCCGGCTGATCGGCTGAGGCGCGAGGACTTGCCACTCGACCGCCCAAGGCGTTGATTTCACGCTCGGGAGGCACAAATGGCCGTTCTCAAGGGTCTGTTCGCAGCGCTCGCCGTGGTGATGGCGGTCGCGGCTTTGTTGCTGGTCCCAGCGGGCCTCACGGCGGGTGGAACCTGGGTCTGGCTGCGCGCCTGGATCGCCGTGGCGGCCATCGCCATCGCGTCCGGCGCGGGCTCGGCGGCGCTCGCGGTCTTCCGACCAGCCAACTTCGCGATGCGCCAGCAGGGGCCGGTCGCGAGCAAGCCTCAGCGCCAGCCGTTGATCGACGCCGTGGGACTTGTGGCGTTCCTGGTCTACCTGGTCGCCTGGACGGCCTTCATCCCCCTCGACGTGTTCAGCCTACGCCTCCTGCCCTCGCCCAGCACGGCTGCCAGCCTGGCGGGCGGCCTGGCCTGCGTTGCGGGGCTGCTCATCACCCAGGTCGCGGTCGCCCAGAACAAATTCGCCGCCCCGACCATCCACGACCAGTCGGCGGACGGCCAGATGGTCGTCGACACCGGCCTCTATGGACTGGTGCGCCATCCGCTCTACGCCGGGAACCTGCTGTTCTATGCCGGCCTGGCGCTGTGGCTTGGCAGCACGGCGGCCCTGGTCGGCGTCGTCGGGTTGCTGCTGTTCACGCTGGCGCGGATTGTGATCGAAGAGGGCTATCTCCGCGCCAACCTGCCCGCCTACGCCGACTATGCGCGGCGCGTGCGAGGCCGCCTGATCCCGTTCGTGTTCTGAGCGCTCAGGCCTCCAGCTCGATGTCCCAGTAGAGGTAGTCGAGCCAGCTTTCGTGCAGGTGGTGCGGCGGGAATTTGCGGCCGCGGTCCTGCAGCTCATAGGCCGAGGGCCGGCGGGGCCGGTGGCGCGGGTGCATGTGCGCCTCGTGCGGGGTGCGCCCGCCCTTGGCCAAGTTGCAGCGCGCACACGCGGTGACGATGTTCTCCCAGGTCGTGCGCCCGCCCCGCGAGCGCGGAATCACGTGGTCGAAGGTCAGGTCGTCGCCCCGCGTGCAGTACTGGCAGGTGAAACCGTCGCGCAGGAACAGGTTGAACCGGGTGAAGGCCGGCGGCCGGTCCTGGGTGACGTAGTTCTTCAGCGAGACGACGCTGGGCAGCTTCATCTCGAAGGAGGGCGAGTGGACCACCTGATCGTAGGTAGAGACCACGTCGACGCGGTCGAGGAAGACGGCCTTGATCACGTCCTGCCAGGGCCACAGCGAGAGCGGATAATAGCTGAGCGGCCGGAAGTCGGCATTGAGCACGAGGCAGGGGCAGCCGGACGGGGCGGCCTTAAGCACCTGCATGGCAGGGCTCCCCAACGGTCCGGGCTACGGTGTGCGCGGACGCGAATATGGCGGTCTGGATGGGACTGAAGACGCGACCCTCAGCGGCGGAAATCGACAGGACGTGGAGAAACCATAGGCCCGATTCGGAGACAACTCTACGACGTCAAGGGCCCTGGAAGGTGCGCGGGCGACCTCGCCCGAATCTTCGGCGGGCGAGGTCTAGTTGCGCGGCATGGATCAGGCGCCGATTACGGCGGTGGCGCCCGCGACGGTCAGGGCCAGGCCCACCAGAGCGAAGGACACGACGACGTCGAGGATCCGGTTGATCGAGAACGACATGGCGTTTCTCCATTCTAAGGTTCGGGGTCCGGCCAATCCGGGCCCCAGGTCCATCTGGACAATGTTTAGATAGCAGATATCTAAGCGGTGTCTAGATAGCTTTTTTCGCCTCTTGGATATGCGTTTTTGCATGGGCGTAGCTGCTCCCCATTGGGGGAGCTCCCGCGAAGCGCGTGAGGGGGTCCGCTCAGAAGGTTCGGCCGGGCGCCTCGGAGATGCCGAGAGACCTTCGGCGGCGCCGTCGTGGAAGACCCCCTCCGGCGCTTCGCGCCACCTCCCCCGCATCGCGGTACGCGCTGGGGGAGGAGTGACGAAAAAGGGGCCCGCGATGGGGCCCCTCCTCGGGTCGACCTTAGGTGGGGAGACCTAGATGCCCAGGCCCGCGCTGGCGACGGCCGCAGTGAGGCCGAGGAACAGCAGGAATGCCGGGGCGATACGGTCGAGGCCGCGTTCGAAGTTTGCGAGAGTCATGACACACACCTTTGAGTTTGAACCCTCAGGGGAGTGAGGGCGTTTCTTATTTTAACGATGCTCAGATGGGAACGCGAAGCTGGACCGTCAAGATATCTGTACAGCGCTTAGATATGAATTTATGGTAATGTCATGAGCGAAGCTAAAAGCGCCGAATCCCGCCCGTACCACCATGGCGACTTGAGACGCGCCCTCGTGGATGCCGCCCGCCGCCTGCTCGAAGCGGAGGGGCCCAGCGCGCTGTCGCTGCGCGCCGTGGCCCGCGAGGCCGGCGTCAGCCCGGCGGCGCCCTACCACCACTTCAAGGACAAGGCCGAGCTGCTCGACGCCGTGGCCAAGGAGGGCTGGGAGATCCTCGGCTCGCAGATGGCGGAGGCCAAGACCTCGGCCGCCGGTATGCAGCAGCTGACCGCGCTGGGCGTCGCCTACGTCTGCTTCGCGCGCGACAACCCGGCCCTCTACCGGGTGATGTATGACGCCGCCCGCGACAAGGAAGCCCTGCCGGCCGAGATGCAGGACAACAAGGCCAGCGCCTACTGCATGGTACGCGACACCATGGTCGAGCACGGCGCCGACCCGACCGAGGAACAGCACCTGGAACTGGCCAGCGCCGCGGCCTGGTGCGGCGCCCACGGCCTGGCCGAGATGGCCGGCTTCAAGCAGTTCGACCACCTGAAGGCGGAGCTCGGCGGCGAGCGGCCGTTCCTGGAGGCGGTGCTGAGCCACATGGGCCTGTTCCCCAAGCCGCACCACGGCTGCTAATCCCGGCGGGTGTTCACCACCCGCTTCGCGCCCTCGCCTACCGGTTACCTGCACAAGGGCCACGCCGCCTCGGCGCTGACCGCGTTCGAGGCCGCGCGCGCGGCCGGCGGGCGGTTCCTGCTGCGCATCGAGGACATCGACGCCACCCGCTGTCGGCCGCACTACGAGGCGGCGATCTATGAGGACCTGGCCTGGCTGGGCGTGGACTGGGAGACGCCGGTACGCCGGCAGTCGGAGCACCTGGGCGACTACGAGGCGGCCCTGGCGCGGCTGGAGGCCGATGGCCTGCTCTACCGCTGCTTCCGCACCCGCAAGGAGACCGCCGAGGCCATCGCCTCGGCGCCGCACGGGGCCATGGAGGTGTTCCGCGGCGGACCGCTGCCGGCCGACGAGGCGGCACGGCGGCTGGCGGCCGGCAAGCCGTTCGCCTGGCGGCTGTCGTTGGAGGCGGCGGCACGACGGCTGGGCGGGTTCGGCGGCCTCAGCTTCGTCGAGCAGGGCCAGGGCGAGATCGCGGCGCGACCCGAACTGGGCGGCGACTTGGTGCTGGCGCGCAAGGACATCGGCGTCGCCTATCACCTGGCCGTGGCGGTCGATGACGCCCGGCAGGGCGTGAACCACGTGGTCCGCGGCGTCGACCTGTTCGAGGCCACCCATGTGCAGCGGCTGTTGCAGGCGTTGCTGGACCTGCCGACCCCCGTCTACCGGCACCATCCGCTGGTCCTGGGCCCTGACGGCCGGCGCCTGGCCAAGCGCGATGGGGCGCAGACGCTGCGCGATCTGCGCGAACGGGGTATGAGCGCCGCGGAGCTGCGGAAGGAACTGGGCTTTGGCTGAGGCGGTGGCGGACCCGGCGGCGGCGGACCCGGGGGCGGGGGGGCGGACCGACTGGCGGGCGCTGGGCGTGCTGCTGCTGGGCGCCTGCATCATCGGCCTGTCGCCGATCCTGGTGCGGCTGACCGAGGCGGGCCCGGCGGCGGCGGGCTTCTGGCGGCTGACCTTCGCGCTCCCGCTGCTGGCGCTGATCACCCAGCGGACCGCCGGCGCGATCGGGCGGCCGCCGAAGATGGCGCTATGGGCCGGGGTGTTCTTCGCGCTCGACCTGGGGTTCTGGCATTACGGCATCCACTACACCTCGGTGACCAACGCCACGGTGCTGTCCAACCTGACCCCTGTGGTGGTGACCGCCTTCGCCTGGATCTTCCTGAAGCAGCGGCCGGCGGCGCTGTTCCTGGTCTCGGTGGCGGCCGCGCTCGGCGGGGCCTGGCTGATGGCCATCGAGAAGGGCGGCGGCGGCCACCTGGTGAACCAGCCGCTGGGCGACGCTTTCTCGGCCCTCACCGCGCTCTGGTACGCGCTCTATTTCCTGTGCATGGCGCAAGGCCGCAAGACCGAGAGCGCCAGCCGGCTGATGTTCTGGGTCAGCCTGGTCGGCGCGCCGCTGATGATGGTCGCCGCGCTTTTGCTGCGTGAGCCGATCCTGCCGACCAGTACGCTGGGCTGGTGCGCCGTCGCGGGCCTGGGCCTGATGCACGTCACCGGCCAGGGCTCCATCGCCTGGGCCATGGGCCGCCTGCCGACCTCGACGGCCTCGGTGGTGGTGCTGATCCAGCCGATCGTGGCGGCGATCCTGGGCTGGCGGCTGTTCGGCGAGCCGATCGGCCCGCTGCAGGCCCTGGGCGCGGCGGTCACCCTGGGCGGGGTGGTGCTGGCGCAGTGGGCGTCGCGGCCTAAGCCGGGCTGAGCGCCCAAGCCTGCCGCGCCACCTCGATCCGCTCCAGCTTGGCGTTGAACGCGCTCCAGTCGTCGGCCTCGGCGATGGGCGTCCACAGCGCCTCGATCTGGTCGTAGAGCAGTTCCTCCGGCTCGGCCCCGGCGAAATAGGCATGCGCCAGCCGCTCCGGCCGCACGGCGTCATGCGCCGCCAGCCGAACGCGGAATTCCGCGAACGGCTCTTCGGCGTAAAGCACCGCCCGCGGCCCGGCCATCGCGCGGTCCTCGCCGCCGCAGAACCAGTCGAAGAAGAACGGCTCCCAGCGCAGCCGCGCACCGCCCTCGGCCAGGGCGCGGAACGCCGCCTGCACCAGCGCCCCGTCGGCCTCGTCGCCGGCCGAGCCGACGCCCAGTCGCATCAGCATCGCCGCCATCAGCTCGCGCCGATAGCTGGGGCCGAAGCCGTTCAGCGCGTCGACCAGCGGATCGCTCGCCGTGACCAGGCTGAGGCAGCCCGCCAGTTGCTGCAGGTTCCAGAATACCGCCTCCGGCTGGCGGCCGAAGCTGTAGAGCCCCTGGTGGTCGAAATAGGCGGCGGTGAAGTTGGGGTCGGAGTGCGGCAGGAAGCGGAAGGGGCCGTAGTCGAAGCTCTCGCCGGTGATGTTCATGTTGTCGGTGTTGAGCACCCCGTGCACGAACCCGGCGGTCATCCAGCGGGCGGTGAGGTGAGCGGCGCGCTCGACGACGGTGGCCAGCAGGGCGGCGGGGCGGTCGTTGGCGCCCGCCAACTCCGGACAGTAGTTGGCCACCACATGGTCCACCAGCGCGGTCACGCGGTCGGCCCGCGCGAAGAAGGCGTGGCGCTGGAAGCTGCCGAAGCGGATGTGGCTGTGTGAGAGGCGGACCAGGACGGCGGCGCGCGTCGGGCTGGGCTCGTCGCCGCGCTCCAGAGCCTCGCCGGTCTCGATCAGCGAGAATGAGCGCGACGTGGGCACGCCCAGGGCTTCCAGCAAAGCCGTGGCCAGGACCTCGCGCACCCCGCCCTTGAGCGTCAGCCGCCCGTCGCCGGCCCGCGACCACGGCGTCTGGCCTGAGCCCTTCGTGCCGAGTTCCAACAGGCGGCCGGTCCCGGACTCGCGAAGCTGGGCGAAGGTGAAGCCCCGGCCATCGCCGAGCTCGGGGTTATACGAGCGGAACTGGTGGCCGTGATAGCGCTGTGCCAGCGGCGGATCGATGTTGCCGGGCAGCGGCTGGAAGCGGCCGAAGTGGGCGATCCACTCCGCGTCTGTCAACGTGTCCAGGCCGACCGTCGCGGCCGCACGATCGTTGCGGAAGCGCAGGATCGTCTGCGGAAAGTCCGCCGCCGCCACGGGATCGAAAAACTCCGGCCCCAGGGCCGGAACTTGCGGGTCGGGTCGGTAGGCGAAGGAGACGGGCATCGGCGGCAGCTAGCCGCCGGATGACCCTTTCTGCAACTAGCGCAGACCCAGGAAGCCCAGGATGGCGCCGACGACGACTACCAGGCCGACGATATAGATGATGCTGTTCATGACCGCTCTCCGAGGCCGATTGCCTTCGGGAGCAGGTAACGCGGACATGCGGGATGGCGTTCCAACCTCCGTGCGGCGTCAGCGCCCCCTCAGCCCACGCGCACCCCCATGCCGCCGTCCACCGGCAGGATCGCGCCGGTGATGAACTTCGCGTCGTCCGAGGCCAGGAACAGGGCCGCGTGCGCAGTGTCCCAGGCGGTGCCCATCTTGCCGTTCAGGGGCACGCGGGCGTCGCGTTCGGCGCGGACCTCGTCCTCAGTGCGGCCGCTGGCCCCGGCGATGCCGGCCACAGCCATCGGCGTGTCCATCAGCCCGGGCTGCACGGCATTGCAGCGGATGCCGTAGCGCGCCTGGGAGATCGCCACGTTCGCCGTCAGCCGGTTCACGCCGGCCTTGGAGATCTCATAGGCCACCTGGATGCCGCCGGCCCGCGCCGCCAGCGACGAGATGTTGACGATCGACCCGGACTTCTGCGCGCGCATCACGCCCAGGGCCGCCTTGGTCACCAGCCACATGCCCTTCAGGTTCACCGACAGGATGCGGTCGAATGCCGCCTCCTCGACGCGGTGGGCCGGCCCATCACCGCCGCCGATGCCGACGTTGTTGACCAGGATGTCGAGGCGGCCCAGCCGGGCTGTGGCCTGAGCGACGATCTCGGCCACCTCGGCGGCGCGGACGACGTCGGCCTGCATCGCGCTGGCCTGGCCGCCCTCCATCACGATCATCGCCGCGGTCTCGTCGGCGCGCTCGGCGATCCGGTCGACGCACAGTACCTTCGCGCCCTCGCGGGCGAACAGGATCGCCATGGCCCGGCCGTTGCCCAGGGTCTCACCCGGCGTCTGGCCGGCGCCGACGATGACCGCGGTCTTGCCCGCGAGCCGCCCCGTCACGTCAGAAGCCCTTCAGCGCGGGGTCCAGCGTCTGGCCGGCGTCCAGCTGCACCCCGAAGGTATTCAGCATCATCGAGACCTGGGTGTACTGGCCGGTGGTGAAGACCACGTCCATGCACTGCTTCTCGGTGAAGTGCGCCGCCAGCGCGCGCCAGGTGTCGTCGGTGATGAACTGGTCGGCGTGCAGTTCGTCGGCCGCCCGGATCAGCGCGGCGTCGGCGGCGCTCCATCCGGCGTCGGCGCCCGCCTTGATCGCCTCGATCTCGGCGACGGTCAGACCCGAGGCCAGGCCGATGCGAGTGTGCTGGGTGAACTCGTAGCCGCTCTTGCAGAGGAACCCGACCCGCAGGATCACGATCTCCCGCTCGCGCGCCGGCAGATCGTTGCGGCGGCTCAGCACATAGCCACCCCAGGCGTTGAACCGGGTCAGAGCCTTGGGCGCCCGCACCAGAGTGCGGAAGATATTGAGGATGTTGGGGCCGAACTCCTTCAGCGCCTCGCGGTGCTCGTCGCCCATCTCGGCGTCGCTGAGGGGCGCGATGCGCGGTTTAGTCAGTCGCATGGGGGTTTCCTCGAAGGTCTGGTTTGTTGGCGCGCACCTTAAGGGCGGGCCGGTCGGGCGCCACCCGATTTCGCTAGAGACGGCGCGGGGGCCTTGTTAGGCAGAGCCCATGTCGACCCGGTCCACGCTGGAATTCCTCAAGACCGAGACCGGCTCGGGCCTGCTGCTGGCCATCGCCGCCCTGGCCGCGGTGATCTGGGCCAATTCGCGGTGGGCCTGGGCCTACGACGCCCTCACCCACCATGCGGTGGCCGTCCGGTTCGGGCCGTTCGCCCAGGAGATGAGCGTGTCCGGCTGGGTGAAGACCGCCCTGATGCCGATCTTCTTCTTCGTCGTCGGCCTGGAGATCAAGCACGAGATTCTGCGCGGCGAACTCTCCAATCCGCGCCGGCTGGCCCTGCCGGTGCTGGCGGCGGCGGGCGGGGTGATCGTGCCGGCGCTCATCTATCTGGCGATCAACGCCGGCCCGGGCGGCCACCTGGCCGGCTGGCCGACGCCGACCGCCACCGACATCGCCTTCGCGCTCGCCGCCCTGGCCGCAGCGGGACCCCGGATGCCGCCGACGCTCCGGGTCTTCCTGCTGACCCTGGCCATCGCCGACGACCTGGTGGCGGTGGGGTTGATCGCGGCGCTCTACACCCAGCACCTGCAGCTGCCGATGCTGGCCGCGGCGGCGGTGACCACGGCGGGGCTGGCAGCGATGGCCCGGTGGAAGGCCGCGCCCTATTCGTTCTGGGCAATTGGCGGGCTGCTGCTCTGGGGCTTCACGCTGAACTCGGGCGTGAACACCTCGCTGGCCGGCGTCGCCGCCGCCTTCTGCCTGCCGCTGGCCCCCAAGCGCGGCGGCGGCCCGGGCGTGCTGACCGAGACCATGGAGGCCCTGCACCCTTATGTGGCCTATTTCATCCTGCCGCTGTTCGCCTTCACGGCGGCCGGGTTCCAGCTCGGCAGCGGCTCGGTGAAGGTGGCGTTCGGCGCCGTCAGCCTCGGTGTCGCCGGCGGCCTGTTCCTGGGCAAGCAGGTCGGCGTCTTCGGGGCCGCGTCCCTCGCCATCGGGCTGAAGTGGGCGCGGCGCCCGACCGGGGCCAAGTGGCTGGAGCTCTATGGGGTCTCGGCGCTGTGCGGTGTGGGCTTCACCATGAGCCTGTATATTGGCGCGCTCGCCTTCCCGGGCGGCGACCCCCTGCACCAGGCCCAGGTCCGGGCGGGCGTCGTCATGGGCTCCCTGGCCTCGGCGGCCCTGGGTCTGGCCGTGCTTCGTTTCAGCGCCGCGCGGCGCGCGCGGGACGAGGCGGAAGACGGGTAAGCGGCCGCCTAGATCAGTCCCATCTCGCGGGCCTTCATCACCGCCTCGGTGCGGTTGGCGGCGCCCAGGGCGGCGATGGCGGCGGCGGCGTGGGCCTTGATGGTAGCCGGCGACAGGTCGAGGTCGCGGGCGATCTCCTTGTTCGACTGGCCCAGCGCGATCAGCTTCAGCACGTCGACCTGGCGCTCGGTGAGCCGGACGACGGGTTTTGACGGAGAGGCCGCGGCCGCCGGCCCCTGCCGCGCCGCCAGCTCGACGATGCGCGGCGGCAGGTAGCGGCCGCCAGCCAGCACCAGGCGGATGGCGGCCTCGATGATCGCGCTCTTCGAGGTCTTCGGCGCGAACCCGGCGATGCCCAGCCGGAACAGGGCCAGCAGCACCGCATCCTCCTCGTTGCCGGTGATCACCAGGATCGGGGTGTCCGGCGCGATCTCCCGCAGCCGGCGGATGCCCTCGACCGGCCCGGCGCCCGGCATGACCAGGTCGCTGAGGATCAGGTCGGGCCGGCTCGCGGCCGCCGCCCAGGCGCCGGGAAAGTCCGCCGCCTCGCTGACCTGCGCCTGCGGCCAGCCGATGGCCACGGCGCCGGCCAGGGCCTCGCGCATCATCGCGTGGTCGTCGCAGATCAGGCAGGACTTCATGCGCCCGGTCAGCCTCCCGTCCCGCATGTCGCCGGACAACCGCTAGGAAGCTTTGGCCTCCGCGGCCTCCAGTTCAAGCCAGAAGGCGCTGCCGTGGAGCCATTTGCGCTCGAGCCCGACGCTCGCGCCCATCAGCCCGGCCATCCGCCGCGCCGAGGCCAGCCCGAGGCCGAACCCGCCGCGGATCTCGTCACCGTGGTCGGAGCCTTGCACATAGTCCTCGAACAGCCCCGGCGCGTCGGCCTCGGCGATGCCCGCCCCGTCGTCGATCACCCACACTCGCACCCGGCCCGCGCACCGCCGCGCGCCGACCAGCACGCGGCGGGCCTTGGCGTGGCGGATGGCGTTGGCCAGCAGGTTGCCCAGCGCCCGTTCGGTCAGCGCCGCGTCGGCGCTGGCGACCAGCCGGCTGGGCAGGGCGTGCAGCTCGACCCCCGCCAGCCGAGCCGCCGGCTCTTGCAGCTCGGCCAGCCGGGCGATCAGGGGCCCCACCGGCACCGGGGCGATCCGCGCCTCGACCACGCCTGACTCCAGCCGCAGGTGGTCAAGCATCTGGCGCAGCAGCTGCTCGGTGGCGTCGAAGGCCCAGGCGACGCGGCGGGCCGCCTTCTCGCGCTGGACCGGGTCGGGGCTGCGCAGCACCTGGTCGAAGGACAGCCGGGCGGCCTGCAGCGGCTGGCCCAGGTCGTGCGAGGCCGAGGTCAGGAACCGAGTCTTGGCGTCCCGCTCGGCGGCCACCTCCGCCAGGGCGGCCTCGGCCGCCTGCTGGGCCGCGTACGCGCGATTGGAGGACCGCTGCACGGTCCGGCGCAGCTCCAGCATCATGATCACATAGACCAGGGAGTACGGCATCAGCGGCCCGACATAGCGGTCCCAGTGCAGCGCCGCCCACAGGGCCAGCGACGCCGGCAGCGCCACCGGCGCCAGCACCCACCCCTCCGATGCGGGCGGCCGCTGGATCGAGCCCAGGACCGCCACCGTCACGGCCGCGTAGGAGAACACCGCCAGCAGCAGGACCAGGGCGTCGTCGGCATAGGGCATGGCCAGCCAGAAGCCCGCGATGTTGGAGGCGTTGCCGAGCCAGGTGATCGCCCAGTTCGCACGCCGCCAGGTCAGCCGCCGCCCGTCCATGCGATGGCGGCCCAGGGACCAGACCACGATCACGCCCACCCAGAGCCCGATCAGCACGACCAGAATCACCACGATCAGCTCGCGGCGCGCGACCGGCAGCGCCGGCCCCAGCGCCCAGAGCGCGAAGACCATCACCCCGGCCTGCACCACCATCGCCAGCAGATGAGTCGGCAGCGCCCGCGGCATCCTCTTTTCTCCCGAGGGTCATCTTGGCTCGAACCGGCGGCGGCGCAACGGGATGGGCCATCAGGCTAGGCCATCCGGCCAATGGGAGACCGCCAGGGGTAGCGGTAGCCTGAGATTTCCAGGGGAGGATGGACGCGTCCGTCGCGCCTCTTCGGACAACGGAGTACCCGCCATGCGCCCTGTCCTGATGCCGATGATCGCCGGCGGCCTTGCGCTGGCGGCCCTCGCCGCGCCGTCCGTCGCCGCGGCGGCGCCGATCCTGACCGGGTTTGCGGGTGTTTCGAACAGCGGCAGCATCGGCAGCTGCGGCGAACCCCGCACCGAGACCAAGTCCTCAGCCGTCTCGCTGGCGATGACCTGCGGCGACAGGTTCGGCGTTCTCACCTCGACGGCCTTCGCCGAGGCGGGCCATGTGGGCGCCACAGCCAGCGCCGCGACCTTCGGCGGAACCAGCACGCCGGCGGCTCCGGTCGCCAACGCCACCTATTCCGACTTCCTGATGTTTACATCGTCCGATCCCAACGCCACGGAGGCGGAGGTCTCCGTCAACCTCTTCGTCGATGGCGTTCTCAACGCCGCGGGGGGCGATCCGAGCGTGTTCACCCAGGCCGTCGCCGCCTTTGACGCCTTCGTCGTGTTGACCGGCCGGCTCGACATCCGGGAATCGCTCAAGGACGACGGCTCGCTGTTCGCGCAGAGCAACTTCGGTCTCGTCAGCGGCGTGCTGGGCCCCGCGCCCCACGGGGTAGTGCGCAGCCCGACCGTGATTGTTCCGCTGAACCAGCTGGTCTTCTTCGAGATAGGCCTGGAGGTGGGCAGCGGCGCGGTCGGACCCGGTGCGTCGGCCCGCTCGGAGTTCGGCCACACCTTCGCCCTGCCGACCGGGATGGATGTCTTCAACCTGGCCGACGGCGTCACGGTCAACGCCGGCGACTACCTGGTGAACAACCGCTACTTCGACCCGGCCCTAGTCTCGGCCGGCGTGCCGGACCCGGCCGGCTGGGCGCTGATGATCACCGGCCTCGGACTCGTGGGCGCCACGCTCCGCCGGCGAACAGGTCGATCCTTCCCAATCGAGCAAGCCTGAGGAGACCCCCATGCGCCACACTCTGAAACTCGCCGCCAGCGCGCTCGCCCTCGCCTTCGGCGCGTCACCGGCCTTCGCGGCCGCGGTGATCAATTTCCCGCCGCCCGGCAGCCACTCGTTCATCGCGCTCTATGAGATCGACTCCGGCCTGGCCTCCTGTCCCCAGGTGCAGTGCGCGATCGTCTCCGACCCGTCGGTGGCGACCACCATGGCCCCGATGACCTTCCACGACAGCACCGGGCTCAACTTCATCACCGCGTCCGGATCGACGGGCCCCGACGCGATCCACGCGTCCGTCAGCGGTTTCAGCGCCGCCGAGTTCGACCTGGCGTTCAGCGACACCTACACCGTGCACGGCGGCACGGGGCCGTTCGCGATCACCACGACCCTGCAGGTCGACGGCTTCGCCACCTCCATTCCGTTCGGCGCCAAGAACGCCGTCTTTGGGGCCAACATGGTCGGGACCATCGGCACGCTGGATATCGATCCCCACACGCTACTGCCGATCGTCAATCCGTTCGACTTCACGACGAAGGTGCACAGCGCCGTGGTGTCGCAGCTCAGCGCCGCGCCGGTCAGCGTGCCACTGGGCCTGACGGTCAGCTACACGCGGACCGTTAATCCGGGTGACGTGTTCGACATCGCCTATGAGCTGTCGGCCCTGTTCTCCGTCGGCGGCATCGACGCCAGCCATACGGCCAGGATCGGCTTCGACACGCCCGATGATGTGTTCCTGACGGCGGCGTCCGGCGCGACCTTCGGCCATGTGCCGCCACCGCCCTCCGGCGTTCCCGAGCCGGCGAGCTGGGCGCTGATGATCGTCGGCTTCGGCGCGGCCGGGGCCGCGCTGCGGCGGCGGCGCGCCCTGATCGCTCCGACCGCATAAGAAGGCTTGCCCGCGCCCCCGGTTTGGCGTCCGCTGGCCTGCCAGCAGACGCTGAGGGGCCCAGATGACGACCTTCCGATTGAATGGGCGCGAGGTCACGGTGACGACCCCGGACAATGCGCCCCTGCTCTGGGCGATCCGCGACGAGGTCGGGCTGACCGGGACCAAATATGGCTGCGGCATTGGCCAGTGCGGCGCCTGCACCGTGCATGTCGACGGCCAGGCCCTGCGCTCGTGCACCACCCCGGTGAGCGCCGTGAAGGGCCGCAGTGTCACCACCATCGAGGGGCTGGACCCCAAGGGCGCGCATCCGCTGCAGCTGGCCTGGATCGAGGCTCAGGCGCCGCAGTGCGGCTACTGCCAGTCGGGCCAGATCATGCAGGCGGCCGCCCTCCTCAAGGCCAAGCCGCATCCCACCGACGCCGAGATCGACGCCGGCATGAACGGCAACCTCTGCCGCTGCATGGCCTATGTGCGCATCAAACACGCCATCAAGCTGGCCTCCGCGCCCGCCGCGCCAATGGCCAGGAAGGCGGTGAAGGCATGACCCTCTCGCTCGACATCGCCCGCCACGAGTTCGCCCCGTCGCGCCGCGTGTTCCTGATCACCGTGACCGCGGCCGGCGGCGTGTTCGGCCTCTCGACCCCGGCCGAGGCGGCGGCCGGCTATGCGCCCACCATCTGGTACGACATCGACCGCCAGGGCGTGGTCACCGTCCATGTGATCCGCGCCGAGATGGGCCAGCACGTGGGCACCGCCATCGCCCGCATCGTTGCCGACGAACTGGAGGTCGACTGGTCCAAGGTGAAGATCGACCACGTCGATTCCGACCCCAAGTGGGGCCTGATGGTCACCGGCGGCAGCTGGTCGGTCTGGCAGAGCTATCCGATCTACAGCCAGGCCGGCGCGGCGGGGCGGATCGCCCTGACCGAGGCCGGCGCCAAGCTGCTGGGCGCGCCGGTGAACAGCTGCGTCGCGCGCAACGGCGTCGTGATCGCCGGCAAGCGCTCGGTCTCCTACGGCGATATCGTCGCCAAGGGGGATCTTGCCCGGCAGTGCTCGGCCGAGGACCTGGCCAAGATGCCGATCAAGAAGGCCGCCGACCGGCGGCTGATCGGCAAGCCGGCGCCGGCCCGCGACATTCCCGGCAAGACCAACGGCCAGGGGATCTACGGCCTCGACGCCAAGGTCCCCGGGATGGTCTACGCCCGGCCCAAGCTGCCCCCGACCCGCTACGGCTGCCAGGTCGCCAGCATCGACGACACCGCCGCCAAGGCGGTGCCGGGCTACATCCGCGCCATAGCCCTGGAGGATGCTTCGGGGACCGTGCCCGGCTGGGTGATGGTCTACGCCGACAGCTTCGTCGCCGCCGACCGCGCGACCAATGCGCTGAAGGTCACCTGGACCGGCGCGGAGGCGTCGCGCAAAGTCTCCGAGGCCGACCTGCAGGCCCGCGCCAAGGCGCTGATCGCCGACCGGACCACCGGCAGCCTGGTGGTCGAGCACCCCGGGGTCGACGCCGCCTTCGCCGCCGCCAAGTCGACCCTGGAGCGCACCTACACCACCTCGACCGCCATCCATTTGCAGATGGAGCCGGTGAATGCGCTGGCTTTCGAGAAGGACGGCAAGTTCGAGATCCACACGGGCAACCAGTGGCAGTCGCTGGTGCTGCCGTGGCTGGCCCAGGCCCTCGGGCGCAAGGAGGACACCATCGTCCTCAGAACCTACCTGCTGGGCGGCGGGTTCGGGCGGCGGCTGAACGGCGACTATGCGGTGGGCGCGGCCCTGGCCTCCAAGGCGATCGGCGGCAAGCCGGTGAAGATGGTCCTGACCCGGCCCGACGACAGCCGCTTCGACAGCCCGCGCTCGCCCTCGGTGCAGACCGTGAAGATGGCGTTCGGCGAGGGCGGGCGGGTGATCGCCATGGACCACGCGGCCTGCGCCGGCTGGCCGACCCAGGCCATGGCCCCCTTCTTCATGCCCAAGGGCGCCAACGGCGTCGCCTACGACCCCTTCGCGATCAGCGGCGCCGACCACTGGTACACCGTCGGCGCCCAGCGGGTGCGGGCGATCGGCAACGACCTGGCCAACCAGACCTTCCGGCCCGGCTGGTTGCGCTCGGTGGGACCCGGCTGGACCAACTGGGCGGTGGAAAGCTTCATGGACGAGGCCGCCCTGGAGGCCGGCGTCGACCCGCTGGCCTTCCGCCTGAAGCTGCTGGACGCCGCGGGCCGGAACGCCGGCGCGGCGCCCACCGCGGTGGGCGGGGCGCGGCGCCAGGCCGCGGTGCTGCAACGGCTGGCGGCCAAGGCCGGCTGGGGCCAGGCGCTGCCGGCCAACACTGGCCTGGGCCTCGCGACCACCTTCGGCCAGGAGCGCGACATGCCCACCTGGGTCGCCTGCGCCGCGCGGGTGAAGGTCGACCGCAAGACCGGGGCGGTGAAGGTCGAGAAGCTGACCCTGGTGGCCGACGCCGGGGCCATCGTCCACCCCGACGGCGCACTGGCCCAGATGGAGGGCGCGTCGCTGTGGGGCATGAGTCTCGCTCTCTTCGAGGGCACGGCCTTCGAACACGGCCAGGTCAAGGACACCAACCTCG
>NZ_JANXWD010000118.1 GCF_025351295.1 Phenylobacterium sp.
AGGGCGGGGCGGGGCGGGGTGGGGGCAAGCTCCAAGGCTCAGATCCGACCCACACTTCCCCACCCCGCTCGACGTCGTCGGGTCGGCCCTCCCCATGAAGGGGAGGGAAACGCGCCGGGGTCACAGGGCGAAGGTGAAGCCGCCGTTGACGGGGTAGACCTGGCCGGTGATCCAGGGGGAGGCGTCGGAGGCCAGGAACTGGACCATGTTGGCGACGTCGTCGGGGCGGCCGGGGCGGCGGATGATGTACTTTTCCAGGGTGCGCTTCAGGCGTTCCGGGTCGCCGTTGAGGGTGCGCTCGACGGCCGGGGTGGCGGTGAGCGCGATGGCGACGCAGTTGGCGGTGATCTGGTAGCGGCCCAGCGTGCGGGCCACCGAGCGCATGAAGCCGGCGGCGCCGGCCTTGGCGCCGGCGTAGATCTCCATGCTGGCGTCGCCCCAGCGGCTGGCGTCGGAGATCACGGTGATGATGCGGCCGGGCGCTTGCCGGGCGAGCATGCCGGGGATGACGGCGGCGGTGCAGTTCATCACGCCGTACAGGTTGACGCCGATGAAGCTGTTCCAGACCTCGGGGCTGGTCTCCCAGAAGGGCTTGCCGAGTTCGGCCGACGGGGTGGCGCCGGCGTTGCCCGCGTTGTTGACCAGGACGCCGACGGCTCCCAGGTCGGCGGCGGCCTTGGCGACCATGTCCTTGACCGCGAGGTGGTCGGAGACGTCGCACTGCAAAGCCAGGGCCTTGCCGCCTGCGGTGCGGATCCCCTCGGCCACGGCTTCGGCGCGGGCCAGGACGTAGTCGTTGACCACCACGCCGCCGGAGCCCCTGGCGTCGGCCAGCTGCAGGGCCACCTGGCGGCCGACGCCCTGGCCGGCGCCGGTGACGAGGGCGACGCGGCCGCCCAGATCGAGGATGTCGGTCATGCGATGGTTCCCGTCCCTTATGGTTGTTGCCGGGCAGTATCCGGCGGCGCCGTAGGGTCACGGAAGGGGCGGCGGCTCAGCTCTCCGCGGCGGCCATGGCGGCCCGGGAGGCGGCCATCATCTTGTCGAAGGCGCCGCTGCGGATCAGTTCGCGGCGCTCCTCGAGGCCGCGGTGGAGTTCGGCCAGGGTCCTGGCGGCGTGTTCGTTGCGCTGGATCGCGGCCCAGTAGGCGGCGACGTTGGGGTTGGCGGGGATCGGGTTGTCGAGGCCGGTGGCCGGCAGCACGTTCTCGACCAGGAACAGGCCGGGGACCAGGGCGCAGTCGGCCATGGTTAGGCGGCCGCAGCAGGCGAAGCCTTCCTGGCCGGCCTCAAGGCCGATCAGCTTGTCCAGCGCCTTGATGTTGCGCACCACCTGGCCGCCCAGCAGCTCGACGATGCCGTCGTTGCGGGTGGCGGCGCGGCTCTGCGGCGAGAGCATGAACATGTTGTTCATGATGTAGATGTCGCCGATGCGGGCGACGGTACGGATGTGGGCGGTCTCGCGCGGCGTGGTCCCGAGCAGCGAGGGCGTGGGGTAGATCTCCTCGAGGTATTCGGCGATCACCTCGGATTCCGGCATCATGTCGCCGTCGATATCCAGCACCGGGATGCGGCCGATGGGATGGTCCTGGCGGAACTGGGGCGTGCCGAAGGTGGCGGGCCGTTCCAGCGCGATGTCGGTGATGCCCTTGGCGTAGATCTGCATCCGAACGCGGGCGGAATAGGGGCTGAGATCCCCGGAGTAGAGCTTCATCATGGTCGGGCGCTCCTTGGCGCGGCGGGTGCAGATGCGCCTGCTTAGGGAATTCGCGACGGGGGCGCCATGACCTAAAGCGGTGGCGGGCTGTGGAAGCTATGACGCGTGCATCGGTTGGGGTCTGGGGTGGCGAGAGGAACGCCGATATGCGGACACCGATCACGCTGACCGGCCTGCTCAATGGGCTGGCGCCGCGGCTGCGCCTGCCTGTGCGGCGGGGACGGACGGTGGCGGCGCCGGCGTTCAACCTGCCGCCGCGGGCGTCGGCGGCGCGACCGGGAAGTTAGCGCGCGCGGGCGGCGCGCCGCCTATTTCGGCTTCACGAAGCGGAACAGGAACTGGTCGGTATGGCGGCGCACGGTGGGGTCGAAGACCATCCGGGTGCGGTCGTCGGCGGGGTTGGCCAGGATGTCGCTGCGGGCGTCCAGCCTGAAGCCGGCGGCCTTGGCCAGGCTCAGCACCACCGCCGGATCGATGCGGTGGATCGTGCCGCCGGTGGTGGTGGGCGCGCCGGCGGTGGCCGCGTGGTCCATGGCCACGAAGACGCCGCCCGGCTTCAGCACCCGCCAGATCTCGGCATAGGTCGTGGCGGGGTCGCCCAGGCCAGGGGAGTTCTTGGGTGTGTAGAAGACCTCATGCGGGCCCAGGATCCACAGCACCCGGTCGACCGAGGCGTCGGGGGCGGCCAGGGCGTCGAAGCGGGTGGTGGTGTCGGTGACGTTGGCCAGCCCGCCGTTGGCGCGGCGTGCGGCCATGGCGGGGCCGGAATAGGCGAACTCGACCGGGTTCTGGGTAATCACCTTGCCCTTGGGGCCGACGGCGCGGGAGATGATCTCGGTGAACCAACCGCGTCCGACCTCGACCTCCAGCACGGTCTCGCCGGGGCGTAGCTGGGCGAAGGCGGCGACCTCGGCGGGCTTGCGCGCGGCGTCGTCCTTGCGGTCGGCCTCGGGGCGGGCGGGATCGGCGAGGATGGCGGCGTAGTCGGCGGCCTTCAGCGGCGGCGGGGCGGCGGCCAGGGCCGGGAGGGCGGCCATGGCGAGGGCCGCGACAGCCGCCGCCAGGGTGCGGCGCGAGAATATCGTCATGTGAGGTCCCCCCAGCCGGTCTGCGCCGGTGGGCCACTGTAAGGGCCGTTGGGGCCGCAGGCCAAGGGCGCGCCTTGACAGGCCGGGGCGGGCGGGATTGCGATCCCTACAAAGCTTGAGGGACGCCGATGCGGACTATCGATGGGCGCGCATGGGCGGGACCGGTCGCGGCGCTGATGCTGCTGGCGGGGTGCTCGGGCGAAAAGGGCGCGGCGACCAAGGCCACGCCGCCGCCCGCCGGACCGGTGGCGGCCGCGCCGCTCGCGGCGCCCGGCCCGCTGGTCCCGCCGGGTCCGCCCGAGGGAGCGGACGCGGTGGATGCGGCGCTGAAGGCGGCCCAGGACTTCGACGCCGCGGCCGCCGCCGCGCTGGCCGGGATCGGCAAGGCCCAGGCGCGGATCCACGCCGCGGCCGGCCGGGCGCTGGAGCTGGCGGGCAAGGGCGCGAGCGATGCGGAGCGGCCGGCGCTGGCGGCCAGGGTGCTGGCGGCGCGCAACGAGGCGGAGGCGGCGCATGGCGGGCTGGTCGCCGGGCTGGCGGCGCTGAAGAGCCAGGCGGCCGAGCGGAACGCGTTGGTGGAGGCGGCGGTGGCGCAGTGCGCCCTGGCGCCGGAGTTCGCGACCTATCCGGGCTGCGTGGCGCTGAGCGCCGAGCAGGCGCCGATGGCGACCAACACCGACGCCCTGACCCAGCGCCATGCGGCGGCGGAGGCCGCCTGGGCGGCCGAGCGGGCGCGGCTGGACGAGGCCTCGGCGACCTTGGCCCTGTCGCGGTAGGCGTCTACGCGGGGACCGGGCGACGGCGGCGGAGCGCGACGCCGACCGCGCCGAAGCCCAGGATCAGCATCGTCCAGGTGGCCGGCTCGGGCACGCCGGCCGTGCCGATGTCGCCGGGGTCGAGGGGCGCGTGCGGGGGAATGAGCGCGGCGGCGACACTGCCTACCGAGTGGTCCAGATACCCGACGCCGGCGTGGGCGCGGTATAGCTCGTAGGTCGTCGCGTTGTCGGAGAACAGGTTGTACTCGTCGCCCGAGGCCGCGGCGAAGAACAGGCCCGGATTGGAGAAGTGCGGCGCGGCGGCCCAGACCACGTTGTCGAATATGAACATGCCATCGGCGCTGTAGGACGCGAACGGCTGGCTGGGATTGGCGACCAGGTGGGTGACCGTGTCGCCGTCGACGGCGCCGGAGACCCCCAGGACATCGTAACCGCCCACCGCGTTCAGGGCGTCGGCGACGTCGAGGGTCAGGGTGGCCAGGGCCGGGGCGCCGGACTGGGCCGCGTAGGTCACCAGCCAGGTGGAGGCCTTGGCCTGGCCGGCGGCCGTCGCCAGCCCCAGAGCGGCGCCGAACGCCGCGATCGCCTTGCCCAAACGCCTCATGGAAGCATACCCCATCAGCGCCCGCGGCTGAGCGGGCTTCGGCTGACGTACGCAATGTAGGCCGCAGGGGTTTCAGAACCGTTGTGCGGCAGGACGTCTCAGGCTGGGGCGAGGCGGCGGAGCGCGGCGCCCAGCAGGCCGAAGCCCAGCAGGCTGAGCGCCCAGGCCGACGGCTCCGGCACGCCGGGCGTGGACTGCACCAGGATGTTGTCCAGGTAGCCGGCGTCGGCGCCGCTGGCCCCGAAGGTGTCGAACAGCACGGTGCTGTAGCCCGGGGTGGGCGCGCCGGCGCAGGGGCCGTTGTCGCCGCAGAACGCCAGGCCGCTGGCCAGGGACGCGCCGTCCAGCTTCACGCCGAAGGTCTGGGCGCCGTAGTCCAGCAGGATGTCGACGCGGTGCTTGGTGTCGCGGCTGAACGTGCCGATGGTGGGGAAGCCGCTGGTGATGGCGCGGATGGCGTCGGTGTTGGCGTCGACGTCGATGCCGCCGGTGAAGCCGAGCAGGCTGGGGCCGATGGCGGAGAACTGCCAGGACCGATCCGCGGTGCTGTGGGTCAGCAGGATGTCGGCGCTGACCGTGACCTTGGTGATGGCGGAGGTGTCGATATGGAAGGGGCCGCTCTGGCCGCTGGCCACGGCGCCGGTGATTTTGGCCGATTGCAGGCCGTCGATCGGTATCCCGTCGTCCACCATGACCGCGCCGCTGCTGCCGAACGTGTTCCAGCCGTTCTGGCCGCCGAGCAGGCCGGTGCTGTAGGTCGGGGCCTCGAAATCGGTCTGGTAGATGATGGTCGCGTGGGCGGCCGAGGTCATGAGCAGGGCGGCGGCGGTGGCCGCGAGGCCGGCGACGAGACGCATGGCGTAACTCCCCCAGAGGCAGTGTTAACCATCCTGGC
>NZ_JANXWD010000135.1 GCF_025351295.1 Phenylobacterium sp.
CCTCATGGAAGCATACCCCATCAGCGCCCGCGGCTGAGCGGGCTTCGGCTGACGTACGCAATGTAGGCCGCAGGGGTTTCAGAACCGTTGTGCGGCAGGACGTCTCAGGCTGGGGCGCGGCGGCGGAGCGCGGCGCCCAGCAGGCCGAAGCCCAGCAGGCTGAGCGCCCAGGCCGACGGCTCCGGCACGCCGGGCGTGGACTGCACCAGGATGTTGTCCAGGTAGCCGGCGTCGGCGCCGCTGACCCCGAAGGTGTCGAACAGCACGGTGCTGTAGCCCGGGGTGGGCGCGCCGGCGCAGGGGCCGTTGTCGCCGCAGAACGCCAGGCCGCTGGCCAGGGTCGCGCCGTCCAGCTTCACGCCGAAGGTCTGGGCGCCGTAGTCCAGCAGGATGTCGACGCGGTGCTTGGTGTCACGGCTGAACGTGCCGATGTTGGTGAAGCCGCTGGTAATGGCGCGGATGGCGTTGGTGTTGGCGTCGACGTCGATGCCGCCGGTGAAGCCGAGCAGGCTGGGGCCGATGGCGGAGAACTGCCAGCCCCGATCCGCGGTGCTGTGGGTCAGCAGGATGTCGGCGCTGACCGTGACCTTGGCGATGCCGGAAGGGTTGGTGTGATAGGGGCCGCTCTGGCCGCCGGCCAGCGCGCCGGTGATCTTGGCCGATTGCACGCCGTCGATCGGCATCCCGTCGTCCACCATGACCGCGCTGCCGCTGCCGAACGTGCTCCAGCCGTTCTGGCCGCCGAGCAAGCCGGTGCTGTAGGTCGGGGCCTCGAAATCGGTCTGGTAGATGATGGTCGCGTGAGCGGCCGAGGTCATGAGCAGGGCGGCGGTGGTGGCCGCGAGGCCGGCGACGAGACGCATGGCGTAACTCCCCCAGAGGCAGTGTTAACCATCCTGGCCACAGGTTGAAGGAACAATGTTCGGCTTTCACCTGAGAGGGGAATTCCTGGATAGGGCTCGCCTCAGACGGGAACGCCGCCGGCCAGCCAGTCCAGCAACTGGGCGTTGAGCTCGCGCGGGTAGGTGTGGCTGAGGTCGTCGAACTCACGGTAGGCGACCTGGGCGCCGGCGGCGGTGAGCGCCCGGGCGGCGGCGCGGGCCTGGGCGACCGGGAACATCCAGTCGAGCGCCCCGTGGGCGATGTGGACCGGCAGGCCGGCGACCCGTTCGGCGTCGGCCATCTGGGCCAGCATCGGGTGGAAGGCGGCCGACACCGGGGCCAGGTGGGTGAACGGCGAGCCGGCCTCCAGCCCCGACACATAGGTGAAGGTCCCGCCGTCGCTCATGCCGGTGAGTAAGAGCCGCGCGGGGTCGACGGTCCAGCGCGCCCGGACCTGGTCCAGGATATGGGCGAGGTTGGGGGTGTCGAGGTCCTCGCCCATCAGCGCCCAGGTGTCGCCGGTGGCGGTGGGGGCCACCAGGATGGCGCCGCGGGCGCGGGCGTCGCGCAGCCAGCTCCACAGGAAGCCGCGGCCGTTCCCCGCGCCGCCGTGCAGGGCCATCACCAGCGGGTGGGCGACCTCGGCGGAATAGGTTTCCGGCACGTAGAGCGAGAAGCCGCCGCGCGAACCGGGCGCGTTGTCGACGTGGAAGACACCGGTGTCGGGACGGACCTGGGCGAGGCGGGCCAGGAGGTCGGCGTCCTGCCGGTGGGCGGGGTCAAGGAAAGCGCGACTGACCGGCGGCAGGACCGGGCACAGCCGATAGAGCGCCTCCTGGGCGCGAGGCAGCTGGCCCAGGGCGCGGTAGGCGGCGCGCAGGTCGTCAGGGCCGGCGGCGCGCAGGCCCTCGAAGGCGGCGAGCACCGCGTCGCTGGCGGCGGCCAGGGCGGTGCGAAGATCGGCCAGGCCGTCGGGCCAGGCCTCCAGGCGCGGGCGGACCTCGCGCAGGGCGGCGTCGGGCTCGCCCACAGCGGCCAGTACGGCCGGCAGGTCGGGCGGGTGCAGGTAGCGCGCCACGAAGCCCGCCGACTCCAGGGCGTGAAGCAGCGGCGGCACCACCGCCATGAGATCTTCGAGCGCTGGGTCGTCCAAGGCAGGCTCCGGTTGCAGAGCGATCGTGCCTGCCCGCGGCGGCCGCGTCCACGCCGGTCCGGCTGGCGACGGCCGCGCGAACCGGGTCAAGATGGGGCATGAGTGCGCCGCCGCCGTCCGTCTTCATCGTCACCCTGGAGGGGGTGGAGGCCGGGACGCGCCTGACGGCCCTGGCGTTCGTGCGCGCCGCCGACGGCGCGGCGGCGGAGGCGGCCGGGGTGCGGGAGCTGGCGGACCTGGGCTGGAGCGCGATCGTGGCGCTGCGGCACGGTGAGGTGGTCGACGCCGAGGCCATGCCGGCGGATTTCGCCGGCGCGATGGAGACTATGTCCCGCTATGGGACGGCGCTGATCATCTACGACGCGCCGTAAGACGACGGCCCCTGCCCGGAGGCAGGGGCCGCGCGGCGATCAGGCCGTGAGGCGATCAGGCCGTAACGAGCGTCCGGCGGCGGCGCAGCACGACGCCGGCCGAGCCGAAGCCCAGGATCATCATCGCCCAGCTGGCCGGTTCCGGCACCCCGGCGACGGCCGGCCCGGTGACGCTGACGTTGTCGAGGATGGCGTCGGTGTTGTCGGCCACGGTGGTGACCGCGAAGGTCACCTTGTCCGCGCCGGTGCCCACGAAGCTGAAGCCGTAGCTGCCGAAGGTGGTGTCGGCGTTGTTGTTGGCGGTGACCGTGTAGCTGTTGCTGACCCCGCCCGCCGAAACGTTCAGCAGATTGGTCCCGCCGCCGAAGGCGCCGGCGTTGAAGGTCAGGCTGTACATCTGGCCGACCACGGTGGCGAAGGTCTGGCTGAGGGCGTTGAGACCCGAGGTGTTGCCGTCGCCGAAGGCCACGAAGTGGTTGCTGCTGAGCGACGGCTCGGAGCCGGTCACGCCGCAGCACGGGCCGTAGGCGGCGGCCGTGTTGGTGTGGGTGTTGCCGGTCACCCCGAAAGCGCCGAGGCCGCTCTCGAAATCACCGCCGGCGACCAGCTCGGCCGCGCCGGCCGAACCGGCCAGACCGGCGAACAGCATCGCCGCCGCGGCGGTGGACGCGAACTTGAACATAAACTCTCTCCTGAACTCGAAAACGCAGACGTCCCCGCGCCGTGCACGAATCATGCCCGACCTCGCAGGCTCAACCTCCGGCCAGGGCGGTGGTTCCGGGGACTGGCGAGATAAGTTGCGCGGCGCCCAAAGGCAAGGTCCGGCCCCCGTCCGCTTCAGCCCGCCGCCGCCATGGGCGGGGCGTCGGCCGTGGCGATCACCCGGGCGATCTCTGCGATGAGGGCGGTCGGCGAGATGGGCTTTGCGACCACGCCATCCATGCCCGCCGCCCGGTACTGGGCCTGCCAGTGGCCGTCCTTGTGGCGGACCCGCAGGTTCATCACCTCCGAGCGGGTCGGGTCGGCCAGCATCCGGTGGAAGGCGGCCAGCATGGCCTCAGTGTCGTTGTCGGGGTGATGGGAACCCCATCGCGAGACCCCGACCATCTCGTCGGGCCGATAGCCGGTCATGGCGAAACAGGCCGGGGAGATATACTGGCGCACCCCGTTCAGGTCGGTCCGCGTGAGGACGTCGGTCACGGTCTCCGTGAGGATCTCATAGTCGCGCAGGCTGGCGTTCAGGCGCCGGTGGGCCTCCTGCGCCGAGGGGGTGTCGATGGCGCGCCCGATGCCGAAGGCCAGGCTCAGGACCAGCAGTGACCCGATCGAGGTGAACTCCGGCCAGGGGCGGCCGTCGGCCAGGGCGATCACCGCCAGGGCGCCCATGGATGGCGCCGCGCCGGCGACCAGGAACACCACCGGGACATTGTGGAACAGCAGGACGCAAACCGAGCCTACGGCCAGGACGACGATGACCCCGGCCGTCCGGCCGATCGTCGATCCGGTGCTCAAGAACAGCACCGCGAGCACCAGCCAGCAGGCGTTCGTGGCGATGTAGCTGAAGGTGAAGCTGAGCCGCGCGGCGCTCTCACCGGCGCGCGGGGTGCGCGGTGTCGGGTGGCGAGCCAGCCCCAGGCCTCGAATCCGACCGCCGCGATGCCCCAGGCCAGGCAAGTCGCCCGCGGGCAGGAGCAGCAGCGCCAGGGCCGCCGCCAGGGCGCTCAGGACCATCTTGACCGGGATCACCGGATGGATGGCCACGGCGGCTTCATCCATGACCAAGGCGAAGGTCGGGGCCTGGCGGGTCCCGCCGTTCAGATCGCCGACGTCGTGCTGAAGCATTGGCGACAGGACGCCCGCCGGCCGTGATCAGATCGCTAAGATCGCCTGCGACATAGTCGCCGCGCCGCGCGCCGCCGGGGACTTCACCGTCAGACCTCGGCCCACATCCTGAGCAGGTTGTTGTAGGTCCCGGCCAGCGCCACGACCTGGGGATCGGCCTGGCCCACCGTCAGGCTCAGCGCCTGGATGGTGTTGTCGAGGTCGTGCAGCAGGGTGCGCCGTTCGTCGGAGCGGACCATCGACTGGGCCCAGAAGAACGAGCTCCACCGCGCGCCGCGGGTGATCGGGGCGACCCGGTGCAGGCTGGAGGCCGGATAGAGGATAAGGTCGCCGGCCGGCAGCTTCACCGCGTGCTCGCCATAGGCGTCCTCCACGATCAGCTCGCCGCCGTCGTAGTCGGCCGGATCGGTCAGGAACAGGGTGCAGGAGATGTCCGTGCGGAAACGGACCGGCCCCGCGAAGCGGATGGCGTTGTCCACGTGGGTGTCGAAGGCCTGGCCCACGTCGTAGCGGTTGAACAGCGGCGGGAACACGCGAAGTGGCAGGGCCGCCGAGACGAAAGGTGGGTTTCGTCCCAACGACCCCAGGATGAGGTCGCCCAGCTCGCGGGCGACATCGCTCTCCTCCGGGACCTGCAGGTTGCGCTTGGCCCGGGCCGATTGTTCGCCCGCCGTGGCGCGCCCATCGACCCAGGACGCGGCGGACAGCTTCGCCCGGCAGGTCGCCACCTGGTCGGGGGTCAGGACGCCTTTGACGTGCAACAGCATGCGGCAACCTTAGGCTGGATCGGCATCCCGCGGCGCCGACGATTTCGCGCCCCTTCCTCCTCGATGGAGGAAGGGCAGGGATGGTGGTGAGTGCAGGGCGATGGGGCGAGGACATGGGTCGGCGCCGACGTCTGCGTTCTGCATCGTCTCAGCGGTCACACCACCACCCCTTCCCCTCCTCCATCGAGGAGGAGGGACGCCAGGCCGGGTGAACACCGCTGAATAGTCTGCCATCCGAGTCGGCCGATCTAGAACACCGCCCCCGCGGACAGGATCACCGTGCGGCCGGCGGCGGGCGCCGCGCGGTTGCCGAAGATCTGGGTGTAGTTGGTGCGGTCGGCGAGGTTGTAGAGGTTCACCGCGAACCGGTAGGCGCCGATCTTGTAGGCCACATAGGCGTCGAGGGTGACGCTGTGCGGGACCTGCGAGAGCCGCAGCGCGGTCTGGCTGGCGCGGTCGTTGAAGGAGACGCTGCGGGCCGTGTAGCCCACCGGCGTCTTGGACTGGTAGGTCACGTCGCCGCCGGCCGATAGGCCATCGACCAAGGCCGAGAAGTCGTAGGTGGTGAAGAAGGTCGCCGAGGTCTTCGGCACGAAGGTCACCTGGCGTCCGACCGCGATCTGGTTGAGCACCGGGATCGCCGTCGTGACGCCCACCGGGCAGACGATGCCGGTCGGCGTGCCGGTCGCGGTGGCCGCCGCCACGGCGCAGTTGGTGAACGACTCCTTGATCCTGGCGTGGAGGTAGCTGTAGCCGGCGCTGACCGTCCAGGCGGGGGTGATCCGGCCCGACAGGCCCAGTTCGATGCCCTTGACCTGCTGACGCTCGCCAGACTGAGCCTGCAGGAAACCGGTGGCCGGGTCGACCTGCAGGGCGTTGTCCTTCTTGATGTCGAACACCGAGGCGGTGACGGCCAGCTGGGTGTGGGGGACCGCGAACTTGGCGCCCGCTTCCCAGATGCGGCTGTTCTCGGGGGCGAGGTCCTTGGTGGTGACGGCCAGCGCCGCGCCGGCGCCGACGATGGAGGTGCCCTGCGGGGTCTGCGACCTGCCCCAGGAGACGTAGTAGGTCTGGTCGGGGGTCGGCTCGAACACGCCGCTGATGCGCGGGCTCTTCAGCGTCGACTTCACCTTGATGTCGGCGCTGCTGTTGTTGAAGAACAGCGACTGCAGCTCGGCGGTGTAGCGGTCCAGGCGGTAGCTGCCGATGATCGAGAGCCGGTCGGAGACGAACAGCCGGTCGGTCAGGAACACGCCGGCGTCGGTGGATTCGCCGCGGCTCTTCTCGGTGGCCGTGCCCAGGGTGTTGGTGGAGACGGTGACGCCGTTGACCACGGTCGTGCAGTTGGCGGTCCCGACGCAGGCGATGTTCGAGCCGGGGACGGCCCGGAACACCTGGTAGCCGGCCGGGAAGTTCGGGTTGGGATTGACCAGCGGCCGTGGGATCGCCGGCCGGGTCAGCAAGCCGGGCGGCAGGGCGTAGGCGAAGATCACCTTGGTGTTTTCCTGCCGCGACAGGTCGGCGCCCAGGATCAACTGGTTCTTGAAGCCGCCGATGTCGTAGTCGATCCGCGCGGTGGTGATGTTCTGCAGGCCCCAGGCGTCGGAGTCGTAGGGACCCTGGCCGCCGTTGCCGCCGAACGGCTCGGTGGCCGGGTTGCCGTCGAACAGCGCCGCGGTGCAGGCGGCGGTGCACTGGTCCAGGGTCGAGTACTGGAAGTAGCGGTTGTAGCTGCCATAGCGGGTGTCGGAGTTCAGGCTGATCTTGTCGTTGACCTTGTGCGCCAGGCGCACGGTCAGGATGTCGGCGTCGTTGCGGTCGACGTCGTTCAGGTAGCCGGTGAAGGTGGAACGCTCCACGCCAACGCCGTATTCGCTGGCCGGTTTGGCGACGATGTCGCCGGGCCGCTGGACGATGACGATGCCGTAGTCGGGGCGGCCCTTGCTGTGCTGGTGCAGGTAGCTGACCGAGGCGGTGGTGTCGGTCCCGATGCCGGTGGCCAGGGTCACGGCCGTGCCCCAACGCTTCGTGTAGATGTGGTCGCGGTCGACCACGCCGGTGTCGTTGGCCATCAGGCTGAGGCGGACGGCGGTGGTCGCGCCCAGCTTGTGGTTGATGTCGCCCAGCGCGCGATAGTAGTCGCCGTTGCCGAGGTAGCCGTCGACGCCGACGAAGTCCTCGAGCCGCGGGCGCTTGGAGATGGTGTTGATCGCGCCGCCCGTCGTGCCGCGGCCGAACATCGCGCCGGACGGGCCCTTGAGGACCTGGACCTCCTCGTAGTTGAAGCTGTCGCGGGTGTAGGCGCCGAAGTCGCGCAAGCCGTCGATGTAGACGTCGTCCTTGGCGTCGAAGCCGCGGATCTTGAACTGGTCGCCCGAGAGGGTTCCCCCTTCGCCGATCGCGATGGTGATGCCGGGCACGTTGCGCAGCGCCTGCTCCAGGCTGGTGACGCCCTGGGCCTTCAGCTGGACGGCGCCGATGACGCTGATCGCCTGCGGGGTGTCCTGCACGGTGGTCAGCATGGTGTTGAGGCCGGTGTCGACGTCGAGCGGGTTTCGTTTGCCCTCGACATAGACCGGGGAGACCTGGGTGGCGGCGTCGGCATCGTCGGTGGCCGTGGCCTCGGCCGCCAGGGCGGGATGGAAGGCGCCCAGCGCCGCGGCCCCGGCCATCGCCGCCAGCCGACCGGACCCGACCGCCGTTCGCGGCCTCGCATAGGCCTTCACCCCAACCGAACCGCCCCGCACGCGCACGCTCCTCGAACCACCGTCTCGTTCTTGAGAATGGTTCTTAATTGCGGGTGAAGGTCTTAGCAATGAGAATTAGTTGCAAACTTGGCCGGCGGTTTGCCGGGCGCACAAGAGGGCTCGCCTTGCGCGAGACGGAGAGTTATTTCGATATCGAAGGACTGCCTCTCTCGAAGGTTCCCGCCGGGCCGGGGAAGACCACCGGGCTCTCGAAGCCGTCCTGGCCGATGGCGCTGACGCCGAAGAACCAGTCGTCTATGTTGACGCCTGCCAGCTTCGCCTCGCCGGTCGCCGGCACGACGCGGGAATAGCGCCACGTGGCGTCGGTGGTGGCGCGCCACCAGACGCGGTAGGCGGCGGCGTCGGGGGCCGGCGTCCAGGTCACGGTGGTGTCGGCGCTGACGGCGCCCTTGAGGTCGACGCCGGTGGGCGGGGCCGGCGCGCTGGCCAGGGCGGCCAGGGTCACGGCGTTCAGGCGGGTGACCTGGGCCAGGTAGGGGACGTCGACGCCGTCGAGAACGTCGCCGTATCGGATCCCGTTCTCGGTGCGGACGTCCTGGTGCTGGCGGGTGTAGTTCTCGACCGCCTCGGTGACGCGCACGGCGGGGAAGCCGGCCTTGAGCATCTCCACCTGGTCGCCGCCGCGCGAGTAGCGATCGGTTCGATAGACCATCACCACATCGAGACCGGTCAGGTACCGGTCGGCCAGGCCGTCGATGAACCGGGCCAGGTTGCGCGAGGGACTGTCCACCTCGCCGCCGTTGTAACGCCGCTTGTCGGCCTGGGCGGCGGTCTCGGTGCTGCGGGTGCCCTCGGAGAACACCCGGACATGGGTGTTGTCGCGAGCGCCGCCGATGCCCTCGGTATTGCCGACGATGTCGTTGTTGAGGTCGGCCTCGACGTTCCAGCCCTTGGCCACCGCATAGTCGGCCAGCACCTTGCCGCCCAGCAGCCCCTCTTCCTCGCCGGCCAGCGCCGCGAACACGATGGTGGCCGCGAATCTGTGGCCGCAAAGCGCACGCGCGGCCTCGATCACCGCCGTCGTGCCGGAGCCGTCGTCGTTGGCGCCAGGCGCGTCGGAGGTGAAGTTCTTGGCGTCGGTGACGCGGCTGTCGTAGTGGCCGGAGATCACCACCACCCGGTTCGGGTCGCGGGTCCCCGGCAGGATCGCCAGGACGTCCATGATCTCGGTCGGACCGGCCAGGCGCTCAGCGGTCATCACCTGGGACGGGGTCTCGATCGTGAGCCGCCCGCCGCAGTCTTTCGAGATGGAAGCAAATTCCGCGGCGATCCAGCGCCGCGCTGCGCCGATGCCGCGCGTGGCGGACCTGGTGTCGGAACCGGCGTGGCGGGTGCCGAAGCCGACCAGCCTCTCATCGATCGCGCGCTCGCGGGCGGGCGAGATGGCGGCGGCGATGTCCCTGAGCATCGGCTGGTCGCCGCCCAACGGCGGCTGGGCCTGGGCGGTGGTGGTGAGGAGGGCCGCGACGGCGACGAGGAGGGCTGGGCGCATGGGCGCGGACCTTAGACGCCCAGCCTGTATCGCTCCAAGGCCTCGTAGTGCGGCCGCGCCTGGTCGGCGATGCGACGCAGGTGGTCCGGTAGCGGTGGGCGCTCGGCCCGCTCCGGCGCTGCGAAACCGGTTGAACGCTCCACCGCATCATACCACGCCGGCGCCCATACCCCATCAGAGGCACGGCGGCCGGCGGGCCAGGCGAGCATGGCCGGGTCGAACGCGATCTTCAGCGATGCACAGAGGGCGGTCAGCATGCCTCGTGGGTCAGCTAGGACGTCGGCCCCGCGGATGACCGGCGGCGCATGACCTAGCCGCTCCGCCTCGCGGTCGAAGATCTCGCGCTGTCGAACGACGCCGATATCTTCCAGCCCAACCTCAGCGCGCTTCACGACATAGGAGGAAAGGACCTCGGCCGGGTCGCGAATGAGAAACGCGTTGCGACAGTCGGCGATCCAGTCGAGTCCGAACGTCGGCAGCATGTGGTGCGCCATATGCTTTTCGTAGAACAGCGGGCCGGCCTCCGGCTCCAGCCCGCTCAGCAAGTCGGCCGCCGCGAGCCAGTCTTGCGCTTGGGAGCGCAAGACCTCCTCGCGCAAAGGATGGTCCAAGCCGGTCGCGGCCAGATAGGCCGCATAGAAGGGTTCGTCGGCGACGACGCAATCGGGCCGGTTCTCGAAGCTGCGCATCATGGCCGTCGAGATGTTCCGGGGCCCTGACCACATGGCGATCCGGACTTGGTTCAATGCCCCGCGTCCTCGTCCTTCAGCGCGGCATAGGCCGCGCGCAGGCGCACGGTCATCGGGCCGGGCAGCGTCTCGGCCAAGGCGTGGCCGTCGATGGACCGCACCGGGGTCAGCCCGCCGAAGGTGCCCGTGACGAAGGCCTCGTCGGCCTCGGCCACGTCCGCCAGCTCGAAGTCGCCCAGGGTGATCGGGATCTCGTGCGCGCGGCAGAGCGCGATGACGTTGGCGCGGGTGACGCCGTTGAAGCAGTAGTCGCCGGTCGAGGTCATCACCCGGCCGTCCTTGACCCAGAAGAAGTTGGTGGCGTTGCACGATGAGACGAAGCCGTTCGGGTCCAGCATCAGCGCCTCGTCGGCGCCGGCGTCGATCGCCTCCAGCAGGGCGCGGATCAGGTTGAGGCGGCTGTGGGAATTGAGCCGCATGTCGAACATCTCGGCCGGGGTGCAAATGATGGTCGAGGTGGCCAGCGCCAGGCCCGCGGTGACGATCTGCGGGCTTGGCTCCTTGTACTCCGCGGTTATCACGATGGTGGGCTTGCCCAGCCAGTTGCGGGGGTCCTGGTTGGCGGCGGCCTTCTCGCCGCGAGTGACCATCAGGCGCAGGTGCGCGCCATGGGTCATGGCGTTGGCGGCCAGGGTGCGCTCGATCTCGGCGGTGAGCTCGGCGCGGGTGAGGCCGATGTCCAGCGCGATCTGGGCCAGGCCGGTCCACAGGCGCTCCAGGTGCGCCTCCAGGAACAGCAGCCGGCCATTGTGCAGCCGCAGCCCCTCCCAGACCCCGTCGCCCAGCACGAAGCCGGCGTCGAACACCGAGACTTTTGCCTCGTCGCGCGGAACCAGCGCCCCGTTCACATAGACCGCCAAGTCCGCGTTGCGCGGATCGACGGCGAAATCCTGACTACCGGCCATGCGGCCAGTAGTATTTGCGATGGTGAGGTTGAGCCAGCGGGAGACGGTGATGATTGGCGGATCGACGGCGGAACAGGAACTGGCGGACCTGGAGCCCTGGCCGAACCCGGCTCCGGCGATCGCGGCGGATGAGCGGCGGGCGCGGCTCGCGCAGGCCCAGGGGTTGATGACCACCGAGGCGATGCTCATCGGGGCCGGGGCGTCGCTGCGGTATTTCGCCGGGGTCGGCTGGAACGCCACGGAGCGGCTGGTGGCGATGGTGCTGCCGAAGTCCGGCGCGCCGGCGATGATCTGCCCGCGGTTCGAGGAAGGCTCGCTGAACGCGGCGCTGGGGATCGAGGCCAGCCCGCGGCTCTGGGAGGAGCACGAGAGCCCCTACGCGCTGACGGCCAGCGTGCTGGCGGAGCTGGGCGCCAGCACGCTGGCCATCGACCCGGCGCTGGCGTTCTTCATGTTCGACGGTCTGCGGCAGGCGGCGCCGGAGGTGGCGATGGAGACGGCCGCGCCGGTGGTCGACGGGTGCCGGATGATCAAGTCGCCCGCCGAGCTGGCCCTGATGTCCCAGGCCAAGGCCATGACCCTGGAGGTCCACAGGCGCGCGGCGCGGATCCTGACGGCCGGGGTCACGACCACGCAGGTGCGCCGGTTCATCGACCAGGCGCACCGCGCGCTGGGGGCCGACGACGGCTCGTCGTTCTGCGCGGTGCAGTTCGGGGCGGCCTCGGCCTATCCGCACGGGCTGCCGGGGGACCAGGTGCTGGCCGACGGCGACCTGGTGCTGATCGACACCGGCTGCCGGGTACAGGGCTACAACTCCGACATCACCAGGACCTATGTGTTCGGGACCGCGACCCAGGAGCAGGCGCGGGTCTGGGCGGTCGAGAAGCAGGCCCAGGCGGCCGCCTTCGCCGCGGTCAAGCCGGGGGTCGCGTGCGAGGAGATCGACGCCGCAGCCCGCCGGGTGCTGGCGGCGGAGGGGTTCAGCGCCGACTACGACCTGCCCGGCCTGCCGCACCGGACCGGCCACGGCATCGGCCTGTCGATCCACGAGGCGCCCTATCTGGTGCGCGGCGACAAGACCCCGCTGGCGCCGGGCATGTGCTTCTCCAACGAGCCGATGATCGTGATCCCGGGCCGCTTCGGCGTGCGCCTGGAGGACCACTTCCATGTCACCGAAGACGGCGCGGCCTGGTTCACGCAACCGCAGGAGAGTCTGGAGAAGCCGTTCGAGTGAAGTTCCTCCCCCCGTTGGGGGAGGTGGCGCGGAGCGCCGGAGGGGGTCCTCCGGGACGGCGCTGCCGACGTCCTTTCGGCGCCGCTGGGGCGCCCGGTCGAACCTTCTGAGCGGACCCCCTCAGCCGGCATTCGCCGACAGCTCCCCCGCTGGGGAGCAATTTCAAGCCGCGGCCCAGGCCAGGGCGTCGGGGTCGTCGAGGGCCATTTCGTCCCAGTCGAGGTCCGGGGGCGGGCTCATGGCGGCGGCGACGACCGCGGTCATCTCGGCGGCCGAGGTGACGCCGACCAGGACGGCCGCGGCCTCCGGGCGGGTGAGGGCAAAGCCCAGCGCGGCCTGCAGCGGATCGGACTTGCCCTCGGCGATCAGGCGGCGCGCGCGCGAGATGCGGCCGGCGGCGGCCTTCAGGTGGCTGGGCGCGCGGTCCGGCGGCAGGAACAGGATGCCGTTCAGGAAGATCGAGCGCAGGTGCACCTCGATGCCCAGCTCGGCGATGGTGCTGAGCGTGCCGTCCAGCAGCATCCGCTGGTCGAGCAGGGAAGCCGGCGCCTGGACCAGGTCCGGCTTGAAGCGGCGGGCCACGCCGATCGGGTCGTCGGAGGCATAGACCGAGACGCCGATCTTCTTGCAGACCCCGGCGTCCTTGAGCGCCTTCATCCGGTCCCAGAGCTGGGGCCCGAGCGGCGAGAACAGGTCGGTGGCGGACGGCGCCAGCAGGGTGTCGATGCGTTCGACGCCGAGGCGCAGCATCTGGGCGCGCAGTTCGGTCTCCACCAGCTCCGGCCCGCGGTCGGGGCGGATGGTGGTCAGCGTCATGCGGAACGGGTTGGGTTGCGGCAGGGCGCCGCGCAGGAGGGTGTCGGCGGTGGCCGAGCGGCCGGCGACGTCAAGCACGCTGAGGCCCGAGCGGCCGGCGATCGACAGCATGTCGCGCGCTTCCGCCTCGCGCGGCCGTCCGCGGCCGCCGGGGGGCTGGTCGAGACCGAACTGGCCGGTCCCGAGGCCGAGCTTGCTGAGCGATGCGATCATGCGGCCTGAAAAGCTTGGTCAAATCCTCTGGAGCCTCCATTTTGTCGCACGAAAGCTAAGAAGGCGTATCCAAGACGTGAATGACCCGCTGCCCGAGTGGCCGATGTTCGGTGTGGCCGAGGACGTCCGTCCGGCCATGCGGCGAGCGCAGTCGGACGGCGTCGATTTCGTGCTGGCCACCCTGATGGCGGTGGAGGGCGGCGGCCCGCGTCCCGAAGGGACGCAGATGGTGTTCGCCCCGGGCATACTGGCCGGATATTTCTCCGGCGGCTGCGTGGAAGGCGACGTGGCGGGTCATGCCTGGGCCTGCCTGGAGGACGGCCGGCCGCGCACGCTGGTCTATGGCGAGGGCAGCCCGTGGCCGGATATCCGGCTGCTGTGCGGGGCGCGGATCGAGATCTTCCTGGAGCGCGTGGCGGCGGGTGATTCGGCCCTGGACGACCTGCTGGCGGCGGAGACCGAGCGGCGGCCGACAACCTATGTCAGCGACGGGACCCTGCGGGCCTGTGGGCCGGACGCCGCGGCGGGGCGCGGAACGATGGTCGTCCGCCGGTATGACCCCGTGCCGCGGCTGGTGGTGGTGGGCGGCGACCCGACCGCGCTGGCCATCGTCGAGCTGGGGGTGAAGTCGGGGTTCGAGACCACCCTGGTGCGGCCCAAGGGGCCGGCGACGCCGCCGCCGATCGCCGGCGTCGCCTATCACCGCGAGGCGCCGGAGGTCGCGCTGGCGGCCATCGGCCTGGACCCCTGGACCTCGGTGGCGGTGGCGACCCACGACCTGGAGACCGACCGAGCGGCGCTGAAGGCCGCCCTGCCCTCGAACGCGGCCTACGTCGGGCTGCTGGGGGCCAGGCGGCGGCTGGCCGGGCGGCTGGACGAGCTGAAGTTGGAGGGCATGCCCGAGGCTGCGATGGCGCGGCTGCATGCCCCCATCGGCCTCGACATCGGTGGCAAGGCGCCGTTCGAGGTGGCGGTGTCGGTGATCGGCGAGATCACCGCCCTGCGCTATGCGCGGGCCAGCGGCAGCACATCCACGACCTCGCCAGCCGCCGCCGCCGGCGCGCCTGACGCGCGGCGCAACAGGGCGTCGGAGACCGCGAAGACGCTGACCAGCGAAGAGTCCTGATCGCGGTAGGGCTTCACGGTCATACCGCCGTCCACGGAACTGAGCTTGGCGCGCATCCAGTGCTCGCGCGGGCCGTTGGCCGGCAACGGCGCCTCCAGGCGCGCGCCGATCGTCGGCAGGACGGGGTCGGCGCCCTGGAAGGCGGCGATCAGCGGGCGCAGGAACAGTTCCGCGCAGACCAGGGCCGAGGCCGGGTTGCCGGGCAGCCCCAGCAGGCGGCGGCCGTCGTCCAGGGTCCCGAAGAAGGTCGGCTTGCCCGGGCGGACGTTGACGCTGGAGACTTTCAGGTCGAGGTCCAGCGCCTGCGCGGCGGCGCGCACCAGGTCGTGGTCGCCCACCGAGGCGCCGCCGACCGTGACCACCAGGTCGCCATCCGCGTCCCGCAGGGCCTGGATGGTGGTCTCCAGGTCGTCGCGGACCGGCTTGGCGCGATGGACCTCGGCGCCCCAGGCGGCGGCCAGGGCCTCCAGGGCGCGCGAGCCGGAGTCGTAGATCTGGAACGGGCCGGGGACGGCGGGGGCCTCGACGATCTCCTCGCCGGTGGAGAACAGGGCCACGCGGGGACGGCGCGCGACCCTCAACTCGGCGCGCCCGGCCGCGGCGGCCAGGGAGAGGCGCCAAGGGTCGATGCGGACGCCCCTGGCCAACAGGGCGGCGCCGGCCGGGAAATCGCCGCCAGCCGGCCGGACATGATGGCCTCTGGCGACCGCCGGGATGGTGACGCGGTCGCCGTCGCGCACGGCGTCCTCCTGGATCACGACGGCGTCGCAGCCCCGGGGGACGGCTGCGCCGGTGAAGATGCGCACCGCCTGGCCCGGGGCGACGGCGCCGGCGAACCCGTGGCCGGCCGCGCTCTCGCCGACGATGGCCAGGGACCCTGGCGCGTCCGCGCTGCGCACCGCCCAGCCGTCCATCGCCGAGGCCGCGAACGGCGGCTGGTCACGCACGGCCACGACGTCCTCGGCCAGGACCCGGCCGATGGACTGGCCGATGGCGACGGCTTCGGCAGGCAGCGACGTGACGGCGGCCAGCATCGCGGCGCGGGCGTCGTCGACGGAGAGCAGTTTCATGCCGCCATCAAGCGCGCCAACCCTTCCAGTTCAACCCCTCCTCTCCCCCGGCGAAGCCGAGAGGAAGAGGGTCGGCTCGTGGAGGCGTAATCCGCCGATGGCCAAGCCAGGACCCACGGGCATCCCCGCCGTGGGCCCTTGGTTCCACCAACGGGAGAGACGGACAGGCCCAGCCGGCCCTCTCCCTACCCTCTCCCTCGCGCTGCGCGGGGGAGAGGAGCGCTGCGCGCTATCCCGCGTTCCAGTCCCCGCTCTTGCCGCCGGTCTTGCTGACCAGGCGGACGCCTTCGATGACCATGCCTTTTTCGGCGGCCTTGAGCATGTCGTAGAGGGTGAGGCAGGCGACGGATACGGCGGTCAGGGCTTCCATCTCGACGCCGGTCTGGCCGGTGGTCTTGACGCGGGCGGTCACCGACAACCCGCCCTCGCCCGCCTCCACGCGCACCTCCGCCCTGGCGATCGGCAGCGGGTGGCACATGGGGATCAGGTCGGAGGTGCGTTTGGCGGCCATCACGCCGGCGATCTCGGCCACGGCGCGGACGTCGCCCTTCTTGCCCTCGCCCGACAGCGCCAGGGCCAGCGTCTGGGGGGCCATCCGCACGAAACCCTCGGCCACGGCCTCGCGGGCGGTGACGGCCTTGTCGGAGACATCGACCATTCTGGCTCGGCCGGTTTCGTCGATATGGGTGAGCTTGCTCACGCTTCCATCAACCGGGGCATCAGCTCGACCATGTTGCAGGGCCCGTGGCGGCTGTCGAGCTGGGCGGAGATCACCTTGTCCCAGCCGTCCTTCACCGCGCCGTTGGAGCCCGGCAGGCAGAAGACGAAGCAGCCCTTCACGATCCCGGCCAGCGCGCGCGACTGCAGGGTCGAGAGGCCGACCGACTGGTAACTGACCAGGTGGAAGACCACCGAGAAGCCGTCGATCTCCTTGTCGAACAGCGGACGCACCGCCTCGGGCGTCACGTCGCGGCCGGTGATGCCGGTGCCGCCGGTGGTGACGATGGCCTCGACGAAGCCGGACGCGGCCCAGGCCTCGATCTTCCCGCGGATCTCCATGATGTCGTCGCGGACGATGGCCTTGTCGACCAGCTCGTGGCCGGCGGCCTTCACCCGCTCGGCCAGCAGGTGGCCGGAGGTATCACTCTCCTCGTCGCGGGTATCGGAAACGGTCAGCACCGCGATCTTCACGGGCTTGATCGGCTGAGCGGTGTCGATGCGGCCACCGGGGGTCAGCACAGGGGCGTTCATGGGGCAGGCTCCTTGGGGAGCGGCAATCTAGCGCCCCCGACCCGCCGCGCGAAGCCGGCGTTGAGCGTCTAGTCGGGTGCGCTCTGCTCGCCGGAGACGCCGTCGCTCGAAACGCGGCAGGTGGCGAAGGTGCCGAGGCCGGTCAACCGCCGGCCGTCCAGGCAGATCTCGACCCCCAGGTGGTGCGGGCTGTCGTCGAGCAGCCGGCGCGCGAGTTCCTCGGCGCGCAGGGCATTGACAGCGACGATCAGGTGCAGCGTCGGCACGGCGTAGCGGTCGTCGTCCACGAATATCTCGAAGGTGTCGCTCATGGCTCCGACCGTCATCTCGGGGCGGGAAAGCGTGACCATAGGCGCTTGCGGACCCGCTTTCTGTCGGCTTGCGGACAGAAGAAAATCGATTTCGGGCAAGCGCTATCGGCCGGTCAGAACATGTCGTCCGGGAGGATGCGCTTCGTCTTGCGGGGACGCGCCCACATCACGCCGGGATAGCCCTTCAGCGGGGCGAGAGGCTCGCCGAGGTAGGTCCAGTCGGCCTGCTCCGACAGGTTCATGTGGTAGCGGGGTTCGCGGCCGGTGCGCTCGGTGAACAGGGCGCGGGGGATATTGACCATGGTGGGCGAGCGGGCGCGTTCGTACAGCACCGGGGCGCCGCAGCGGGCGCAGAAGCTGCGGGCCGTGCCGGCGGCGGCGTCCTCGAAGCGGGTGAGGCTGTCCTCGCCCTCGAGGATACGGAAGCGGCTGCGGTAGCTGGCGACATAGGTGACGTAGGCGGCGCCGTGGGCGTGGCGGCTGGCGGCGGCGTGGTCGTGCCAGGCCCAGCGGGCGGGCACGTCGATCTCGATCTTCACCGCGCCGCAGACGCAGGCGCCGGCCGCCTGGACCGCGGAGGCCTTGGGCTTAGCGGCCATCCCAGCGCTCGCGGTCGGCGTGGTCCTGGGCGCTGGGCTCGATCCAGCGGGCGCCGTCGGGGCCGTGTTCCTTCTTCCAGAACGGCGCGCGGGACTTCAGGTAGTCCATCAGGAAGTCGCAGGCCTCGAAGGCGGCGCGGCGGTGGCTGGCGGCGGTGGCGACGAAGACGATGGGTTCGCCGGGGCCGATCTTGCCCACCCGGTGGAGGATGGCCAGGTCGTGCAGGCCGAAGCGTTCGCGGGCCTGGTCGGCGATCCTGCCGATCTGCGCCTCGGTGAAGCCGGGGTAGGCCTCCAGCTCAAGGATCGCGGTGGCGCCGCGTTCGGCGCGGGCCAGGCCGGTGAAGGTGGCGACCGCGCCGGTCTCGGTGCGGCCCCGGCTGAAGGCGGTGAGTTCGGCGCCGGGGTCGAACGGTGTTTCGCTCAGCCGGATGGTCATCCGCCGCTCATGGGCGGCAGGAAGGCGACCTCGCTGCGGGCCGTAAGCGCGGCGTCGCCGCGCACCACCGCCTGGTCGACGGCCACCTGGACGCCGGGGCCGCCCAGGGCGAGGCCAAGATCGGCGTCCTCATCGGCGAGCAAGCCGCGCAGCGCGGCCAGGGAGGCGGCCTCGACCTCGCGGTCGCGCCAGCCGGCGAGGTCGCGCAGCGGGCCGAACAGCAGCACCCGCGCCATCTCAGCCGCCGGTGGTGGACATGTGGCGGGCCACGGCGGGCCTGGCGCGGGCGATCTCGAAGTCGTGGCCCTTGGGCTTGCCGGCGATGGCCGCGCGGATCGCCACGGCCAGCTCGGCGTCGGTGGCGCCGGCCCGGATCACGGCGCGCAGGTCGGTCTCGTCGTCCTGGCCCAGGCAGGTGTGCAGGGCCCCGGTGCAGGTCAGCCGCACGCGGTTGCAGGCCTCGCAGAAATTGTGGCTGAGCGGGGTGATCAGGCCCAGCCGCCCGCCGGTCTCGGCGACGCGGACGTAGCGGGCGGGGCCGCCGGTGTTCAGCGGCAGGTCCTCCAGCGTCCAGAAGCTCTCCAGCTGACGGCGGACGTCCTTCAGGGACAGGTACTGGTCGGTGCGATCGGCCTCGATCTCTCCCATCGGCATGGTCTCGATCAGGGTGATGTCGCACCCCCGGCCGTGCGCCCAGGCGATCAGGTCAGGCAGTTCGGCGGCGTTGTCGCCCTTCAGCGCCACAGCGTTGATCTTGACGCTTAGTCCAGCTTGCTGGGCGGCGGCGACGCCGTCCTGCACCTTGGCCAGGTCGCCGCCACGGGTCAGGCGGCGGAACAGGTCCGGCTTCAGCGTGTCCATGGAGACATTGACCCGGCGCACGCCGGCCTCGGCCAGCTGGCCGGAAAATTCGCGCAGGCGCGTGCCATTGGTGGAGAGCGTGAGTTCCTCAAGGGCGCCTGTCCCCAGGTGCCGGGCAAGGCGGCGGACCAGGTCCAGCATGCCCTTGCGCATCAGCGGTTCGCCGCCGGTGAGCCGGATCTTCTTCGTCCCCAGGTCGACGAAGGCGCTGGCGACGCGGTCCAGTTCCTCCAGGCTCAGCACCTCAGCCTTCGGCAGGAAGGTCATGTGCTCGGCCATGCAGTACACGCAGCGCAGGTCGCAGCGGTCGGTGACCGACAGGCGCAGATAGCTCACCGTCCGGCCGAAACCGTCGATCAGCGGCGTGCGCCCTTGCGGGGCCATGTCGTCATAGGGCGTCATGCAGCAGACAAGATAAGGGGGAACGCCGCGTGAAGACAGGGGGGGCCGCAAGCCACAGCATCGCAGCCCTGGTGCTGGCGGCCGGCGCGGGCTCGCGGTTCGGTGGCGGCAAGCTCCTGGCCCCGTTCCAGGGCGCCCCGCTGCTGCACGCCGCCCTGGCCGCTGCGCGGGCCGCGCCGGTAGGGTCGATCACCGTGGTGACCGGGGCCGATGCAGCGTTGGTGGCCGCCGCCGCGCGGGCCTTCGACCCGACCATCCGCCTCGTCCATGCGGCCGATCACGCCGAAGGCATGGCGGCGTCGCTGCGCGCGGGGATCGCCAGCCTGGACGACGACGCAGCCGCCGCCTTCGTGTTCCTGGGCGACATGCCGCGCGTGCCGCATGCGGTGCTGGCGCCCCTGGCCCAGGCGGTGGCGGCCGGCGCGGCGGCCTCCGCGCCGGTGTTCCAGGGGCGGCGGGGCAATCCGGTGGTGCTGGCGCGCGCGCTGTTCGGCGAGGTGGCGGCGCTGACCGGCGACGTCGGCGCGCGGCCGATCCTGCAGCGGCTGGGCGCGGGACTGGCCCTGGTCGAGGCGCCTGACGACGGCGTGCTGTTCGATGTGGACGCGCGGGCCGACCTGTCCGGCCAGCGACCGGTTAGACCCTGAGGTCGATGCGGTTGGCCGCAGGCTGTTGCGGCTCGCAGGGCTGGATGCGCACCTCGTCGGCCAGGTTGAGCTGCCGGGCGGCGCCGGCCAGCGTCTGGGCGAGTTGCACCGAGGTGGGCAGGCTCATGGAGGACCACAGCCCCTCCCCTGAATTGCGCAACTGCACATTGACCACGGTATCGGCCTCGCCATCCTACCGGCCAAGATAGTCTTCCGGGCTTAACCGAGCGTTAACCGGCATCGTCGTTGCCGCGCCGGCTGCCCTGTGTCGCAGGCCCCGCTCTCGGTGGTCCCGGCCGGCTGTTCTCCTTTCCGCCCAACCGGCGTTCGAAGGACGTGTTATCCGGAGCGACGCAACCCGGCCTTGCCGATGCGATTCCGGCGCGCGAGACTGCGTCCCATGGTCGCCCTTGTCCGCCGCTTCCGCCGCGCCGCCCTCATCGCCCTGTCCCTGGCCACCGTCGGCGTCGCCGCCGCGGCGCACGACTACATCGTGGTCAGATCCACCGACCCGGCCATCGCCCCCGGCCGGGGTCTCGACGGCGGCCAACGGCTGGCCGTGGCCGTCGGGCGCACGATCACCCTGATGCACGCCAGCGGCGACGTGGTGCAGGTGAAAGGCGCGGCCGGCGGGGTGGTCGTCCCGACGCGCAAGGCCGCCGGCGCGGACGCCCAGCGGCTGGAGGAACTGCGGGTGATCGTCTCGACGGACAGCCGCCAGGTCACCGAGGGCCTGGGCCAGCACCGCACCCGCGGCGGCGTCTGCCCCACGCCCGCCAGCCTCACCACCCTGGACGCCATCGCCCAGGTGCAGTCGGCCGGTTGCACCGACGAGGCCGCCAAGGCGCTGGACGCCTGGATCGCCAGCCACCCGGCGCCGGAGTCCTAGAGCCTTTCTGGTTCAAGTGGAGTCACTTGAACCAGATCAAAAGGCTCTAACTCTTTGAATTAGAGCGCGTCGGGCGGCGAAACCGGGATCCACTTTCGCCTGACGCGCTCTAGGCCACGGCGCGGCCGATCGCGCGGCGGCGGGCGGAGCGGCGTAGCCACATCACCACGCCGGTGATCCCGAGCCCGGCCGGGGCGAGGCCGGCCAGGGTGATGACGATCCGCCAGACCAGTCCCATATCGGTCCCGTCGTGGACCTGGCGCATCAGCTTCGAGGTCGGGTCGGGACCGCCCCCGCCGCCGCGCTCGGGCAGGGCCCGCCTTACCTCGCCCGTGGCGTCGACGACCTGGAGCGTCGCGCCGGCCGCGGATTCCAGCCGCCACGACGGCGAGCGGCCGCTCTGCGGATAGTTGACCACCTGGGGCCTGACCCCGGCGGCGGCGATCGCCGCCCCCAGGCTCATGCGGGGCTGGGCCAGCGGCGGGGCGAGGCGGCCGGGGCCGCCCTGGCGTTGCGGCGGGACCGAGGCGCCCACCAGGGCGTGGCTGGTCTGGGGGAAGGCGATATAGACCCCGGTCAGCGAGAGCGCCGCCAGCGGCAGGCAGACCCAGAAGCCGATCATGTGGTGCAGGTTGAACAGGCTCGAGGCCCCTCGGCGCCAGCGCAGCCCCACCAGGAACCGGCCGTGCCGGGGCCACCACAGCCACAGGCCCGTGGCGCAGGACACGAACATCGCCCAGCCCAGCCAGCCCACCACCTTGCGTCCAAGGTCGGGGATCAGCAGCGAGCCGTGCAGCCGGTGGATCACCATGGTGGCCTGCCGGGCGACCTCGGCGGTGTCGAGCACCCGGGCTGTCGGCGGATCGATCCAGGCGTTGAGGGTGCGCGGCCGACCCCCCGGACCGGGCGGGCCGTCGAGCCGTCCGACCGCCACCACCGGATCGCCGGGGGTCTGCGGAAGCCGGATCTGGGTCAACCGGGCGCGCGTGCCGAACGCCGCCTGCGCCGCCTCGGCATAGACCTCGACGGGCTGTGAAGCCGTCGGCCCGCTGGTTGCGTATCTGACGGCATAGAGGGCGTGATCGATGCGATCGTGCCAGACCAGGATGGCGCCGGTGACGCTGAGGGGCATGAGCGCGACAAGCAGGCCCGCGCCGATCCAGAGATGCACGTCGAGCCATACGCGGCGCAGCCTGGCGAGCGGCTTCATGGGCAGGAAGATCTCTCTCTTCGGCGACGTCGCCGGCCTGCCTGCTAATGCGAATAATTCTCAAAGACAAGCGGCGGCCCGGCCGCAACCTTCCGCGGGCGGGTCTGTTGATCTCTGGGTAACCGACTCAGGGGACGGATCGACCGGCGCCATGGATGTCCTGAAGCCCTTCCTGATGCTGGCCTGCGTGGCCTTCGTGCTCGGCTTCGCGGGCTATCTCGCGGTCGCGCGGATCACCACGATCCCGACGGCGCCGACGCAGCACGACACCTGGTCGTCAACCGTCTCGGCGCCGGCGTCGGAAGACTGGAACGGCGGCAAGCTGATCTAGGGCCAATCGACATTCAGCAGGAGGCCGCCGCGTTCTCCTCACCCGCAGGGGGAGGTGGATCCTGCGCAGCATAGTGGAGGGGGCTTGCAGGATAGGTCTCGGCGGCGGCGGTCCCCCTCCACCCCCCTTCGGGCGGTCCCCCTCCCCCTACCGGTGAGGAGAAGCTAAGGCCGTCGGCGGCAGCTGAATGTCGATCCGTCCCAGTGCGAGGCTCCGCACCCTCGAGCCGCTCATCCCGGCGAAGGCGGGAAGACCGGGGGTGGGGGTGGTCCTACCCGCCCCGCGCCACGAACCAGCCGTTGCGGAAGCCGGCATTGGCCTTGCCGTAGCCGAAGGGCTCTCCCTCAGGCGTCTTGAACGATCCGCCGGCGGCTTCCAGCACGGCGTGTCCGGCGGCGACGTCCCACTCCATGGTCGGCCCGTGGCGCGGATAGATGTCGGCCGAGCCCTCGGCGAGGCGGCAGAGCTTGATCGATGAGTCCATCGCCAGCGGATGGTCGAAGCCATATTCGGCGACCAGCTTGGCGATCGCCTCTTCCTTCATGGTGTGGCTGATCAGGCAGATCGCCTCGCCCTTTGGCCAGGGACGCACCCGCACGGGAGCCGCCGGGCCGCCGTTCGCCCGCTTTAGGACGCCACCACCATGGGTGAACCAGGTCTCGCCGCTGGGCGGGGCCGAGACCGCGCCGGCTACCGGGCGGCCGTCCTGGATCAGGCCGATGTTGACGGTGAAGTTCAGGTCGCCGCGCACGAAGGCCTTGGTGCCGTCCAGGGGATCGACCAGGAAGAACCGCGGGCCGATGGCGTCGGGCGTGCCGAACTCGCTGGCGTCCTCCTCGGAGATCACCGGGATATCGGGGAAGCGGCGCGCCAGGTGCTCCAGGATCAGCGTCTCGCCGCGTTGGTCCGCCTCGGTCACCGGGCTCTCGTCGGCCTTGGTGGTCACGGCCAGGCCGGAGCGCCACAGGGGCAGGATGAGGGCGGCGGCGGCCTCGCAGATCTCGGCCAGCACTTCGCCAATGTCGTTGTCGTCGCTCAAGTCGCCCCCGGCCCGTGGCCTCTGGAATCGGTTTCTCTAGGATCGTCGCCCACAACCAGCAGGCTCACGACACCGGCGTCGATCGTCCGCTTGCCCGCATGTTCGAAGTTCACGGTGACCTTGCGCCCGGCGGCGGACTGGACCTGGCCCAGCCCCCAGTCGGCCTGCGACGGGTGACGCACCAGGACGCCCGGCTCCAGGAACGGATCCCCAAACGTCGTCATTGGGTTGGTCTCTTAGAGACGGCCGGGCGTTTCCCCAATATGCAAATCGCGCCAAAGCTGGACGCCATGACCGACACGACCGCGCCTGCCGTCATCCGCCCCGCGGAGATCGCCGCCTACCTGGCGGCACGGATGTGCCACGACTTCATCAGCCCGGCGAGCGCCATCGCGTCCGGGCTGGACCTGCTGGACGACCCATCGGCGCAGGACATGCGCGAGGAGGCCATGGGTCTGATCGCCTCCTCGTCGAAGAAGCTGGCGGACCTGCTGTCGTTCTGCCGGGTGGCGTTCGGCGCCTCGGCCTCGGCCGAGACCTTCGACGCGCGGGAGTTGGAGAAGCTGGCCCAGGGCGCTTTCAGCCACATGCGCGCCGGGCTGGCGTGGGCGGTGGACGTCCCGGCGGTGACCAAGCCGGCAGCGCGGACCCTGCTCAACCTGGCGCAGATGGGCGGCGCGGCGCTGCCCACTGGGGGCCTGGCCACGGTGCGGGCCGTCCAGGAAGGCGAGTCCATCGTCATCGCCGTCGAGGCGGTCGGCGCGCGGGCCCGGCTGCGGCCGGAGGTGCTGGCCGGGCTGCAAGGCCATGCCCTGGGCGAGGGCATGCACGGCAACTGGGTGCAGGCCTATTATGTCCATCTGTTCGTGGCCGACGCCGGCGGGCGGGTGTTCGCCGACGTGCAGGACGAACGGGTGGTGTTCGCCGCCACCGTGCCGGCCTAAGCTGGGCCCCGGATCGGCTCCGGGGGGTTCGCGTCTTGAAGATCGGCTGGACGTTCACCGCAGGCCTCGCCACCGGCCTGGCGCTGCTGTTCGCGGGGATGGCCGTCGCGCGGCCCTTCACGGCCAAGGACCTTGCCATGCTGGACCGGGTGGGCGATCCGCAGCTGTCGCCGGACGGGCGCTTCCTGGCCTATTCGGTGCGCTACACCGACTGGGCGACCAACCATGGGCCCGGCTCGATCTGGATGCTGGACCGCAGGACGCCCACCCTGCCGCCGCGCCAGCTGCGCATCTCGGAGAAGCCGGCCAACGGGCCGCGCTGGTCGCCGGACGGCCAGAGCCTCTACTTCCTCTCCGCGCGCACGGGGGTGCAGCAGGTCTGGCGCACCGATTCCGACGGCGCGGTGGCGACCCAGGTGACCAACCTGGCGATCAACGTCGGCAGCTTCCGGCTCAGCCCCGACGGCAAGACCCTGGTGCTGGCGCTGACCGTGTTCCCCGACTGCGACACCCTCGCCTGCACCCGCGAGCGAGAGGAGGCCCGCAAGACCGGCGGCGTCTCGGCCCTGGGCTTCGACCACCTGCCGATGGTGATCTGGGACGACTGGCAGGCCGGCGAGCGCGCCCAGCTGTTCGCCGTCAAGCTGGACGCCGAAGGGGCCGCGCCCGGCGAGCCCACGCCGCTGATGACGGGCTTCGGGGCCGAGGCGCCGGACAAGCCGTTCGGCGACGACAGCGACTATGCGGTGACCGACGACCGGGTGATCTTCTCGTCCCTGGAGCCCGGGGCGGCCTGGGGGGTCTCCAACCGCTACCGGCTCTACGCCACCCCCCTTGACGGTTCGACGGGACCGACGCTGCTGGACGCCCAGATGCAGGGTTCGGCCGGCAAGCCGACGCTGTCGCCGGACGGGACCCGGCTCGCCTTTCTGGCCCAGCGGGAGGCACACGACGACCTGCGCGCCGCGGTGATGGTGCGCGACCTGAGGTCCGGGGCGGTGCGCGAGGTCGATCCCGGGCTGGACCGCTCGGCCGAGGCGATCCGCTGGTCGGGCGACGGGCGCGCCGTCTATGCCGCCATGGCCGACCAGGGCCGGACCCGGCTGTTCGCCATCGACGTGGCCACGGCGAAGACGATGGCCCTCACCCGCGAGGGCCAGGTGGGCAGCTTCACGGCCGCGGCGGGCCGGCTGGTGGCCACCCGCGACGACCTGCGCGGCCCGGCGCAGCTGTACGAGGTCAGCGCGGGCGGCTCGGTGCAGCTGACCAACCACAACAGCCGCACCCTGAAGGCGTTCAGCTTTTCGCCGGCCGAGCAGTTCAGCTTCAAGGGCTGGAACGACGAGACGGTCTATGGCTACGTCCTGCCGCCGCAGGGCTACCAGCCGGGCAAGGCCTACCCGGTCGCCTTCCTGATCCACGGCGGGCCGCACGGCAGCTTCGGCGACGCCTGGAGCTATCGCTGGAACCCGCAGGTGTGGACCGGGATGGGGTTCGCCGTGGTGATGATCGATTTCCATGGGTCCAGCGGGTATGGCGAGGCCTTCGCCCATTCGATCGTCGGCCACTGGGGCGACCGGCCGCTGGAAGACCTGCAGAAGGGCTGGGCCGCGGCGCTGGCGAAGTACCCGTACCTGGACGGCGGCCGGGCCTGCGCGCTCGGCGGATCGTACGGCGGCTACATGGTGGCCTGGATCGCCGGGGCCTGGAACGCGCCCTGGAAGTGCCTGGTGGACCATGACGGGATCATGGAGACCCGCACCATGGCGCTGACCACCGACATCCCTGGCTTCTCCGAATATGAGACCGGCGGCCTGGTCTGGGACAAGGCGCAGGATTTCGAGCGGTTCAACCCGATGAACAAGGCCGGCGACTGGCGGGTTCCGATCCTGGTGATCCATGGCGGGCGGGACTTCCGGGTGCCGCTGGGCCAGGGCATGGCCGCCTTCACCGCCGCCCAGCGCAAGGGCGTGCCGTCGCGGTTCCTCTACTATCCGGACGAGAACCACTGGGTGCTGAAGCCGCAGAACTCGGTGGAGTGGTACCGCAACGTCGAGGCCTGGATGCGCCGCTGGCTGGACGCCCCGGCGGGCTGAGGCCGCGCCCGGGCGCTTCGGGCCAGGACGAGGAACAGGCCAAACGTCGCGTTAACCGGTTTGGCGCGACAACTGCATCCCTCACACCAGGGAGCGCGTGGGCCTTGAAGACCTGTCTCGTCGTCGACGACAGCCGCGTGATCCGCAAGGTGTCACGGCGGATCCTCGAGGACCTGGGCTTCGAGGTGGCCGAGGCGTCGGACGGGGTCGAGGCCATGGCCTGGTGCAGCGCGGTGATGCCCGACGCCATCCTGCTGGACTGGCGGATGCCGGCGATGGACGGGATGGAGTTCCTGCGCCGGCTGCGGGCCGAGCCGGGGGGCGCACGGCCCAAGGTGATCTTCTGCACGGTTGAGAACGAGATCGATCAGATCCGCGAGGCGCTGGACGCCGGCGCCGACGAATTCATCATGAAGCCGTTTGACGGCGGCATCGTCGCCGGCAAGCTGGCCTACCTGGGGGTGGCGGCGTGATCGCGCCGTCCGACCTGACCTTTGTGGCGGCGCTGTGCCTGGCGCGCGCCGGCCTGAAGGTGAACACCGACAAGGCCTATCTGATCGATAGCCGGCTGGCGCCGGTGGCGCGGCGCGAGGGCTACGACTCGCCCGAGGACTTCATCACCGCCCTGCGCAACCGCGGCGACGCGCGCCAGGCCTGGGCGGCGGTGGAGGCCATGGTGCTGCCCGAGCCCGAGTTCTTCCGCGACCGGGCGCTGTTCGACGCCCTGGCCGACCGGGTGATGCCGGATCTGGCGCACGCGCGCGGCGGCGAACCCGTGCGAGTGTGGAGCGCCGCCTGCGGGACCGGCCAGGAGGTCTATTCCCTGGCCATGCGGCTGGCCGAGGCGCCGGCGCTGGCCGGGCAGGTCGACCTGTTCGCCTCGGACCTCTCCGAGCGCAGCCTCGAGAAGGCCCAGGCCGGGCTCTATTCGCAGTTCGAGGTGCAGCGGGGACTGTCGGCGCGCAACCTCGTGCGGCATTTCGAGAAGAGCGGCGAGGCCTTCGTGCTGTCGCCGCGCATCCGCCAGATGGTCCGCTGGCGGCGCGTGAACCTGATGGACGACCTGACCCGCTTGGGGCAGTTCGATCTGCTGCTGTGCCGCGGCCTGCTGGGCCAGTTGGCGCCGGAGGCCCGGGAGAAGGTGCTGGCGCAGCTGCAGGGCGCGCTGGCGCCGGGGGGCCGGCTGGTGCTGGGCCTGAAGGATGTGGCCGGCGACCGCTTCGACCGCCTCGCCCCCGAACTCGGCCTGCACGGCGCTCCCGGCGAGGCCGTCCGCTCGGCGGCTTAGGACGGATCGGGACCCGGCGACGCAGGCGGTCCCCGGACTCAAAACCCCCGCCGCGTTGGCGACGGGGGTCTCGGTCGTCTGAACTAGATGAGGACCGCCTAGTGCTTGGCGTCTTCGGCGGTGTCCTTCACGGCGCCGCCGGCCGATTGCACGTCCTTGCCGGCGCCGGCGACGGTGTTGCAGGCCGAGACGGCGAGGCTGGCGGCGAGAGCGGCCAGGATGATGAGCTTGCGCATGTAGAGCCTCCAGAGAGATTGAAAATATCCCTCCGGCAACGCTTCACGCCGCCGCCTGGTTCCCACCGCCGGCGATTGCGCCGCCGTCGGCGGAGGGGGTCGGGAAGATCAGCCGTGCGGTGACCCCGCCGGCGGCGTTGCGGGTCAGTTCGGCGCGCCCGCGCAACTGGCGGGCGAAGGCGGTCATCAGGGTGCGGCCGACGCCGGTGGCGACCAGGGCGCCATCCGCCACCTGGCCGTCGTCGGAGATCTCCAGCTCCGCCTCCTCGCCGCGGACGGTGAAGTTGAGGGTCAGCGTGCCGCCGCGCGCCACAAACGCGTGCTTCTGGGCGTTGGTGATCGCCTCCACCGCGAACAGCGCCAGGGGCGCCAGCCGGTCGGGGTCGATGACCAGGGGGTCGACCTTGAGCTCGGTGCGCACCGCCAGGCCGTGGTGCAGCTCGCCCGAGACCAGCTGGGCGGTCAGCTCCTCCAGGAACGGCCGCAGGTCGACGCGCTTCAGGTCGGGGCCCTGGTAGAGGGCGCGGTAGATGAGCGCCAGCGCGGTGATCCGCTGGCGGGTGTCGCTCATGGCCGAGCGGGCGGCCGGGTCGCTCAGCGCCCGCTGCTGCATGTTCAGCAGGCTGGAGATGACCTGCAGGTTGTTCTTCACCCGGTGGTGGATCTCGCGCATCAGCGCGTCCTTCTGGGCGAGATTGTCACGCAGGGAGGCGTCGCGCCCGACGATGGCGTCGGCCATGTCCTCCAGGGTCTCGGCCAGCTCGCGGATCTCCGGCGGCATGTGCTCGGCCTGCACCGGGCGCACGCTGAACCGGCCGCGCGCGTACAGCGAGGCGATACGCTGCAGATAGGTGATCCAGTGGATCACCACCCGGTCGGCCGCCACGATGACGGCGATCAGCGCCAGCAGGAAGGTCAGCAGCGGAAAGACGATGCCGGTCAGCGGGTTGAGCCGCGCCCAGGACAGCAGGCCCGGCGACTGCGCCGACAGCACCACATAGACCTCGTCGCCGACCACCGGGGCGGCGGAATAGACCCGGGGGCGATCCTTGGCGTCCTTACCGTACCAGACCATCGTACCGCTGGCCTCGACCTTGGCGCGCCAGTTGGCCGGCAGGGTCGGGAAGGCGCTGGTGTCGGTCGTGGTGATATAGCGGCCGGTCTTCTCCGCCAGACCCACCTCGGCGCCCTTGGGCAGGGAGGGGTCCCGGAGCTGGGGCTGCAGGCTGGAGAGCGAGATCACCGCGGCGAATGCGCCGTCGAAGGCCCCGTCGTCCCCCTTGGCGCGCGCGGCGGTCAGCACGGCCGGTTCGACGGCATAGGCCGAGCCGGGATCGCGGGTGACGACGAAGTCGCGGCCGGCCGCCAGCTGGGTGAACCAGGGCCGCGCGGCGCGGCGGGGGTCGGCCGGCACGTCGCCGGCGGCGCAGACCAGCCGCCCCTGGCGATCGAAGCGGATCAGGTTGAGGTAGCCGGGGACCCGGGTGGTGACCTGGGCCAGGCGCTGGGCGCACTGGTAACCGACCGCGGCGGGGGCCAGGGTTTCCAGGAGGACGTTGGCGCCCTCCATCCGGGCGCGGGCGGTGGCGGCGCTGCGCTCGGCGGCGATGCCGAGATTCTGGCGCAGCCCGCGGCCCTCGCGCTGGAAGGCGATCGCCGATTGCAGCGCGCCCAGGATCAGCACCGGCAAGAGCGCCGCCGCCAGGGCCGCCGTGAGGCGGAACCGGATCGTACGCTGCGAACTCCCAGGCAAGCGAGGCATTCGGTGAACCGCCCTACCGGACGGTGCTTAACCGCTCCGCATCGGCCAGGATAGAACGCATGGCGTCCCCGGCTGATCCGCCGTCCCGATCGTAGGCACCGGCTTCCAGGATGCCGTGCAGAGCGCGCCTGGCCCGGCTGACCCGGCTCTTCACCGTGCCCACCGCGCAGCCACAGATAGCCGCCGCTTCTTCATAGGCGAACCCGCCGGCCCCCACGAGGATCAGCGCCTCGCGCTGTTCGGCCGGCAGCATGGCGAGGCCCAGCCGCAGTTCGTCCAGGGCGACCGGCGCCTCCGGATCGTCGACCGCCACCAAGGTCCGCTCGGCGGCCTCCTGGTCGAGCTGGATCTGGCGCCAGGACCGGCGCTTCTCCGAATAGAACTGGTTGCGCAGGATCATGAAGGTCCAGGCCTTCATGTTGGTGCCCATCTGAAAGCTGGCCCGGGCGTCCCAGGCCTTCATCATGGCGTCCTGCGCCAGGTCGTCGGCGGCGGTGGCGTCGCCGCACAGGGTGCGGGCGAAGGCGCGAAGGTGGGGGATCAACTGGACCAGCTCGCGCTTGAAGGCGAGGTCTTCGGCGGCCGAACGCTCAGGCCGATCGGGACGAATCCTCTGAACGCTCTCGCTCATTTGCCGCCCTCCGAGCCACGCTCGTCGGCCCGGCGAAGGATGTCGAGGAACTCGTCCGGGACGTCCTCGTTGACGACTTCGTCGAACATCTGACGCAGCCGCACGCCGATCGCCTGCTGGCGCAAGCGGGCTTCATCCAGAGCTGCGGAGGCCTTCCGGCGCTCCGGTGTGGGACGCTGTTCGATCATTTTACCGGCGCCCCGCTCGCGCGAAGGCCGCCCCCTCTCGTTCGTATCGTGAGCGCTCAACGCGCTACCCCTCTGTCGGGTTCCCGATCCGCAACGGCCAAGATGCGGAAAACCGCGGTCGATGGGAACCGGTTCCCTCCGCTGGCGTTTTTGCATCATGATGGGGCCTGGCCAGGGGAATTTCTCCCCGGCTCCGGGCTGCCGCGTCCGAACCGCAACGGGAGGGGTCACCCTTGAGTCTACTAGCCCGACTGGCGCCGCATCTTCCCTACGTGCGCCGCTATGCGCGCGCCCTGACCGGCGATCAGACGACGGGGGACCACTACGTGCGCGTGGCGCTGGAGGCCCTCGCGGCCGGCGAGCGCACGCTGCAGGACACCATGACGCCGCGGGTGGCGCTGTATCACGTCTTCCACGCCATCTGGTGCACCTCCGGCGCCCAGCTGGAGGGCCCCGCCGACGACGACAGCTATGTCGATGACACCACCCGGCGGCTGATGCGCATCGCGCCCCGCTCGCGGCAGGCGTTCCTGCTGACCGCGCTGGAGGGTTTCACCCCGTCCGAAGCCGCGCAGATCCTCGACGCCGACTTCGGCGAGGTCGAGCAGCTGATCTCCGAGGCTCAGGCCGAGATCGACGCCGAACTGGCCACCGACGTGCTGATCATCGAGGACGAACCGGTGATCGCCGCGGACATCGAAGCCCTGGTCACCGAGCTCGGCCACACGGTGGTGGACATCGCCGCCACCCGCACTGAGGCCGTCGACGCGGTCAACCGCAAGACCCCGGGCCTGGTGCTGGCCGACATCCAGCTGGCCGACGGTTCATCGGGTATCGACGCGGTGAAGGACATCCTGGCGCGCTATGACGTGCCGGTGATCTTCATCACCGCCTTCCCCGAGCGCCTGCTGACCGGCGAGCGGCCGGAGCCGACCTTCCTGATCACCAAGCCCTTCCAGCCGGAGACGGTGAAGGCGGCGATCGGCCAGGCGCTGTTCTTCCATCCGCGCAAGGCGAAGAAGCAGGCCGCCTGACGCGACAGGCTTTCGGTCCAGGAACAAGGGCGCCGCTTCGACAGCGGCGCCCTTTTTGCGTTTGCGAGCCGGCCGGGCGACCGGGGCGGCGTCTAGACCGGCCTCGGGTTTCCACCGGGACGACAACGCGTGGACCGGCCGGCGCGTCGGCGCCTGTTGGCGGGCGTTCCACAGCCATCGCCAAGCTTCGTAAAGGCCCGAATTCAATCGTCTTTTCGGCCGACTCGCTAGATGTTCCACAACGGCTCGTCGAGGCGCGGACAGCGCGCCCGCGACCGCGCGAGATTTTTCAAAAAAGTTGAAAATCGGCCGGAACGCTTCGCGGCGATGCGGGTTCTATATCTGCGGAGGCGGCGACGCCCCCCCCGACTTGAGGCTGGCGAGCACGCCAGTCTGCCGTCTCCGCACCCCCTTCTCGATGATGCACCCTGGGCGGTTCCGCTGGACCCGCCCTTCCTTTTTGCACAATGGGCGACTCCGCTGGACCCGCCCTTCCCATTTGCGACAATGGGCGGCTCCGCTGGACCTGCCCTTCCTTTCGCGATGATGGGGTGGCGGGTCCGCGGGCGGGCCTGGCCTACTTCAGCTGGCCCAGCTTCAGGACGATGTCGGCGCGGCGGCGCACCGGTTGCATGGCGCCCTTGGCGGTGAGGGAGCCCGCGTCCCCGGCGGCGCTGAGGCCGAACTCGGCGGGCGGCAGGTGGGCCTTGGTCAGGGCCTCGCCCACCGAGGCGGCGCGGCGCTTGGACAGTTCGAGGTTGGCGGCCGGATCGCCGGCGGAATCGGCCAGGCCGAGCACCTTGACCGAGTCCACCCGGCAGCCCTTGGTGCCGGCGGCGGCCATGGCGATGACCCGCCGACCTTCCGGCGTGAGCTCGGCCTGGTTCGATTCGAAGTAGATCGGGATGGTGACGTCCTGGCAGGTCTTGTCGGCGCGCACCATGCGATCGCGGGCGCCGTGCGTCATCGCACAACCGCCCAGGCCCATGGCCAGCGCCAGTCCCGTCATCGTCGCGATCTTGTTCATCAGCCCAGCTCCCATAGGTCCTAAGCCGCGAAAGGGGCCGCCGGAGACCTGTCCGACCGCCCCTCGATCATATCCGAGCTCGCGGCCGCGTCAGCGGGGCGAGCCATTCTCCCAATAGTACCGGCCCGTGCCGCTGTCGTAGTAGTAATAGCGGCCCGCGCGCTCGTCGTAGTACTGGCGACGGTTGGGCGTGGAGGCGCCGCAGCCGCCATCCTTGCGACAGCCGTGCACGGCGCCGACCGTGCCGCCGACCGCCGCCCCGACCGCCGCGCCGGTTCCGACGTCGCCCGAGACGGCGCCGATGGCCGCGCCAGCCAGGCCGCCAAGGACCGCGCCGCCGGCGGCGCTACGTTCCGTGTTACCGGTTGCGGTGCAGGCGGCGGCCAGGACGCCGGTGCCGACAATGGCGATGATGGGCTTCAGCATGCTGAAGGGTCTCCGTGCGGTGTGTTCCATGGTGGCGAAAACGCCCCGCCATCCGCGCAGTTCCGACCGGAACCAAGACCGCGCCCTATCGTTGCAGTGGAGGACATCCTGTTCGGAGTATCAAGCCGTGACCTCAATCAGCGACCGAGACGCCGTCCGCCGCGAGGAAGGCGCCGATCTGCGCGAGGCCTATGAGCGGGGCCGCAACGACGCCAAGGCCGCCCGCCGCCGCCATCCGGTGATGATGACCTTCATGGTGATCGCCGCCGCCATCGGCTTTATCGTGGTGGCCTTGGCTGTGGTGAACGGATCGTTCGGCAGCGCCGGCGGGGTGGTCGATCGCAACCTTGCCACGGCGGCCGACAAGGCAGAGCCTGCGGTGCGCGACGCCGCCAGCCAGGCCGGCCAGGCGGTGCGCAACGTGACCGATGACAAGACCGTAGCCGGCGACAAGACCGTCGTCGGCGACAAGAACAGGACCGACTCGGCTGCCCCCCACAGCTAGGCCCGACGCCCCCGCCCGTCCCCGCCTCGCCAAGGTCGAGGTCATCGCCAATGTCGCCTCAGGCAGCGTCGGCGCGGACGCCACCGCGCGCCTGGCCGAGATCTTCGCCGAATTCGGGATCGCCGCGGAGATCCGCACGCCGCCGGTCAAGGATCTGATCGACACCCTGAAGACCAGCATCGCGGCCCGTCCGGACCTGCTGGTGATCCTGGCCGGGGACGGCACGGCGCGGGCGGCGGCCGAGCTCTGCGGCCCCGACGGCCCGATGATCGCCCCGCTGCCGGGCGGGACCATGAACATGCTGCCCCACGCGGTCTACGGCGTCCGGCCCTGGCCCGAGGCGCTGCGCCTGGCGCTGGAGACCGGCGAGGCGCGGACGCTTGGCGGCGGCGAGGTCGAGGGTCACCGGTTCCTCTGCGGCGCGATCCTGGGATCGCCGGCGCTGTGGGCCCCCGCTCGCGAGGCGGTGCGGCAGGGCAAGGCCAAGCTGGCCTTCCTGCGGGCGCGCCGCGCCGTGGGGCGGGCCTTCACCGGCCGGCTGCGCTACTCCGTCGAGGGCGGCGAGCGGGAGAAGACCGAGGCGCTGGTCATCATGTGCCCGATCGCCTCCAAGGCGCTGGACACCGACGCCAAGGCCCTGGAGGTCGCGGCGATGAACGTGCACGGGGCCGGAGAGGTGCTGCGCCTGGGGCTCAACGCCATCGTCCGCGACTGGCGCACCGACCCCGCGGTCCAGGTCCAGGACTGCAAGGTGGTCCGCGTGTGGTCGGCGCAGACCATTCCGGCGGTGCTTGACGGGGAGATCGTGCGGCTGAAGGGCCTGGCCGAGATCCGCTACGTCCCCGCCGTCTGCCGCGTCCTGGCCCCGCCCAAGGACCCCGCGTGAGCTTTCGGCTGGCGCATCTGTCCGACATTCATTTCGGCGGCGAGAACCCGGGCGCGGTCGCCGCGGCCACGGCCCATGTGCAGGCGGGCGGCTTCGACCTGGTGGTGGTCTCGGGCGACCTGACCCGGTTCGGCGAGGTCGCGGAGTTCCAGGCCGCCGCCGTCTGGCTGGCCAGCCTGCCCGAGCCCCGGCTGGTGACGCCGGGCAATCACGACGCGCCCTACCTGGCCTGGGCCGAGCGGGTCGCCGCGCCCTTCCGCCGCTACGAGCGCCACATCGGCCCGGCGCCGGCGCAGAGCTGGCGCGGCGCCGGCGTCGGCGTGCGCGGCATCAACACCGCGCGCGGCGCCCAGCCCCGGATCAACTGGTCCAAGGGCCAGATCGCGGCTCGGCAGGCGCGGGCCGCCGTCGACTGGTTCCAGCCCGACGACGCGCTCAGGATCGTGGTGGTGCACCATCCGCTGATCGAGATGCTGGGCGGGCCGATGACCGCCCGGGTCTGGGGCGGGCCGAAGGCGGCGCTGCGGTTCGCGGAAGCGCAGGTGGACCTGGTGCTCTCGGGCCATATCCATGCGCCCTTCACCTGGCCCTATCCGTGCGGCGACGGGAAGACCTATGCAGTGGGGGCGGGCACGCTGTCGGTCCGCGAACGCGGGGTGCCGCCGGGCTTCAACGAGATCGAGGTCGAGGCCGGCTGCATCCGCGTCACCGCGCTGGCCTGGACCGGGTCCAGATACGAACCGTTCCGCACCTGGGCCCTGGACAGACGGACCGCCTAGGGCATGACCGCTTTAGCATGGAGCGTAGCCGGAGTTGACGAGGGAGTTGGCGCACGCGTCGGCCGAGAAGTGGTCGAGGAGCATGCCGATGCGCCGCCAGGTGTGCTCGACGGTGCGTTCTGC
>NZ_JANXWD010000012.1 GCF_025351295.1 Phenylobacterium sp.
TGGATCCGGTTTCGCCGCCCGACGCGCTCTAATTCAAAGAGTTAGAGCCTTTCTGGTTCAAGTGAGTCCACTTGAACCAGAAAGGCTCTAGGACTAGCGAGACCGCATGGAGACACCCCCCGAAGCCCCGGAGCCGGGACCGCGCCGTCGGCTGCCGCTGATCGCGGTGGGCGGCGTGGTGGCGCTGTTCGCTGGCCTGGGCATCGCCTGGGCGCTGGTCTCGGGCGACCGCGGCTCGAAAACCGCGCCTGCGGCCTCAGAAGCCGGGCTGGTCATCGACAGCAGCGGCGCCGGCGACGCCCGCATCGATCCGGGCAAACCCCTGCGCTGCTTCGTGCAGGGCCGGTTCGCCGGCGAGCTCAGCCTCCGCGAATGCGCCCGACGCAACGGCGTCGCCACCGACGCCCTGGACGTCGGCCTCGACCAGACCGGCGCCCTGGCCGCCGCCGACCAGGCCGGCCAGACCCTAACCCCGCTGCCGCCCGTGCAGGAACAGCCCCCCGCGCCCGAGGCGCTCGCCGCCGCGCCCGAGACGACGGAGCCCGCGCCGGCGCTGGCTGCCGGCGGCGGGGCGTGCTGGCGCCATGGGGGCGGGCGGTGGCGACGGCTGGCCGACATGGATCTCAACGCCTGCGTCCAGGCCCTGTTCGCCGGCCGCTGCGAGAAGCCGGGCGGGGCCACCTACGGTCGCTTCGGCCAGCAGACCCTGCGCCTGGTGACCGGCAAGGTTGAGGTCTCGGACGACAACAAGAGCTTCCGCACCCTGATCCTGCAGCCGGCGGACTGCAGCCTGCCGCCCACGGGCTAGAGGCGCCGGATGACGAGTGTGATTTGCGCTGCTAGGTTCGCACCATGACCGCCAAGACCGTTCTCGTCCTCGCCGCCGCCGCCCTGGCGCTTTGCGCCTGCACGAATAAGACCACCCCGCCGGGCGATGCGGGCATCTGCTACCACGTGGTCCCGCAGCGCGACGGCTCGCTCAAGTACAACAAGCTGGTCCAGGCCTCGAGCCTGGAGGTCTGCGCCGCCAACCTCGAGGCCATGCGGATCAAGTTCCTGAAGATGGGCGGCAATACCCAGGACATCTACGGCGCCTACCAGGCCAATTTCCTGTTCCTGGTGCGGGAAGGGGTGATGACCTCCACGTCGCTGGAGGGGCCGCGCTACGTGGCCCTGGTTCGCACCGGTGATGGCCGCCTCGCGATCCCGAGCGCCATGCCGCAGCAATGAGCTGTGGACGGCCGGGAACAAAGATAGAACATTGGCTTGTGATACTTGGGAGGGCGCGCTAGCTTGCGCCTTGGGCATCAGCCCGCTTCCTACGGAAACAACAGGCGAGATCGACATGGCGGGCAGCGTCAACAAGGTGATCCTGATCGGCAATCTCGGGGCCGATCCCGAAATCCGGTCTTTGGGCTCGGGCGACCGGGTCGCCAATCTCAGGATCGCCACCTCCGAAACCTGGCGCGACCGGACCTCCGGCGAGCGCAAGGAGAAGACCGAGTGGCACCGGGTCGTGGTGTTCAACGAGAACATCGTGAAGGTCTGCGAGAACTACCTGAAGAAGGGCGCGAAGGTCTATGTCGAGGGCTCGATCCAGACCCGCAAATGGGCCGACCAGTCGGGCGTGGAGAAGTTCTCCACCGAGATCGTGCTGCAGAAGTTCCGCGGCGAACTGACCATGCTGGACGGCCGCGGCGACGCCGAGCAGGGCCAGGGCGGCGGCTATGCCGGTGGCGGCGGCAACTTCTCCTCGGCGGGACCGCGCCAGTCGGCCGCCGCCGCGCCGCGCGAGGAATTCTCCCACGACCTGGACGACGAGATCCCGTTCTAGGCGGCGTTCGCCGATCCACCCCGGGATTACACCTGTGAGCAGGGGGGCGGGTCGTCGTCCCCCTAAAGCCGCGCCCGCACGCTCCACAGCTCCGGAAAACACCGCCGTTCGAGGGTGCGTTTCAGGTAGCTCGCGCCGTCGCTGCCGCCGGTGCCGCGCTTGCCGCCGATGATGCGCTCGACGGTCAGAACGTGCTTGTGCCGCCAGGTGAGCAGCGCGTCGTCCAGGTCCACCAGCTTCTCCGCCAGCTGGTAGAGCTCCCAGTAGCGCGGCGTGTCGCTGTAGACGGCGAGCCAGGCGTCCTCGACCGCGGTGGAGGGTTCGTACGGCTGGGTGACGTCGCGCGCCAGCACCTCGGCGGGCAGGTGCAGGCCGTGGGCGGCCATGCGGCAAAGGGCGTCGTCGTAGAGGCTGGGGGCTTCCAGGGCCGACTGCAGCTCGGCCAGCGCATGCGACCCCTCGTCCTGGAAGCTCAGGAAGGCGGCGTCCTTCAGGCCCAGCAGATATTCGAGGGTGCGGAACTGCCACGACTGGAAGCCGGAACTGGTCCCCAGCCCGCCGCGGAAGCTCAGGTAGTCGGCCGGCGTCATGGTGGCCAGCACGTCCCACGACTGGGTCATGATCGACTGGATGCGCGATACCCGCGCCAGGGCCTTGTACGCCCCCTCGACCTCGCCGGCGCGGATCAGCCGCTTGGCCAGCCGCACCTCGTGGATCACCTCCCGCAGCCACAGTTCCTTGGTCTGGTGGATAATGATGAACAGCAGCTCGTCGTGGCGGTCGGTGCGCGGGTGCTGGGCGCTCAGCAGTTCGTCCAGGCCCAGGTAGCCCGCGTAAGTCACCCGCTCCGGCGCGCCGCTCACTTTTCGGCCGCCGGGCTGGCAGGCGGCGTCGCAGGTGGCGTGTCGGGGGCGGGGCAGGCGTCGGCGATGCGGTGCGCCTCCGTGGTGGCGCGGCCCTGGATGTCGAGGCCGAAGAACTCGGTCGCCACGTCGGCGGTCAGCATGAAGCTGGTCGGGGTGTAGGTCCCGGCCCCCTTCACCGCGACCTTCTGGCCCTTCTTGCTGACGCAGACACCCTTCAGCGTGATCCGGCCGTCCGCAATCAGCTTGGTGGGATAGGTGCAGGCGTAGTGGCGGTTCGACGGCCCGGCCATGAACTTGTCCACGTCGGCAGGAGTGATGCAGCGGCGGTCCGTGGACGACTGCTTGATCGGTGACAGCAGCTTGTTGGTGGATTCCCAATAGCCCGGCTGGATCGGCGGGGCCGCCGCGGCGGGACAGGCGGCGGCCAGGACGAGGGCGAGGAGGGCGAGGCGTTTCATCGGCGGGCGGTCTCTGGGGCTGCTGTTCTGGGGGCTGATTTCGGCGTCACCGTGGCCTGCGCCGGATGAACCGGAGCTTAGCGGTTGTCGACCACCGCGCCGGGGCCGGCCATGAAGGCGCGGTTCTGCTCGCGGATCCGCTCGCCGGCCTCGTCGTAGAGGAACGGCAGGAAGGCGTAGCGGCGGCCTCGGGTCACCGGGCGCGCCTCGTGCTGCAGGCTGCAGCAGAACACCACCGCCCCGCCGGTCGGCGGTCGGTAGGTGCGCGGGCCGAACTCGGGAAAGCGCAGGTCGCCGCCCTCGAACTCCTCGGCGTTCAGGTTGATCGAGACGGCGAAGCGGCGGTGCGCGGTGCCCAGGGTCTCGTTGTCCCGGTGCGCCTGGAAGTAGCCACCCTCCACCGCGTCGTAGCAGGCGATCAGATAGCGCTCGATACGCGTGGCGCGGAACTGGAAGGTGCGCCCGATCATCGGCATCAGGCCGCGCTCCAGCCGGCCGATGACCTCGCGGCGCAGTTCGGGCTCGGCGATCTGGAGGTCGCGGCGGCGTTTCATGTTGTCGAGCACGCCCACGGTCCTGCCGTCCACGTCGCGCATGACACCGGAGACCGCGCCGCCGCGGGCCTCGTAATAGTCGATCAGCCGGCGGCAGAACTCGGGCTCGAACACCCGCGGCAGGATCAGCACCGGCGCCACCATCGGCAGGCCGCCGTGCGCCCCGACCGGTGGCAGCTGGCCCAGGCTCGCAAACAGGTCCGCCGGGGACTCGATCGGCGTCCGGGCCAGCAGCCGCAGCGACGGGTCGAACAGCAGCCAGGCCGGGTCCGCCTCGCCGGACCGATACTTCGGCCCCACCGCGTTCGCGGGATCGAAGAACCAGCGCTGGCCAGGGATCAGGTCGAGCGTGGTCTCGCGGGCGTCGGGCTCGGTCGCCATGAAGACGGCGGTCAGCTGCACGTCGTCGAACAGCGCCCGCACCGTCGCGAACGCGGCCAGCGCGGCGGCGCGACGCACGGGGTCGCGGGGCATGAAGGCCAGCAGCACATAGCGTCCCGCGAGGGTGGAGAAGTGAAACCGGGCGTTGGTGCGGCTCGCGGTGGCGAATTCCGGCGCGAACTCGCCGGGCGCGAGCGGCGGCAGGGCCCAGCGGCCCGACTCGGTCATGATCGGGCGGGCTCCAGCTTGGCGACCCGGGCCCGGTAGGCGGCCAGCAGGCTGGCGCCGGCGTCGTCATAGAAGAACGGCAGGAAGGCGTAGCGGCGCCCGGCGGCGATCCGCGTCGCCTCGTGCATGAGGCCGCAGGAGAACACGATCGCCCCGCCCGCCGGCGGCCGGTAGGTGGCCGGGCCATACTCGGCGAAGCGCAGGTCGCCGCCCTCGAAGTCGTCGTTGAGGTTCAGCGAGCAGGCGAAGCGCCGGTGCGCGGTGCCCTGGGTGGTGTTGTCCCGGTGGGCGTGGAACACCCCGCCGTCGGCCGCGTCGTAGCAGCTCACCAGCAGACGTTCGGTATGGGTGACCGTGAACCCCAGGGCCTGGCGCACCAGGGGGAACAGGCGGCGTTCCAGACGCTCGCGGATCGCCTCCTGCAACTCCGGCGCCTCGACCAGGATGTCCCGGCGCTTCTTCAGCTCGTCCATCACCGCGACGGTGCGCGGGCCGTCGTCGCGCATGACGCCGGTGAAGCGGCCGCCGTCGGCCTGGTGCAGCTCGATCAGGGCGCGGCACAGCTCGGGCTCGAAGATCCGGGGCGCGATCAGCACCGGCGCGTGGAGCGGCACGCCGGCGTGTCCGGCCGGGGCGGGCAGGGCGGCCAGCTGGGCGAAGATCGCCTCAGCGTCTTCGATCGGCGCGCTGGTCAGGACGCGCAGCGTCGGATCCAGCACCAGCCAGTGCGGCTCCGGGCCGTACCGGTCGCTGATCGCCCCGCTGCGGTCGAACATCCAGCGCAGGCCGCGCAGATCCTGCAGGCCCTGGGCGCCGGCGGCCTCGCGCAGGATGACGAAGGCGCTGGCCTGGACGTCGTCGAACAGCCGCTGGTTGGCCGCCAGCGCCTTCAGCGCCGCCACCCGCGGCGCGGGCTCGGTCGGCAGGAACAGCAGCAGGACGTAGCGCCCGCCGGCGGTGTCGAAGACGAAGTCGGTGCTGGAGGGCGTCGGCGCGCTGAAAAACGGAGCCGGTTGGCCGAGAGGAAGCGGCATGGCGCCAAACTAGAGCGTCGCGGCCCGCCGGTCACCTGCGCAGGCGGGGCCAGACCATGCACAGCCTCGCGCATGTGCGAGCGCGCTCACGCGTGCGCATGTGCGTGTACGCGCACGAGGTGGCGTACGCCCCTTCCGGGTGCTATTCGAAGTTTCCATCTAACCAGTCCGATTCGAACGGCGATTTCCCTCCCTTGACCGACGACACCACGACCCCACCCGAAGACGGGCGCGGGGGCATCGCCCCTGTCGCCATCGAAGACGAGCTGAAGCGCTCGTATCTCGACTACGCCATGAGCGTGATCGTCAGCCGCGCGCTGCCGGACGTTCGCGACGGGCTCAAGCCCGTGCACCGGCGGATCCTGTTCTCGATGGGCGAGAACAACCACACGCCGGATCGTTCGTACGTAAAGTCCGCGCGCATCGTCGGCGACGTGATGGGCAAGTACCACCCGCACGGCGACGTCGCGATCTACGACACCCTGGTGCGCATGGCGCAGCCGTTCTCGATGAGCCTGCTGCTGATCGACGGGCAAGGCAACTTTGGCTCGGTGGACAACGATCCGCCGGCCGCCATGCGCTACACCGAGAGCCGCATGACCCGGGCCGCGATGGCGATCCTGGCAGACCTCGACAAGGACACCGTCGACTTCAAGGACAACTACGACGGCTCCGAGAGCGAGCCGGTGGTGCTGCCGTCGCGCATCCCGAATCTCCTGGTCAATGGGGCGGGCGGCATCGCGGTCGGCATGGCCACCAACATCCCGCCGCATAACCTTGGCGAGATCGTCGACGCCTGCCTGGCCTATGTGGACGACCCGGACGTCAGCCTCGACACCCTGCTGGACATCGTGCCGGGCCCCGACTTTCCCACCGGCGGCCAGATCATCGGCCGCACCGGCGCACGCCAGGCGCTGATGACCGGCCGCGGCTCGGTGATCATGCGCGGCGAGGCCTCTGTCGAGGAGATCCGCAAGGATCGCGAGGCGATCATCATCACCTCGATCCCGTACCAGCTGAACAAGGCGGGCCTGGTCGAACGGATCGCCGAACTCGTCCGCGAGAAGCGGATCGAGGGCATCTCGGACCTGCGCGACGAGAGCGACCGCCAGGGCATGCGGATCGTCATCGAGATGAAGCGCGACGCCTCGCCCGACGTGCTGCTGAACCAGCTCTACCGGTTCACGCCGCTGCAGAGCTCGTTCGGCGTCAACATGCTGGCCCTGAACCGCGGCCGGCCCATCCAGATGGGCCTGCGCGAGATGATCACCGCCTTCGTGGACTTCCGCGAGGAGGTGGTGGTCCGCCGCACCAAGTTCGAACTCTCCAAGGCCCGCGACCGCGGCCACGTGCTGGTCGGCCTGGCGATCGCCGTGGCCAATATCGACGAGTTTATCCACATCATCCGCTCGTCCAAGGACCCCACCGAGGCTCGCGAGCGCATCGTGGCCAAGGACTGGCCGGCGGGCGACATGCTGCCCCTGGTCGAGCTGATCGCCGACCCGCGCACCCTGGTGATCGACGGCGCGGACGGCCGGCTGATCCGGCTGACCGACGAGCAGGCCAGGGCGATCCTGGCCCTGACCCTTTCGCGCCTCACCGGCCTGGGCCGCGACGAGATCTTCGCCGAGGCCCAGACCCTGGCCGGCTCCATCCAGGGCTACCTGGACATCCTGGCCTCCCGCGAGCGGGTCATGGCCATCGTTCGCGAGGAGCTGGTCGAGGTCCGCGCCAACTTCGCCGTTCCGCGCCGCACCGAGATCGTCGAGGGCGACGCCGACGTCGAGGACGAGGACCTGATCGCCCGCGAGGACATGGTCATCACCGTGACCCACGGCGGCTATGTGAAGCGCACGCCGCTCAGCATCTACCGGACCCAGCACCGGGGCGGGAAGGGCCGCTCGGGCATGGCGACCAAGGAGGAGGACGCCGTCACCCGGGTGTTCTCCGCCAACACCCACACGCCGATGCTGTTCTTCTCCTCGGGCGGCAAGGCCTATCAGCTGAAGGTGTGGCGCCTGCCGGTCGGCACGCCCACCTCGCGCGGCAAGGCCTTCGTCAACCTGCTGCCCATCGAGCCCGGCGAAAGCATCACCTCGATCCTGCCGCTGCCCGAGGACGAGGCGACCTGGGACCAGTACGACGTCATGTTCTCCACCCGCTCCGGCGGCGTGCGGCGCAACAAGCTCAGCGACTTCATCGGCATCAAGCGCAATGGCAAGATCGCCATGAAGCTCGATGAGGGCGACAGCATCGTCGGCGTCGCCGTTTGCAACGCTCAGGTCAACGACGTCCTGCTCACCACCGCGCTCGGCCGCTGTATCCGCTTCAGGGTCGAGGACGTCCGTGTGTTCGCCGGCCGCGACTCGACCGGCGTGCGCGGCATCCGCCTTGGCGACGGCGACAGCGTCATCTCCATGGCCATCCTGCGCGCGGTCCCGGCGACGCCGGCCGAACGCGCGGCTTATGTGAAACAATCGAACGCCAATCGCCGCGCCACGACCGGCGAGGCCGATGAAGTCGAGGACGTCGCGGCGCCGGACGACGAGGACGTATCGGGCGACGAGGCCCTGTCGCTGGACCGGTTCGCCGAGCTGGGCGCGGCCGAGGAGGTCATCCTCACGGTCTCCACCGAAGGCTATGGCAAGCGGACCTCGGCCTATGAATTCCGTCGCACGGGCCGCGGGGGGCAGGGCCTCCTGGCCCAGGATCTTACCAAGCGCGGCGGCCGTCTGGCCGCGTCGTTCCCCGTGGACGAGTTCGACCAGATCCTGCTGGTCACCGACCAGGGCCAGTTGATCCGCACGCCCGTCAGCCAGGTGCGGATGGTTGGCCGCAACACGTCGGGCGTGATCGTCTTCCGCACGGCCGAGAACGAGCACGTGGTCTCGGTCGAACGCCTCGCCGACGCCGGTGAGGACGACGAGGCGGAGGGGCCGGAAGCCCCAGCGCCGGAAGCCTAGCGGCGATTGTTCCGCCCCCTTTGGAGGAGGTGGCGCGAAGCGCCGGAGGGGGTCCTCCACGATGGCGCTGCCGAAGACTTCGCGGCGCCTCTGGGGTAGATGAGTAGAGTTCTGAGCGGACCCCCTCAGTCAGCTTCGCTGACAGCTCCCCCAACGGGGGAGCAATTGCCGCGGCTCGCTAAAGCTAGGTTCCGCGCCGGGGCGCCTGAATTCGGCGGACGGCGATTTTCCCCTTGCCAGACGCCTGCCGTGCGGCGAAAGGGCGAGAGGTTGTGTTGGGGACCTCCAGGGCATGCATCGCGTCGGCTTCTATCCAGGCACGTTCGACCCGATCCACAACGGCCACACCGATGTCATCGCCCGCGCCGTCAAGCTGGTGGACCGGCTGGTGATCGGCGTGGCGATCAATGTCGGCAAGGGGCCGCTGTTCAGCCTCGAGGAGCGGGTCGACATCGTCGAGGAGGCTGTCGCGCCGCTCCGCAGCAAGGCGGAGATCGTCGTTCAGCCTTACGAGGGCCTGACCATGCACTTCGCCCGCAGCGTCGGGGCCACGGTGATCGTGCGCGGCTTGCGGAGGATTTCCGACTTCGAGTTCGAGTTCCAGATGACCGCCATGAACCAGCAGCTCGACCGCGAGATCGAGACGGTGTTCTTCATGGCCGATCCGCGTCACCTGGCCATCGCCTCGGTCCTGGTGAAGGAGATCGCGCAGTTGGGCGGGGAGATCGGCAGCTTCGTCAGTCCGGCGATCAGGGCCCGGCTGCTGGAGAAGGTCGGACGCGGCTGAGCCCTGGCGGAGCCCGCGGCGGCCCGCTAGGAGGACCCCATGAAGACCAGAACCGCCCTGTTCGCGGCCGCCATCGCCGCGGTTGCCGTTTCCGCGATGTCCGTCTCCGCCGGCGCCGCGCCCAAGCCCGCGTCCGCGACTGCCAAGCCGGCCGCCGCCCCGGCCAAGCCCTCAGGCCCCACGGCCGCCGACTGGCGCACGCCCAACCCCGACGACATCCTGGTTATCGACACCAACAAGGGCCGGATCATCGTCGAGATGGTCCCCGAGATCGCGCCGGAATTTACCGGGCGGATGCGAGAACTGGCGCGAGAGCACTTCTTCGACGGCCAGACCTTCTTCCGGGTCATCGAGGATTTCATGGACCAGACGGGCGACCCCGAGAACCGCGGCACCGGCGGCTCGACCAAGCCCAATGTGAAGGCCGAATTCCTGTTCCGCCGTGGGCCCGATTCGCCCTTCGTGCTGGCGGTGGACCAGAGCGTCGCCGAGGTGGGCTTCATCAAGTCCGTGGCGGTAACCACCCAGTCGATGATGCTTGCGCCCATGACCAAGGATGGGAAGGTCTCGGGCTATGCGCTCTACTGCCTGGGCGTGGGCGGCGCGGCGCGCGGCGACGAGGAGAACTCCGCCAACAGCCAGTTCTTCCTGATGCGGGCCAATTTCCCGAAGCTGGAGCGCAAATATACCGCATGGGGCCGGGTGATCGCGGGCCAGAGCGTGGTGACCGCCATCAAGACCGGCGAACCGCCGCCGGACCCGCAGGACCGGATGCTGACCCTGCGCGTTCTCAGCGACATGCCCGAAAAGGACCGCCCGAAGATCCGCGTGATCGATCCGGCCGGCAAATGGTTCAAGGCCGAGATCGCCCGGGCGCAGGCCGCCGGCGGGGCGAACTTCACGGCCTGCGACGTGAACATTCCAGTTGAGGTGAAGTGATGGACGACGAAAACACCCTGGTCATGACGCTCGAAGGTGGGCCGGTGACAATCAAGCTGCGGCCCGACCTGGCGCCCCAGCACGTGGCGCGGATCAAGGAGCTGGCGCGGGAGGGGTTCTACGACGGCGTCGTCTTCCACCGCGTCATCCCGGGCTTCATGGCCCAGGGCGGCGACCCGACCGGCAGCGGCATGGGCGGCTCGAAAAAGCCCAACCTGAAGGCCGAATTCTCCAAGGCGGCGCATACCAAGGGCGTCTGCTCGATGGCCCGCAGCGCCAGCCCGGACTCGGCCAACAGCCAGTTCTTCATCTGCAACGACGACGCCCGCTTCCTCGACGGCCAGTACACCGTCTGGGGCGAAGTGACCGAGGGCATGGAGCATGTCGAGGCCCTGCCGGTCGGCGAGCCGCCGCGCAGCCCCGGCAAGATCGTCTCGATGAAGGTGGCGGCCGACGCGTGAGGCTGTCCTGAGCCGGCGCGCCGCTCAGCGTGGCGCGACGGGGGCCAGCACGATCACCAGCGGATAGTGGTCGGAGCCCAGATTCGGGCCGCGGGTCAGGCTGACCACCCGCCAACCGGGTCCGGCGTAGATGTGGTCGATGGGCAGGACCGGCAGCGGCCAGTCCCAGCGGCCCAGCCGCGCGGGATAACTCCACAGCGCCCGGTCGCGCCGGGCCAGGCCCAGGGCCCGGTCGGTGCGGCGCAGGGTGAACGACCAGGGTGTCGTGTTGAGGTCGCCGGTCAGGATCATCCGCCGGCGCGGGATCTGCGCGGTCAGGCGGGCGAGGTCGGCGTGCTGGCCCTGGAAGAACCGCCCGTTCGGCCAGTCCAGGTGGGTGGTGATCACCTCGTACGGCCCGCTCGCGCTGGCGAAGGTGGCGCTGAGATAGGTGAACGCGGTCGGCCCCAGCGGCGGGCGGCGCATGCCGATGCGCTTGGCGCGGCTGAAGATCATCACGTGCTCGTGGGCGCCGGCGACGGACCACCCCGTGCGCCTGAGCAGCAGGTCGCGCAGGTCGTGGCGGGCTTCCTGCAGGGTGACGATGTCCGGGTTCTGGGCGATCAGCCAGTCGGCCACGCGACCGATGTCGGCATTGCGCTTGTAGGCGTTGAACTGGATCACCTTGAGCTGGCCTGGGGCCGAGGCGGGCGCGGCCGGTTCGGCGGGGCGCAGGTACTCCGGCGCCAGCAGGGCGGCGCTGGCCCCAAGGCCGACCATTGCGAGCACGAGCGCGGCGCGGCGCGGCCGGCCTCCGAGGCCGGCGGCCAGCAGGGCGGCGATCGCCAGCCCTGCATAGATCGGCGCGAAATGCGTGAGCATGTCCAGCAGCGGGCTGAACCGGCCGCCCTGCGCCAGCATCCCGCCGACCGCGGCGAGGGCGCCCGCGGCCAGGGCCGCGTACCGCAAGAGCACCGATAACACCTGCCGCAAGACCTGCTCGGCCCCCTGAACCTTGACGCGGCCGGTCCCGCATGCGCTTCACCTCGCCCTTCATGAAGCTTGCCGACTTCGATTTCCACCTTCCGGAGGACCGGATAGCGCTGCGGCCCGCCAGCCCGCGGGATTCCGCACGCCTGCTGCTGGTCGCGCCGGGGGCCGCGCTGCGCGATGTGGCGGTCAGCGACCTGCCGGGCCAGTTGCGGGCCGGCGACGTGCTGGTGGTCAACGACACCCGGGTGATCCCGGCGCGGCTGACCGGCCGGCGGCTGCGCGGCGAGAGCCGGATCGCCGTCGAGGCGACCCTGCACCGCCAACTCGCCGGCCACCTCTGGACCGCCTTCATGCGCCCGGGCAAGAAACTGGCGGTGGGCGACCGGATCGCGTTCGGCGAGCGCGACGACCGTGCCTGCATGCTGGGCGCCCTTGACGCCACGGTGCGCGCCAAGGGCGAGGGCGGCGAGGTGACCCTGGCCTTCGACCTGGGCGGCCCGGACCTGACGGCCGCCATCGCCGAGCGGGGCGTAATGCCTTTGCCGCCCTACATCGCCGCCAAGCGGGCGCAGGACGACCGGGACCGGGCCGACTACCAGACGGTCTACGCCGACGAGGACGGCTCGGTGGCCGCGCCGACCGCCGGCCTGCACTTCACGTCGCAGCTGCTGGCGCGCCTGGAGGCCATGGGCGTCGCCGTCGAACGGGTCACCCTGCACGTGGGCGCGGGCACCTTCCTGCCGGTGAAGACCGAGGACCTCGCCCAGCACCGCATGCATGCGGAATGGGGCGAGGTGGACGCCGCGACCGCCCAGCGCCTGAACGCCGCCCGCGCCGCCGGCGGCCGGCTGGTCTGCGTCGGCACCACCTCACTGCGCCTGCTGGAGAGCGCGGCCGATGCGGACGGTCAGATCCAGGCCTTCAGCGCCGAGACGGCGATCTTCATCACCCCCGGCTATCGGTTCCGGGCCGTGGACGGGCTGATGACCAATTTCCACCTGCCGAAGTCGACCCTGTTCATGCTGGTCTGCGCCTTCGCGGGCCAGGCGGCCATGCACGCGGCCTACGCCCACGCCATCGCCACCGGCTACCGGTTCTATTCCTACGGCGACGCCAGCCTGCTGTGGCGGGCCGCCTGATGGGCGCCTTCCCGTTCCAGGTGGCGGCCACCGATGGCAAGGCGCGGACCGGCGTCCTGGCCACCCCGCGCGGCGAGATCCGCACGCCGGCCTTCATGCCGGTTGGCACGGCCGGCACGGTCAAGGCGCTGACGGTGGAGCAGGTGGCAGACACCGGCGCAGACATCCTGCTGGGCAACACCTACCACCTGATGCTGCGGCCGACCGCGGAGCGGGTGCGCCGGCTGGGCGGCCTGCACCGGTTCATGCGCTGGGAGAAGCCGATCCTGACCGACAGCGGCGGCTTCCAGGTGATGTCGCTGTCGAAGATCGCCAAGGTCACCGAGGAGAGCGTCACCTTCCAGAGCCACCTGGACGGCAGCCGCCATGTGCTGACCCCGGAGCGATCCATCGAGATCCAGGCCGACCTGCTGGGCTCCGACATCGTCATGCAGCTGGACGAACTGGTGGCGCTGCCGGTCGCCGAGGACCGCGCCGCCGAGGCGATGCGGCGGTCGGCCCGATGGGGACAGCGTTCGAAGAACGCGTTCGGCGAACGTGATAGCCAAGATTTGTTCGGCATCCAGCAGGGCGGCCTGTCGGAACCGCTGCGCCGCGAATCCGCCGAACGGCTGATCGAGATCGGCTTCGACGGCTATGCGCTGGGCGGGCTGGCGGTAGGCGAGGGGCATCAGGCTATGTGTGAGGTGCTGGACTTCGCGCCCGCCCTGCTGCCGGCCGAGCGGCCGCGCTATCTGATGGGGGTCGGCAAGCCCATCGACATCGTCGAGGCGGTGTTCCGCGGCGTCGACATGTTCGACTGCGTGCTGCCGACCCGCTCGGGCCGCCACGGCCAGGCCTGGACCTGGGAGGGGTCGGTCAACCTGAAGAACGCCCGCTTCGCCGACGACGACAGCCCGCTGGACCCCGCCAGCCACGTCTCGGCCAGCCGCGACTATTCCAAGGCCTACCTGCATCACCTGGTGAAGTCGGGCGAGATCCTGGGCCAGGTGCTGCTCTCCTGGCACAACCTGGCCTTCTTCCAGGCCCTGATGGCCGAACTCAGGGCCGCGATTTCCCAGGGCCGGCTGGAGGGCTTCCGCCGCTCGTTTGTGGCTCGTCAGGCTCGCGGGTCGGAAACTTCGGCTTGAACGCCGGCCGCTGGCTGTCGACGATCGGCGCCGCGCCGGACCGCTCATGCGAGGGCGTGCCGGGCGGCGAGCAACCCTTGGCCTCGCCCAGGCCCTTCAGATAGCCGCGGCGCACGTTGCCGGCGATGATCGCCGACTGCACCAGGTTGTCGTGGCTCTCGGCCCCGGACAGCTTGCGCACCACACCGCGGAACGGAATCGCGCTGGCGGCGATGTCGCCGGCCACGCCCAAAGCGGTCGACCGGCCGCGATCCATCAGGTTCTCGTCACCCGCCGGAAGGGTGTCGATGTCCTGTCCCAGGGCCTCGTTGAGCGGTCGGATCAGGGCGACGAGAGTCGGGCATTTCCACTTGGGCGGCGGCCGGTCGTAGGGATTGGCCAGCGCCTGCAGCAGGATGTCGGGAATCCTGGTCTTGGACACGTTCAGGTCGCGCAGCGGCGTGGTGGCCGCGCCCTGGACGCTCCCCTGCTTCACATCGTCGGAGGTCTTCATCTGCTCGGTTGGCGCTACCGGCGGCGGCTCGGGCGCTGGCGCAGGCCTGGCCGGAGCGGCCCTGGCCGACGCCTTGGGCGCGGTGCTGGTCTGGCCGGCGGCGCCGGTGGCGAGTGCGGCGACCAGGGCGCTGGCGAGGGTCAGGCGAAGGACGCCGGGGTGGCGGATGAGCTGGGGCATGCGTCACCATAACCCCAGACGTCGCGCTGTTAAGAGCCCGGCGGCGAATGCGGCTTCCACTTTGCCGTTTCGCCCTCTAGGTTCCGCGCCGCTTCACCCGGGCGTCCGTTTCTTGGACACCCGCGTCGGGGGCCGGTAGCTCAGTGGTAGAGCATCCGACTTTTAATCGGATGGTCGTGAGTTCGAACCTCACCCGGCCTACCAGCCTTCGCTGACTTCGCCAGCGATGGCTGCCGCGCCGTAGCCCGTGGGGCGAAGGCGGGGGGCGCGACGCCGGCACCCGGCGCCCAGCCTTGATCTAGAGCCCGGTCCACTCAAGTGGCGGCTCCGGTCGATTCACCCGGCAGCATAGTGCAATTGCATCATGCCGCCGCCAGCGCCCGCCGCTACGGATCGATACCAATCAGGCGATGTACGCCGGGGACTGTTCATGCGTTCGGATGTGCTTCGCGAGGCCCATCACTTGGACCTCTAGAGATCGGATACCAACGTTTCCTTCGCAAGCCTCAAACCGCCAGGTTCACCGCGCACGGAAAAGGCCGGCGAGGTGTCCCACCGGCCGGTTCGGTTCCGGGTCTGTCGCGCCGTCAGTTGGTCTGCGGCGGCGCGCCGGTCTTGGCCAGGTAGGCTTCGAGGGCGGCGCGGGCCACCGTCTTGCAGCCGCTGGTTTCGGCGACCTGGACGATGTCGTCGAGGGTCACCAGGGCTTCCACGGCGGGGCAGATGCCGCCGCGGCGGGCTCCGAAGGTGCGGCCCTCGGGCGGCGGCTGGACCAGGGCCCGCAGGGTCTCGAAACGCGCGGTGTCCGCGCTGGCGAGCTTGGCGCCGGGCACCGTCACGCCGGCCGCGGCGCCACGCAGCGTGGTGATTTCGCCGGAGGCGCGCATCAGGGTGACGCTCTGGCCGGCGCCGAGTGGCACCTTGGTCCCGGCGTCGTAGGCCTGGCCGCGCTTGATGCTCGGATCGGTTGAGTTCACGACAATGTAGTCGCTGGCCAGCGCCGCCCCGCCAAAGGCGAGAGACAGAGCGAGGCCGAGAATTGTCTTACGCATTCAGTTAACCCCCGTAGGTCGTCTTAGCTTGGTGGTGCGCAGTCCCGCTGAATAGCACATGGGGGCCCTGAACGATACCTGAACGAGCGAATTGTCGATGCTAGCTACGCGCGGATATGTCGCGCAGACGCAGGACGCCGAACTTCGCCAGCCACAGGATTCCGCGTTCCACGAACGGCCGTCGTTCCGGCGGGAAGCCCTCCAGCAGCAGGGCGACGGGGCACGGGCCGGCCGTCAGCGCGGCCAGCAGGAATTCCACCTCGTCCAGTTCCGGCAGCCGCGCGGCGAGGTTCCAGACCGAGGGGCGGCCGATGATCTCCGCCGCCTCGCCGGGGGCGAACGGGCGGGCCAGGGCGACCAGCTCGGCGCCGGTCAGCGGTCCGGTCGGATAGGCGGCGAACATCCGGAACGGGTCGAGGCGGAAGGGGTTGTCGAGCGGCGGCTGTTCCGGCGCGGCCTTGCGCCGGCGTTCCAGCTCGGCCCACAGCGCCTGGTACTGCGGGATGATCACCCGCCAGTCGAACACCTGGCGCGCGCGGGCCCGACCGGCCTCGCCCATGCGGCGGCGCAGATCCGGGTCGGCGAACAGGGTGGCCAGGGCCTCGGCGGCGTCGCCCACGTCGACCGCGGTGAAGAGGGCCGCCGATCCGGCATAGGTCTCGTAGTTCGTGAGCCGGTGGGCGTAGGCATAGGCTAGGTCCGAGCCCAGCCCCGGCCGGGGCGTCAGCGTGCGGATGCGAAACCCGTCGACCCCGTGGCGAACGGTGTCGCGATAGCCGTCCCAGTCGCTGACCACGCAGGGCAGGCCGGCCGCCATGGCCTCCAGCGGGGTCAGGCCGAAGGTCTCCTGGATATTGTCGGACAGCGACAAGAAGACGTCGGCCGCCGAGACGATCTCGTCGCGCACCGCGGCGGAGGTGTCGTCGACCCGGCGGATCTGGACGTCTTCGCAGAAGGCCGCGGCGGCGGCCTGGAACGCCGCCTCCTCCTCCGGCCGGCGAGCCCCGCCGAACATGATCCAGTAGACCTGCTGGCCCAGCTTGCGGCTGGCGTCCTGCAGGGCCAGGCCCATCGGGCCGGGGTGCATCTTGGTGCCGACGCTGAAGCGGCCCAGGTGCAGGGCGACCGGCGCGTCCTGCGGAATGCCCAGCTGCTCGCGCCAGCGCCGGCGCGCGTCCGGGTCCAGCCGGAAGTCGTCGGCGTGGACGCCCAGCGGGATGGTCACCAGCTGGGCCGGCGGAATACGGCTGGCCCCGAACCGCACCTGCAGGTAGTCCGCGACGCCGTCCAGCAGGGTCTCTACCGCCTTGCGCCCGGGCTCGGAGGTGCAGATCAGCGCGTCCCAGGGCTCCAGCGGCGCCAGCAGCAGGCCGGAGATCTCGTCGAGGATATAGGTCTCGGCGATGGTGTGGGTGACGCCGGTCAGGGAATAGGCCGTGCCGCCGGACGCCCGCCGCGCCCAGGCTTCCTGGCGCAGCTCAGGGGTCGGGATGTAGAGCGCCCCGGCCTCGGCCAGGCGGTGTCGGTCGCCGCGGCCCAGCCACTCGACCGGCCGCGATGGGGGCCCCAGACGTTCGAGCAGGGCGTCCAGCTCGCCGCGATCCTGGTCGTGCACGTTCCAGAGGTGGAAGCGGTCGACGTCGGCGTACTTCAGGAACCCGCGCAGGAAGCCTTCGCCGGCGGAATTGCGGCCCATCGGACGCGCGATGGCGGCGTCATACGGCTCGGTGTTCAGCTGGATCGCGGCATTCGCCATGGGCGTGTCGCGAGGCCGGCGTTCAGCGATCGGCCGTGCGCGCCGACCCGCCGGGCAGCGGGGCCGCGCCGTCGCCGACGATGGTGAAGGGCGCCCAGAAATAGGGGTGCGAGTACTGCTCGGTCGCCTGCAGCGCCGCCTGGGATTTCTGCAGCGCCTCGGCCTTGCTGGGCGATCCGGCGGAGAACATGCCGGTCATCAGCCGCACCGTGGCCACCGAGTCCACCGACCAGTGCGAGACGATCAGCGAGCGGCCGCCGGCGTAGATCACCGCCCGGGTCAGGCCGCCGAGGGCCTCGCCGCCGCCCTGCAGGCCGGTGGCCGAGGCGTCGTCGCCGCCGGCCCCGCCGGTGTCGCAGGCCGAGAGCACGACCAGGTCGGCGTCGAGCTTCAGGTCGAGGATCTCGCTGGAGTCCAGCAGGCCGTCGCTGTCGCCGGTCCCCAGCGAGGTCATCAGCGCCGGCTGCGGCAGGCAGGCCGACGGCTGCGGCAAGAGGCCGTGGGTGGCGAAGTAGATGACCTTGTAGTCGGAGAGGTCGGTGCGCGCCTTGACGGTGTCGTCGGTGAAGGCCTTGCCGGTGACGATCTGCTCGCCCTGGCCGGAGCCGATGCTGGCGCCGACCTGGCGCACCTCGTCGGCCGTGTCGGGCAGCGCCGGCATCTCCAGCAGCGCCAGGCGGGTGTTTTCGCAGACGTTGGTGACGTCGCGACTGCTGCGGATGCTGACCGAGCGCTTGACCACCGAGGCATAGGCGTTGGGGTCGCTCTTGGCGGGGGTCGAGGGGTCGGCGAAGGCCAGGAAGTTCTGCCGGGCCTTGGAGGGCGCGAAGGCCCGCGACTGCATGAAGCTGGCCGCCGAGAGCACCAGGGCCGAGTCGGTCCGGGCGCCGAGCCAGGCCACCTTGCGATAGTCCGGGTCCTTGCCGGCCGGGGTGACCGCCAGCAGGGCCGACGGGTCGGCGGTGACGAAGGTCGCCACCGGCAGGGCGATCAGCCCGCCGTCCGGCTCGTAGACCAGGTGCCGGGCGCCGGCCATCTCCCCGGCGATCGGGCCGAACAGCTGCTGGAACAGGGCGTAGGACCGGGCCAGGTCGAACGGCGGCAGGCTGTCCTCGTTCTCGAACGGCGCGCGCAGGGCGTTCACCTGCACCGCCGCGGCGCCGCGGTTGAGGTCGATGGCGTAGGCCTTGGCGCCGCCCGGCGAGACCATGACCCCATAGGCCCGCGTCGAGAGCAGGAGGATCTTCACGTAGATCTCGTCCTTGCGCAGCGCCTTCTGCAGGTCGCCGATCGAGGCCTGCGACGAGACCAGTTGGGAATAGCGCGGGTTGGCGGCCAGCAGCTGGCTTTCCAGGGTATCGGACTGGCCCTGCAGGCTCTTCAGCCGGGCCTCCAGGTCGGCGCGCTCCTGGCCGACGTAGGCGTTGGTCGCCTGCAGGTTGGCGGCCTGGGCCTCGGCGGCGCGCAGCTCGCGGCGGGTGTCGTCCAGGGCGCGGACCAGGCCGGTGACGGCGCTGTCGCCGGAGGCCACGCGGGCGGCCAGCTTGGAGACCGTCTGGGCGGTGGCGTTGGAGACCACGCTCTCGGCGGCGCTGAAGAAGCGGGCGCGATAGGCGTCGGCCTTGGCCGGCTCGCTGGCGATGCGGGCCAGCAGCAGGTCGAAGTAGGGGGCCGCGTCGTCGGCCGAGGCGCCCAGGGCGCCGCGCTGCGACTGGAACAGGTCGAAGGCCCGCTGGTAGGTGGCCAGGGCCGCGTCGTCCTGCTTGGCCGCCACCTGGGCGTGGCCCAGGTCCAGCAGCAGGCCGGCCTCGGCGGCGGTGCCGGCGTGGCGCAGGCGGATGGTCTTCACGGCGTTGGCGTAGCGGCCGACGGCCGCGGCGGCCTGGCCCGACTCCAGCTCGATCTGCCCGAGGTCGGCCTCGATGCGCGCGCGCAGCCAGACATTGAGGGCGCCGTCGCCCTCGGCCGCGGTCAGCATGCGGCCGGCGCGGTTCAGGGCGTCGCGGGCCCCGGCGGTCTCGCCCTGGGCGGCCAGGGACGAGCCCACGACCTCCAGGGCCTGGGCGTCCTGCACGGCCAGGCGGTCGGCCAGCGAGACCTTGCTGCCGCCCATCACGTCGCGGCCGGCGGCGCGGGTGTTGAGCGCCGCGGAGAGGTCGCCGCCGATGGCGAGGTCGCCGTTGCTGGCCTGGCTGACATTGGCGCCGCCGCCGGCCCCGGTCATGCCGCGGGCCTGGCGGACCTGGTCGCTGGCCCGCAGCGCCGACTGGGCGGCGGTCACCGCCTCGGCGAAGCGGCCGGCGTTGCGCAGGTGGAGCGCGCGATAGGTGCGCGCCTGGGCGGTCAGGAAGGGATCGTTGGCGGCATCGACCTGGACGTCGGCGTCGCGGAACAGGCGGTCGGCCTCGGCGAAGCGGCCGTTGTTGGAGACGTTCAGCGCCAGGTTCAGCAGCGCCTCGCCCATCTCGGCCGGCGGCGCGTGGCGGGCCTCGGCGTCGGAGACCAGGGCCTGGAAGTCGGTCTCGGCCTGTTCGAAGCGCCACTCGTTGTTCTGGACGTAGGCGCGGGCCCGCAGCCGCGCGGGGTCGGCGGCGGCGGCGGCCTGGGCGCGGGCGAGGCCCCCGGTGGACCCGCCGAAGTCGGCGGCGATCTCGGCGCTGGCGGCGGAGGTCTGGACCTGCGACGCGGCGGGCGGCTTCGCGGCGCCCGACACCACCTTGAGGCCAGTCTCCAGCACATCGGCGATCTGCGCCGCGCCCTCAGCCGCGTAGAAGCCGCCGCCCTTGCGCGCGTCGTAGGCGAGATAGGGGGCCTTGCCGCCGGCGCTGTGGCAGGTGCGGCGGGTCACGCCGCCCAGGCCGGCGACGGTGGCGGCCTTGGTGTCGGCGCAGTCAGCGCGGGCGGTGAGGGCGGTCTGCCAGGCGGAGGAGTCGGCGGCCTTCTCGATGGCGTAGAGGCGCCCGAGGCTGCCCTCCCAGCCGCGGCAGCGGATGGCCCAGGCGCGGCGGCCGGCGGCCTGGACGACCGGATCGTCATAGTCGCGCACCGCCTGGCAGACCGCGCCCGAGGCGGCGCTGCTGCCCAGGGGGATCAAGTCGGCGCGGGTCTGGGCGGCGGCGGCCTGCGGCAGGGCGCCGAGCAGGACTGCGCCCACGACGCCGAGGAAGAGGCTCTTGAGCGTCATTTGTCCTGCCTGCGCTTGCGCCAGATCTCTTCGCTGCCGGTCCCGGTGACGACGGGGTCGAGGACGATCTCCTCAGGGTCTGCCGCAGCCACCGCCAGCAGCACCGGCGGGCTGGTCACGATATCGGGCGAGACCTGGGCCTGGCCGGCTTCCGCCGAGCTCTCCGAGGCGGAGGAGGACTGGGAGCCCCGGGCGCCGGGGGGCGACGGGCCAAGCGCGTCGCGGGCAGCCAGGATGCCGGCGTTGGTCTGCGACACCAGGGGGTCGGCGGACCCGCCGCCGCCGCCGCCGCCCGCGCTGCTGCCGCCGCCGCCGATGGCGACCGTGCAGTTGGACGTACCGACGTCGCAGCTGTTGAACTTGTACCGGGCGTCCGCGGGCTTGGGGGCCGGCGCGCCGGTGGCGTCCACCACCACGAAGGTGATCGCGCCGCCCGCCGCGGCGCTGCCCAGCACCTTGCCGTCCGGGCCGGACAACGCGCCCCATAGCTCCAGCACCCTGGGCGGGTCGATGACGAGGGCCGGGTTGGACTTGCCGGTGAAGAACACCCCGACCGTCGCCCCGCTGCCGAGCGGGGCGGTGTTCTGCTGCACCACCTTGTTGTCGGCGGAGACCTCCAGCCGGCCGGCCGAGACGAACACCCTGGAGGCCTCGCCGGCGATCGGCGCCACGCCGGCCGGCTTGCCCGACGCGGTGTCGATGTCGCCCACCGCCGTGGCCTGGATCAGGCCGATGAACCGCGCCGAGCCCAGCAGGATGTCATTGCGGGCCGCGAGGTGGACCTCGTCGAAGGCGCGGACGTCGGTGTAGGACGCGCCGGCATAGGTCGCCGCGCCCAGGCCGCCAGTGACCAGGATCGAGCCCGGCCGCCAGGTCAGGTCGGTGGCGTCGCCGATCCTGAGGATCCCGCCGCTGGCGGTCGGGGCGGCGACGCCCTGGACCAGGGCGTTGTTGGCGGGGCCCACCAGGAAGGCGATGGACGGCGTGTTGGCGGGGGTCACCGTCAGGCTCTGCAGCGTCAGGTCGCCGCGTGCGGTCCCGGTGGTGGACCCGGCATAGATCTTCACCGTCCCCGCGACCCGCAGCTGGCCGAAGTCGTTGCTGTCCAGGACCAGCCCGCCGCCGGCGCCGCCGGCCGCGCCACCGACCCGGATGGCCCCGGTCTTGGACTCGATGGCGGCGTTGGCGGCCGTGGCCAGGCCGGTCAGGTCCAGGTCGCCCGCCACGATCCGCAGGGTTCCGACCGCCGTGGTCTGGCCCAGCACCGCCGTGCCGGCTACGTCCACCGTCAGGTTGCGGCCCGCGCTGAGCGGCGTGGTCGAGGTGAAGTTGCCGAGCGAGGTGATGGAAAGATCTCGCGTCACCGGGCCGATCGACGAGCCCAGCGACAGCGTCGAGCCCTGCACGATCAGGTCGCGGCCGGCCTTGAAGCTGGCGGTGACCACCCCGCCGGCGGTGGCCTTCAGGGTCAGGTCGTCGCTGGCGGTCACGCTGCCGGCGGTGACCGTGGAGCCGCTCAGCAGGATCGAGCCGGCGTCGGCCCGGACGTCGCCGACCTTCAACGCCCCGCCGGCGCTGATCGAGATGTTGCGGGTGGCGACCAGGGGCGCGGTGAGGGTCAGGTCGCCCGCGGTGGTGGCGAAGGTCAGGTCGCGACCGGCCGTGAGGGTGTCCAGCCTGGCGCTCGGCGCCCTCAGCGTCGCATCGCGCGCGCCGATCACCGAGAAGCCGCCCGGCAGGTCCTTGGCCACGTCGACGATCGCGTCGCGGCCGGCCTTCACCTGGATCGCGGTCGAGCCGGTGACCGCGCCGGTCCCCAGGCCCAGCCTGGCGTCGAGATCGACGGATTCCACGCGCACCACGCGGCCGTTGCCAGAGACGTCGGGGTTGCCGTCGAAGTCGACGCTGACGCCGTCCGCGCCCGCGCCGGTCAAGGTGGCCGAGCCCAGGGAGGCCGTCCCGTGGGTGGCCAGCACAAAGACGTCGTCGCCCGCGGTCGCCGAGCCGACGATGGCGTCGCCGTTCAGCCCGATCACATAGACGTCGCCGCTGCTGGTGGCCGTGCCGATCCGGACGCTGTCGGCCTTGGCCAGCAGGCGCGGGGCGGTGACCGTGCCGATGTCCAGGGCGCCGCCGCGCAGGTCGGCCGTGACGCCGGCGGTCACCGTGTCGATCTTGGCGGCGGCCAGGTTGAGGGTGACATTCTGGGCCGCGGTCAGGGTGACCAGCCCGGCCACCGCCGAGGTCCCGTCGCCCAGCACGATGTCGCGTCCGGCGCTGACGGTCAGCTTCTGCGGCGCGGAGATCGCGTCGATCTTCACGTCGCCAAGCGTGCTGGTGACCAGGCCGTTCTTGCTAACCCCCACGCCGGCCAGGGCGACGTCGCCGTCGGTCGCTGTGACGCTGAGGCCGCCGGCCGCGATCAGGCTGTTGCCGCTGACGTCCGGCCCGGTGACCGAGATGTCGCGGTTGGCGACGATGCGGCCCAGCTCGATGCTGGCGGTCGCCCCGATCCTGGCGTCGCGGCCCAGGGTGATGCTGGAGATGGAAGAGGGATTGAACAGGCTGGCGAGGGAGCCGGTAATGTCGACGCCCAAGGGGGCGCAAGAATTCAAACTGCACGGGTCCGGCGGCGGGCCACAACCGTTGGGATCCGTGCAGGCGTCAACCGGCGGCGGCGGGTTGGCGTCCTCGTCGAGGGTCGGCGGGTCCTTGGTCTCGTCCAGCGGCCGGAACCACGGGCGGGCGTAGATGTGGCCGACGTTGCGGATCTGCAGATCCCGCAGGGCGGTGGCCTTGTTCAGGTAGATGTCGGTGGGCGCGGCGTCGATCAGGGTGGGGCCCGGCGCGCGGTTCAGGATGCCGCCGCCCCCCGACAGCACGATGTCGCCGCCGTCCGCCGTCGCCCCCTGGGCGGTGATCATGCCTTCCAGGTTGATGACCGCGCTGCCGATCGCCGACTTGGAGACCGCCGCGACGAAGACGCTGTTGGCCTTGGTGTCGCCGGCCAGGTCGGCCGCGACGCTGTCCTCGCTGCCGCCGCTGGCGTCGGGGACGATGAAGTCCACCAGGTCGAAGTCGCCGCCGGCCCCGGGCGCCAGGCGGATCTGGAAGGTCTTGGCCGAGCCATAGAGCACGCTGCCGCCGCCGTCGGCGGTCACGGTGGCGTTGGCGCGGGTGACGATGCCGGGGCCGGCGAAGGCCACAAGGCCGCCGTGGCCGTTCACCTGGCCGCCGGTCAGCACATAGAGCCGCGACCCGGGCAGGGCGTCGGAGCCGGAGAACGAGAACAGGGTGTTGGCCGGGTTGAGGAATCCCGCGACGTACGGCGTGCCGATCGCCGCCAGGATGCCGCCGGCGTCGACCTGCGCGCCGCGGCCGAAGACGATGCTGTTCTGGGACACGAACCAGATATTGCCGCCGAACACGCCGCCGACCTTGCCGGTGACGATCCCCTCGATCTTCGACGGCGCCAGCCCGACGATCTTGTTGAGGACGATCCAGCTGCGGGCGTCGAAGGTGAAGTTGACGCTCGCCTCCGTCCCGACGTTGAAGGTGGTCCAGCTCAGCACCGTGCGCGGCGCGTGCAGGGCGACGTCCAGCTGGCCGGTGGCGGCGGTGATGACCGGCAGCCCGCCGCCGGCGTTGACCTCGGCCAGCCCGCCCATCGGCAGGGTCAAGGTCGATGTGGCGGGCGGCATCGGGTCGGTCGGCGGCCTGGACTGGGCCTGGGCGGCGGAGGGCAGCAGCGCCTGCAGGCCATAGAGCGCGCCGCACAGGGCGGTCCGCGACAGGAAGCGTTGCCGAGCGGTCCCGGGGCCTGGATGGGTACGGGTAAGCTTATCCATGGGTACTCCCCCGTCGCATCATAGCAGACTTGCCGTGAGCTGGATCAGCACACGGTCGCCAGGACGCGAACCGCCGGGACGCACGGCGTCCAGCGGGTGGGCATAGGTGACTTCGACATTGGCGCGGTTGAACAGGCGGAACACCACGCCGGCGCCGACCGACTTCAGGGTCCTGCCAGTTTCGATCTGCAGCGCCGCGGCGTGGTTGTTGGCCACATAGCCGGCGTCGAAGAAGGCGTAGGGCGCGACCTGCACCTTGGGATGCAGCTGCAGCGGGCCGTAGCGCAGCTCGAACGCGGCGGAGACGCCCTTGTCGCCCAGCAGCGCCGCCGGGTCGTAGCCGCGGCCGACGGTGAGCCCGCCCACCGAGATCTGCTCGAACGGCAGCAGCGAGCTGCTGGAATACTGCGCCTGGCCGCGGACCGAGCCGGTCAGGCGCCCGGTGATCGCGATGTCGAGGCCGCCCTGGCCCTTGACCACCCAAGCGTCCGGCTTGGCCGCCGCCCGCGTCAGCAGCGCGTCGCCCGCCTCGCTGCCGCCCAGGAACGAGACGCCCTTGCGCAGGCTGATTGCGCCGCTGGCCAGCACCGGCCGCTGAGCGAGCTCGGTGCGGTAGTCGCCGTCGGCGCGCAGGTAGAACACCCGCAGCTTGTCGTGGCTGAGCGGCGTCCCGCCGGCCACGTCGGTCTTCTGGTCGATGATGTCCAGGCCGCCGGCGAGGTTGAGGTTCCGGTTGCGCGAGCGGACGATCGGATAGGCGCCCTCGAGGTTGCCGACCACCGACTTGCTCTTCAGGTCCAGCGGCTTCAGCACGTCGCCCGGCCGGCTCTCGCCATAGGTCAGCGAGCCGCGGGCCACCGCGCCCTCGGCCCCGAAACGGGCGCTCTCGGCCAGCTGGACCAGCCACTGCTCGTTGGAGTCCAAGGTGTGGAAGGCGGTCAGCGCCGTGCTCTCGCCATAGGCCGTGTAGCCGGCGAGCTCGCCCCGCACGAGGCCGCCCCAGCGGCCGACCTGCTTGGAGCCGGTGTTCTGGACGTTGGCGAACACGTCCGGCCCCTCGCGGGTCACGGTCAGGTCGATATCGACGGCCCCGCGCTCGGGGCTGGTGGAGGGCCGCACGGCGGCGCGCACCCGCACGCCCGGCACGTCGGAGGCCAGCAGCAGGTAGCGCTGGGCCCGGGCCATGTCGAAGGGCTTCATGCCGCGCAGCTTCTCGGCGTAGCGCTCGACCGCCGCCTGCGCCTTGCCGACGTCGCCGCGCACCCGGACGTTGACCACGTGGGCCTCGACGACCTCCAGCACCAGGGCGCCGCCGGCGATCCGCTGCTCGGGGATTTCGATCCGGGCCAGGATGCCGCTGTCGAAAACGATTCGCGCGGCGCGGTCGCGGATGGCGCAGATCACCGACACCGGCTGCGGCTTGCCGATATATTCGGCATAGGCGTCGCGAAGCTGCGCATCGCTGAGCGCGGTCGCACCCCTGAAGGCGACGGACGACAGGGTCACCTGAACCGTCGAGCCCTCAAGCGGGCAGGGGCCGGGCGGCTCCGGCGCGAAGGCCCCCGTCGCGCGCCTCGGTGGCGGACGCGAAACGCGGGCGGCGGGATTGAGTTCGGCGGCGCTGGTCCCGGGAGCCGCCCCCGAAGGCGGCGGCGGCGATTGGGCCCGGGACACCGCCGGCGGCCCCAGCGCCGTGGCCGCGAGCGCGATCAGGCCGACGCGCGATCCCAGGCCGGCGCGATGCGCCTTTCCCTCACGCCCAGACATCAAACGCACCCCAAACCCCAAGTTCCCGAACCCTAGCACCTACCGGATATCATGGTGTTAAGCGCTGACTCTGTGCAACCGTCTACGCCGAGGGGGCTAGGCGCCGGCCCCGGGATTTGGTCCGATCCGGGCTTATTCAGGCTACCTAAGCCGGAATGAGCCCGCTAAGACTGTGGGGGCTGCGCCGGGGGAGGGACAATGGGGGCTGCACGAGCGTCGCGAGTGATCGGCGCGCTTTGCGTGACCGTTGCCATCGCCGTATCCGCGTTCGCGGTCCTGGCGGGCCGCGCGGCCGTGGCTGCGCCGGAACCGCCGGCCGGCCATGGCGTCCATGAGGGGGTCGCCTCCTGCGCGGATTCCAGCTGTCACAGCCGCCAGGTCGATTCGGGCGTCACGGTGCGGCAGAACGAACTGATCACCTGGCAGGACCCGTCCAGCCCGGCCGGCGCCCACAGCCGCGCCTGGCGCGTGCTGACCGAGCCCCGCGCCCAGGCCATCGCCCGCAAGATGGGGCTGGGCCCCGCGCAGAGCGCCAAGGAATGCCTGGGCTGCCACAGCGATCCGGCCCCCGCGGCCCTGCGCGGCGCGAAGTTCCACATCGAGGACGGCGTCGGCTGCGAGGCCTGCCACGGCGGTTCGTCCGGCTGGCTCGCCAGCCACCGCACGGTCGGCGGCAGCCATGCCGCCAATGTGGCGGCCGGCATGCGCCCGCTGGAGAACCCCAAGGAACGCGCCAGCCTCTGCCTGGACTGCCACTTCGGCGGCTCCAAGCCCGGCCAGTTCGTCACCCACCAGATCATGGCCGCCGGACACCCGCGGGTGTCCTATGAACTCGACCTGTTCTCCAGCCTGCAGCAGCACTGGGACGTCGACGCCGACTATGTGAAGCGCAAGGCCTACGCCGGCGGGGTCAAGACCTGGGCGGTCGGCCAGGCCATGGCGGTCGACCGCGCGCTCAGCCTCTATTCGGAACCCGGCCGGGGGCAGGGCGCCTTCCCGGAGTTCTACTTCTTCGACTGCCACAGCTGCCACCGCGAGATCAAAGACGACCCGACGGCGCGCCCGAAGTGGCAGGCCAATCCGGGCCGGCCGATCCCGTCCGGCCAGCCGCCGTTCAACGACGAGAACATGATCATGCTCTCGGCCGCGGCCCAGGCGGTCTCGCCCAGCCTCGCCGCCCGGTTCGACGCCGACTCCAAGGCCTTCCACGCCGCCCTGGCGCGAGACAAGGGCGAGTCGGTGCGCGCCGCCGGCCGGCTGGCGAGCTCGGCGCGGGCGCTCTCCGACGCCTTCGCCGGCCACGCCTTCTCCCGGCGCGAGACCCTAGCGATCCTGGACGCCGTGCTGACCGGCGAGGTCTCGCGGCGCTACACCGACTATACGGGCAGCGCCCAGGCGGTGATGGCGGCCGACACCCTGCTGAACGCCCTGGTCAGCTCCGGCCAGGCGGATCGCGGCGCGGTCGACCGCATCCGGCCCAGCCTGGCTGCGGCCTATGCCCAGGTGCGCGAGCCCAACGCCTACAAGCCCGAGGCCTTCCGCGCCGCCCTGACCGAGGTCGCCCAGGCTGCGAGGTCGCTGAAATGAAGGTGGTGTCGCGTCTGGCCGTGTTCGTGGCCGCTTTGGCGCTCGCAGCCTGCGGGGGGGGAGGCAGCGGCAGCAGCATTCCCGTCGTCGCGCCCACGCCGCCGCCGGCCGCCGGTGTCTACACTCTGCCCGGCGCGCAATCGCTCTCGGTCGCCGACATCCAGCAGATCCTGGCCCAGGCCGTGGCCGAGGCGAAGGCCCGCAACCTGCCCGTGGTGATCGCGATCACCGACCGGCCCGGCAATGTGCTGGCCGTCTACAGCATGGCCGGCGCCAAGCCGACCACGCTCACCCGGCCTGGCCCCACCGGCGTCAACTCCGACGCCCAGGGCCTGGTGGTGCCGGCGGCCGGGGCGGCGATCGCCAAGGCCATCACCGGCGCCTATCTGTCGTCCTCCGGCGGCAACGCGTTCTCGACCCGCACGGCCAGCCAGATCGTCCAGGAACACTTCCCGCCCAGCCCCTCGACCGTCGGGCTGGAAGCCGGGCCGCTGTTCGGCGTGCAGTTCTCGTCGCTGCCGTGCTCCGACGTCACCACACGGACCGCCAACACCACCGTCGGCCCGCGCCGGTCGCCGCTGGGCCTCTCGGCCGACCCCGGCGGCTTCCCGCTCTACAAGAACGGCGTGCTGGTCGGCGGTATCGGGGTGGTCGGCGACGGCGACTACGGCTTCGACAAGAACATCCTGGACGTCGAGGACGACGCCGAGGAGGCGATCGCCATCGCCGGCACCACCGGCTTTGACGCGCCCATCGCGCAGCGCGCCGACCGGATCACCGTGGACGGCACGGCGCTGCGCTACACCGACACCACCGACGGCTCGCTGAAGACCACGCCGGCCAGCGCGCCGGCCTTCGCCAGCCTGCCGGCCGGGACGGGGACCTTCACGGCGGTCGCTGGCTACTATCCTGGCGGCGGGGCGCTGGCCGGCACGGTCTATGGAACCGAGGCCTCGGGCCTGCGGCTGGCCACCACGGCCGAGTTCTCGATCCCCAGCTCGATGGTCCTGACCAACGGCTCGGGCCAGAACCGCTTCCCGATCCGTGGCGGCACCGACGGCGCCGACGGCCTGGCGCCGCTGACCGACACCGAGGTGCGGGCGGTGCTGGAGGAAGCCTTCACCATCATGAGCCGGGCGCGCGGCCAGATCCGCCGCCCGCTGGACAGCCGCGCCCAGGTGTCGATCACCGTGGTCGACAGCCGCGGCCAGATCCTGGGACTGGTGCGGGCGCCCGACGCCCCGATCTTCGGCATCGACGTCTCGGCCCAGAAGGCGCGGACGGTGGCGCTGATGTCCGGCCCGAACGCCGCCTCGGACCTGCTGGCCGATCCGGATTCGGATGTCCGCGGCTTCGTCCAGAAGGCCCGCGACTTCGTCCCCGATCCGACCTTCCTGACCGGCAAGACGGCCTTCGCCGCCAAGTCGATCGGCAACCTGTCGCGGCCCTATTTCCCCGATGGCGAAGTCGGGCGGCCGAACGGGCCGTTCTCGCGGCCGATCACTCTGTGGAGCCCGCTGGCCACCGGCCTGCAGGCCTCGCTGATCGTCACCAACCTGGCGGCCCACCTGGGCTTCGTCACCGGGGCCACGGCGACCGACACGCCCACCGTCTGCACCAACCTGCCGCAGGTGGCGCCCGGCCAGAACCGGCTGCAGAACGGTATGCAGATCTTCTCCGGCTCGGTGCCGATCTATCGCGGCACACAGCTGGTGGGGGCGATCGGCGTCTCCGGCGACGGCATCGACCAGGACGACATGATCTCGTTCCTGGGCCTCTACAACGGCGGCCAGCGCGTCGGCACGATCGGCGAGGCGCCGATGTCCATGCGTGCGGACCAGCTGCTGGTCGGACCGACCCAGACCCGGCTGCGCTACGTGGGCTGTCCGTTCGCGCCCTTCCTCGACACCAACGATCAGAACGTGTGCCAGGGGAAATAGGCATGCGCAGGTCCTCCTTCCTTGCGCTCAGCGCCGTCGCCGCCTTCGCGGGGCAGGCCAAGGCCGAGCAGGATCCGGGCCGCGCGCCGGCGGCCTCCGCCGCCGTGGCCGGACACGACGCGGCGGCCCAGGAACCGGCCCAGGCCCCCCCCCAGGTGACGGCCCCGGCGGCGGACGCCCCGCCCACCGACGACAAGCCGCTGGATGGCCGCCGCCGGCCCGGCCGCGTCGAGACCTATCCGGCGCCGATCACCCAGCAGAACCCGGGCGCCGTGCGCGCGCCGCCGCCCGAGGCCTTCCCGAAGGACGAGATCCCGGTGCCGGACCGCTGGCGCCTGGCGGGGGCCCTGGGCGTCAGTCATCCGCGCTGGTTCGACCCCTACAACCAGAACTTCCTGAAGGGCGACATCCCGATCAAGGGGACCCGCGACTGGTTCCTGAACGCCAGCGCCATCTCGGACACCGTCATCGAGCCGCGCAGCTTCCCGATCCCGGTGGGCGTGCAGACCACCGAGCGGGCCGGCAGCCTGGACGTGTTCGGCAAGAACACCAGCCTGGTCCTGGCCCAGACGTTCATCGTGGCCGCCTCGCTGGTGAAGGGCTCCACGGCCTACAAGCCGCCGGAATATGAGTTCCGCGTCGCCCTGGCGGCCCAGGACAACTACGTCGACGTACCGGAGCGGCGGGTCCTGGACGTGCGGCCCAGTCAGCCGAGCCATCGGAACGACGCCTTCATCGGGGTCCAGGAAGCCTTCCTCGACTACCACATCCGCAACGTCTCCGACCGCTACGACTTCGACAGCGTGCGGATCGGCATCCAGCCGTTCTCGACCGACTTCCGCGGCTTCCTGTTCCAGGACAACCAGCTGGGCGTGCGGCTGTTCGGCAACCGCGACAACAACCGCTTCCAGTACAATCTGGCGGCCTTCTGGCGGCTGGAGAAGGACACCAATTCCGGCCTGAATGACGTCACCCAGCGGCTGCGCGACGACTATGTCTTCGTCGCCAACGTGTACCGCCAGGACCTGCCGGTCCCCGGCCTGACCTCGCAGCTGACCGTGGTGTACAACCGCAACCGCGAGGCGGGACAGATCCACGTCGACCGGAACGGCTTCCCGGAGCGGCCGGCGCTGATCGGCAACCTGCGCGGCCGCGACTACGACGTGACCTATCTGGGCTACAACGCCGACGGCCACTGGGGTCGGATCAACTTCACCGGCTCGGCCTACTATGCGATCGGCGAGGACCGGAATTCGATCTTCACCAGCAAGAAGGCGGACATCCGCGCCTATTTCGTCGCCGTCGAGCCGTCGATCGACTTCGACTGGATCCGGGTGCGCCTGAACGGCCTCTACGCGTCGGGCGACAAGAACCCCTACGACAACACCGAACGCGGCTTCGACGCGGTGTTCGAGAACCCGCAGTTCGCCGGGGCCGACACCAGCTACTGGATCCGCCAGACCATCCCCTTCGCCGGTGGCGGTCGGGTGATCGCGATCAACAACCGCAACGGCGTGCTGAACGCGCTCCGCCCCTCGAAGGAAGAGGGGCAGTCGAACTTCAACAATCCGGGCACGACGCTGTTCGGCGTCGGCGCCGACTTCGACGTGACGCCCCAGCTGCGCATCACCACCAACCTCAACCACCTGGGGTTCGTGAACACTGCGGTCGTGCAGGCGTCGCGCCAGGAAGGCTCGATCCCGAAGTCGCTGGGCTGGGATGCGTCGGTGTCGACGATCTACCGGCCGCTGATGACCCAGAACCTGGTGTTCCGCGTCTCGGGCGCCGTGTTCGATCCGGGCAAGGGGTTTAAGGACCTGTTCACCAACGCCCAGCGCGACAAGCGCTACTATTCCATACTGATCAACGCCATTCTGACGTTCTAGGGACAAGATGCTGAAAGCGTGGGGAAAACGGCTGAGGATGGGGGCGCTGGCGGCGCTGGCCTTGCTCATGCCCTTGACGCTCAAGGCCTCCGAGCCGGAGAAGCCGGTGGCGCGTCACTATGTCGAGGCGCCGGCCGCCCGGATCGACTTCGACGACGTCCATGTGACGGACGCCAGCCGTGGATGCATCAGCTGCCACCTGAAGTCCGATGCGGCCAGCATGCACATCTCCAAGGCGGTGAAGCTGGGCTGCGTCGACTGCCACGGCGGCGTGGCCACGGTCGTGGCCCCGGCCGGAATGGACGCGAAGTCCAAGGCCTATGCCGACCTGCGCGACCAGGCCCACGTCCTGCCGCGCTTCCCCAAGACCTGGAACTTCCCCAGCTCGGCCAATCCGAAGCAGAGCTACACGCTGCTCAACAAGGAATCGCCGGCCTTCGTGCGGTTCGTGAATCCGTCGGACTACCGTGTCGCCCGCCAGGCCTGCGGCGCCTGCCACATGGAGCTGATCGAGCGGGCGGAACGCTCGCTGATGTCCACCGGGGCGATGTTCTTCGGCGGCGCTTCGTATAACAATGGTATTCTGCCGTTCAAGAACTACGTCCTGGGCGAGGCCTATACCCACGACGGCCAGCCCGCGAGCCTGAAGGCCGCCGGCGTGACGCCCGGCACCGTGACCGCCGCCGAGGCAAAGCGTGGCGCGCTGCCGATCCTCTATCCCGCGCCGACCTGGCAGGTGACGCCGCCGGGCGACATCTTCCGCGTCTTCGAGCGCGGCGGGCGCAACATCAACACCCAGTTCGCCGAGGTCGGCCTGCCCGACGCTACGGGCTCGATCCAGCGGCTGGAGGAGCCGGGCCGTCCGGACCTCAAGCAGTCGAACCGCGGCCCTGGCACCGGCCTGCGCGTCGCGATCCCGCTGCTGAACATCCACAAGACCCGCCTCAACGACCCCTTCACGTGGTTCATGGGCACCAACGACCAGCCGGGCGACTATCGCCAGTCGGGCTGCGCCTCGTGCCACGTGGTCTATGCGAACAACCGCCAGGTGAACGCCAGCCTGACCTACGCGCGGTTCGGCCGCGACGGGCAGAGCTTCACGGTCGACCCGACGATCAACAAGGAGGAGTCGGGCCACCCGATCCAGCACGCCTTCACGCGCTCGATCCCGACCGCCCAGTGCATGAACTGCCACATGCACCAGCCCAACATGTTCGTGAACACCTACCTCGGCTACACGATGTGGGACTACGAGTCCGACGCGCCCTTCATGTGGCCCGAGCGGCAGAAGTACCCGACCACCGCCGAAATCCGGAAGGTCCTGGACCGCAACCCCGAGGGCGCCGCGCCGCGCGGCAACTGGGCCGACCTCGACTTCCTGCGCAACGTCTTCGACCTTAACGGCAAGCTGAACGACACCCAGTTCGCCGACTACCACGGCCATGGCTGGAACTTCCGCGGCATCTTCAAGCGCGACCGCGAGGGCCAGTTGCTGGACGCCAAGGGCGACCCGGTGACCGCCCAGGGCCCCGCCAAGTGGCCGAAGGACCTCTATCCCAGGACCGACAAGATCGCCGACGGCTTCGTCGACACCAAGGGCGAGGACCCGGCCATCAACGCCGGCAAGGCCGTCCACATGATGGATATCCATGCCGAAAAGGGCATGCAGTGCGCCGACTGCCACTTCTCCCAGGACAGCCACGGGTCCGGCATGATCTTCGGCGAGGTCGCCAATGCGGTGGAAGTCCGCTGCCGCGACTGCCACGGCACGACGTCCGACTATCCGACGCTGCGGACATCCGGTCCGGCCGCCGACCCCAAGGGCAATGACCTCAGCCTGCTGCGCAACCCCGACGGCCAGCGGCGGTTCGAGTGGGTGGAGCGTGGTGGCCGCCAGGTGCTCATCCAGCGCTCGCTGCTGGACCCGAACCTGGAGTGGCGCGTCCATCTGGTGAAGGACTCGGTCGATCCGGCCAGCCCCGACTTCAACGCCAAGGCCGCCCGCGCCAAGCTGATGTCCAAGATCAGCCAGGACGGCAAGCCGATGGCCTGGGGCCCCGGCGTGGCCAAGGAGAATCGCGCCCATACCGAAGACAACATGGAATGCTTCGCCTGCCACACCTCGTGGACCACAGCCTGCGCCGGCTGCCACCTCCCGATCGAGGCCAACTGGAAGACCGTCACCCACAAGTACGAGGGCGAGGAGACGCGGAACTACGCCACCTACAACCCGCAGGTGGCCCGCGACGACATGTTCCAGCTGGGCAAGCACATGACGACCAAGGGCTGGACCATCGCGCCCATCCGCTCGTCCTCGGCGCTGATCCTGTCGTCGACCAACGTCAACCGCGAGCGGATCTACAACCAGCAGCCGCCGATCGCGGCGTCGGGCTTCTCCAGCCAGGCGTTCGCCCCGCACTTCCCGCACACCGTGCGCAAGACCGAGACCAAGACCTGCTCGGACTGCCACGTGTCGGCGGAGAACGACAACAACGCGATCATGGCCCAGCTGATGCTGCTGGGGACCAACTTCGTGAACTTCGTCGGCCAGAATGCCTGGGTCGGCATGGACGACGGCGTCGAGGCGGTGCGGGTCTCCGAGTGGAGCGAGCCGCAGGCGGTATTCGGTTCCTACCTGCAGAAGTACGCCTATCCGGACTTCTACAAGCTGCACGTCGACCAGAACAAGCGCGAGCTGAAGACCTGGCGGCGCGGCAAGCCGTTCGCCAAGGGCCTGAAGGGCGGCGAGGCCGAGGCCTACGAGGACATCGTCAACTCGGTCCACAAGACCGACGGCGCGGCCCACTGCCTGCAGCTGCGCGGCGAATATATGTACGTCGCCCAGGGCAAGGGCGGGTTCCGCGCCTTCGACGTGGCCTCGATCTCCAACAAGGGCATCTCGGAGAAGATCATCACGGCGCCGTTCTCGCCGCTGGGCAACAACACCCAGGTGGTCAGCAAGAACGCCACCTGCGTGGCGCTGCCGACCAACCAGAGCATCGCCCCGCTGCGCAACGAGCACATGAAGACGCTCAACGCCGGCGGCCTGCCGCGGCAGGGCGACGAGCAGAGCCTGCTCCAGGCCAACCAGGAGCAGGAGTTCCTGCCGATCTACTCCTACGCCGTGGTCACCGACTCCGAGGAAGGCCTGATCCTCATCAACGTGAACCGGCTGACCGACGGCGATCCGCGCAACAACACCCTGAAGCGGGCCGTGACCTGGAACCCGAACGGGGTGCTGAAGGGCGCGCGCCACGTCACCCTGGGCGGTTCCTACGCCTACATCGCCGCCGACGCTGGCCTGGTGGTGGTCGATCTGAAGGACCCGCTGAAGCCGGTGCTGAAGTCGGTGGTGGCCCTGCCGGACATGCGCGCCTCGGCCCTGCAGTTCCGCTACCTCTGGGTGACCGACGCCCGCGGCCTGGAGCTGCTGGATGTCAGCCACATGGATCAGCCCAGGCTGGTGGAGGGCGCCACCGTTCCCCTGGCCGACGCGCGGCGGGTCTATGTGGCGCGGACCTACGCCTATGTCGCGGCCAAGAAGGACGGCCTGGTCATCGTCGACGTCAAGGCGCCCGAACGGCCGAAGATCTACCAGAAGTTCGACGCCGGCGGCGCGCTGAACGACGCTGAAGATGTGATCGTGGGGTCGACCAACGCCTCGCTGTTCGCCTATGTCGCCGACGGCAGGAACGGCCTGAAGGTGCTGCAGCTGACCAGTCCGGCCAGCCAGCCGAACTTCTACGGCTTCTCGCCGGCCCCGAAGCCCGAGCTGATCGCCTGGGCCAAGACCGCCGGCCCGGCGATGGCGCTCTCCAAGGGTCTCGACCGCGACCGCGCGGTGGACGAGACCGGCGGCCAGATCGCCGTCTTCGGCCGCCTGGGCTCACGGCCCCTGAACCGCGAAGAGATGAACGGCTTCTTCAACGACGCCTGGGGCCGCCCGTACCGGGTCACCGACGCCCCGGACATGTCGGCCTGGATGGGCCCGCGGATCACCTCAACAGCGCAGGCCGGTCGGTAGGAGCCGCGCCGCTTCACCTTCGCGGGGAGGAGCGGGACTATGGAGAGAGCGAGCGACTCCTCGTCCATCAGGCTTCGCTTTGACGGTCTTCTCCCGCAGGGGACAGGAAGGCGCAAACTGGCCGCACGGCCGCCTACGTCGCGGGGGCGTCTTCCGTGGGGGTCGTGTAGGCGGGGATGGGGAGGGGGACGCCCTTCAGGTCGATCTCGCCGACCGCGCGGATGGGCACGTGGCGCTTGGCCAGGCGCAGGGTGTCGCCGCTGAACAGGATGCGGGTGCCGAAGGTCTTGTTGGCGGCCTCGAGCCGGGCGGCGATGACCACCACCTCGCCATAGGCCGTGTAGTTGAACCGCCGCTCGCCGCCGAAGTTGCCGACCAGGCCGATGCCCGACGACAGGCCCATGCGGGTGTGGCCGAAGTTGATGCCGCGGGCGATCATCTTCTGGCGGATCTCCTGCGCGTAGAGATCGATGTCGCGGCAGCAGGCCAGCGCCCGGTCGGCGTGGTCCTCGGCCGGCACCGGGGCCCCGAAGATCGCGATGATGCCGTCGCCGGTCATCTTGTCGATCATCGCCTCGTGCTTCCAGAGCAGGTCGATGATGCCGTCGAAATATTCGTTGATGACCCCTTCGAAGGTCTCCAGGTCCAGGCTGGCGACCAGGTTGGAGAAGTTCTCCAGGTCCGAGATCATCACCGTGATCTCGCGCTCCTCGGCCCCGATCTTCACCTCCTCGCGGCCATCGACCATCCGGTCGATGACCTGCGGCGCCAGATAGCGTTCCAGCGTCGAGGAATAGAAGGCCCGCTGGTTCTGCAGTTCGGCGGCGGCCAGGCGGCTCAGGATGAAGAAGCCGAAGGCGAACGCGATGGCCGGCGCGGTCATCGGGACCATCAGGGCGAAGCGCTGGTAGAGCACATAGGCCAGGGCCCCGCCGCCGGCCAGGAACAGCACCACGATCCCCACCGACATCCACCACTTCTGCGTCGAGCGGCCCAGCAGCGCGCCGCCGAGCGCGGCCAGCAGCACGATCAGCGAGTCCCACAGCCAGCCCGGCAGTTTTACCCGGTCGCCGTCCAGCATCTGCGACAGGGCGTGCACATGGACTTCCACCCCCGGCGTGCCCTGCTGGTGACCGGCCCGGAACCGCAACGGCGTGGCGTGCATGTCCTCCTTCGGAGTGTCCGAATCGACGGTGGCCGAGCGGGTGTTGCTGCCGATGAAGGCGATCTTGCCCTTCAGCTTGTCGGCGGGGGCGAACTCGGCGAATGCCGCGGAGAACGCCGGGCTGATCGACCCGGCGTTTTCGGCCCGCGCATCCTTGTCCGGCAGGCGGTAGCGGATCGCGAACGGCTTGGTCGGCAGCGTCATGCCCGTCGCGGCCACGCCGGTCTCGGCGGCCAGCGACCGCAGCGCGCCGGGCTTGGGATCGTAGCGGCGGATGACGTCGTCGTAGTCGGTGTGGGTGAGGGCGCGGGCGTCGGAGTAGCGCAGCTTCCTCGAGACCGGATAGTCGACGCCGGCCTTGCGGTTCGGATCGACGGCCACGATGATCGGGGCCTTCACGTTGGCGATGCGCGCTTCGAAGTCCTTGAACTCGGGGCTGTCCAGCGGGCCGCCCGACGGTCCGGCCTCCCAGGTGTCCAGCAGGTAGTCGACCGCGATCGCCTTGACGCCCTTGGCGTCCAGGCTGGCGATGAGGTCGCCCAGCCAGGCCTTGTTGATCGGCGCCAGGCAGTGGCAGGGCGAGGCGTCCGCCATGGCGGCCGTGGCCGCGTCGTCGATCTTGATGATCACGAAGTCCGGCTTGGCGGCCGGCGCCCCGGCCGACAGGCGCAGGTCGTAGGTCAGGTTCTCCGCGAACCGCATCGGGGTGGTGACGTTCAGCGCCAGGGCCGCCGCGGTCGCGGCGACCGCGACGCCGATGGTGACGACGATGTCCGCCCAGGTCTTGCCGCCGACCGCGCGAACTCGATCCGGGCCGGCTAGCAGCGCGCCCACGATCCCCCGCCGCGGCCCCGCCATGGCGCTAGGCTTGCTTCCGGAACGGGAAGTTGTAGGTGACCGCCGGCTTGTAGGAGCCGGCCAGGCAGATGTGGCTGGTCAGTTCGCCGCCCTGCGCCATCAGCAGCGCGAAGCCCGGCGGCTCCTCGACCAGGATCTCGCGGCCGTCCGGCTTGTGCATGTCGACCTCGGAGAGGTCGAGGGTCAGCTGGATCGAGGTGGCCGGCGCGGCCAGCAGGGCGTGGCCCGCGAACACGCCGGAGAAGGCGCGATGGATATGGCCGCACAGCAGCATGCGCACCTGTTCGCGGCCCTTCAGCACGTCGTGCAGGCGCAGGATCCAGGGCGACTTCGGGTCGGGGTCCATCCACTGGATGCCGCTGGGAATCGGCGGGTGATGCAAGACGACGCAGGTGGGGGTATCGGGCGCTTCGTTCAGCGTGCGGTCCAGCCAGGCGGCGCGCGGCGCGTCGTATTCGCCCTCGTTGGGCCCTTCCAGGGTGTCGCAGATGACGACACGGACGCCGGGGTAGTCGACGACGTACTGCAGGAAGCCGTTCTCATCGAGCTTGTCGCGGTATTCGGGGAACACCTCGAGGAAGGTGTCGCGGCCGTCGTGGTTGCCCAGCGCGTAGAGCACAGGGATCTCGCACCCGGACATCACCCGCTTCAGCTCGTCGTATTCTTCCTTCTCGCCGCGATCGATCAGGTCGCCGCTGGCGATGATCGCCACGGGACGCGGACGCAAGGCATGGATCGTGTTCAGGACCTGACGCAGGCGTGTTTCATTACGCCGCTGATTCAGCGCGTCTTTCTCCGTTGTCACGTGGAGGTCGGTGATCTGAGCGATCGTTAGCAAAAAGCCGCCTCCCCAAGCAGCGAGCATTGTCCCAAGTGAGATACGCAAGCTCAGCGGCGGCGGATGACCAGGTTGCGAATTTCCGTCATATCTTCCATGGCGAAGCGAACGCCCTCGCGCCCCAGGCCGGAATCCTTCACCCCGCCATAAGGCATGTTGTCGACACGATAGCTGGGCACGTCGCCGATGACGACGCCACCCACATCCAGATGATCCCACGCTTCAAGCATCTTGTAGAGGTCGCGTGTGAAGACGCCGGTCTGCAACCCGAATTTCGAGTCGTTCACCTCGGCCAGCGCGTCGCTGAAGTTGGTGAATTTCGACAGGATCGCCACCGGCCCGAACGCTTCCTCGGCGTAGAGGGCCTGCGAACGGCCGACGCCTTCCATCAGGGTGGCCTCCAGCATGGCGCCCTCGCGCTTGCCGCCGCACAGTAGCGTGGCGCCGTCGGCCTTTGCGGCCTGGATCCAGCTGTCGAGGCGGCTGGCCTCCTTCACGTCGATCATCGGGCCGACGAAGGTGTCCTCGTTGTGCGGGTCGCCGGCAATCAGGGTCTTGGCCTTGGCGACCAGGCGGTCGCGCAGTTCGTCGTAGATCGAGGCGTGGATGATGATCCGCTGCACGCCGATGCAGGACTGGCCGGACTGATAGAAGGCGCCGAAGATGATGCGCTCGACCGCGTCGTCCAGGTCGGTATCGGCGTCGACGATCACCGCGGCGTTGCCGCCCAGCTCCAGCACCACCTTCTTCTTGCCGGCCCTGGCCTTGAGGTCCCAGCCGACGCCGGGCGAGCCGGTGAAGCTGAGCAGCTTCAGCCGTTCGTCGGTGGTGAACAGGTCCGCGCCGTCACGGGTCGCCGGCAGGATCGAGAAGGCGCCCTTGGGCAGATCGGTCTCGGCCAGCACCTCGCCGATGATGATGGCGCCCAGCGGCGTGCGCGAGGCGGGCTTCATCACGAACGGGCAACCCACCGCCAGGGCCGGGGCGATCTTGTGCGCCGCCAGGTTCAGCGGGAAGTTGAACGGCGAGATGAACGAGCAGGGACCGATCGGCACTCGCTTCCACATACCCTGGTAGCCGCGCGCCCGGGGCGAGATGTCCAGCGGCTGGACCTCGCCGGTCATGCGCACCGATTCCTCCGCGGCGATACGGAAGGTGTCGATCAGCCGGCCGACCTCGCCGCGGCTGTCGCGGATCGGCTTGCCGGCCTCGATGCACAGCGCATAAGCCAGTTCGTCGAACCGCTCGGTGAAGCGGTCGACGCAGTGCTGGAGCACCGCCTGGCGCTCGTACGACGCCATCCGGGCCATGGGCTCGGCAGCCTCGACGGTCGCGGCGATGCCGGCGTCGATGATCGCCGCGTTGGCCAGGGCCACGCGGGTCGCCACCTTGCCCGTATATTTGTCCGTGACCTCCAGATCGAGGTTCGGGGTCTGGGCCTCGTTGGCGAGGTAAAGCGGATAGGAGTCCTTCAGGGCGGCCATGTCTGGTTGTCCTTTCGGCAGGCTCAGACCGCCGCGCTCAGTTCCTTGATCTGTTTGTTCAGGATCAGATCGTTGTCCGAATAGTCCACCGGGCAATCGATGAGGTTCACGCCAGGGGTATCGAGGCACTTCTTGATCAGGGCGGGCAGCGTCTCGGCGCTTTCGACGCGATAGCCGTTGGCCCCGTAGCTCTCGGCGTATTTCACGAAGTCCGGGTTGCCGTAGGTCAGCCCCCAGTCCTTGAAGCCCATGTTCGCCTGCTTCCAGCGGATCATGCCGTAGCTGCTGTCGTTGAGGATCAGCACGGTGATGTTCAGCTTCAGGCGGACCGCGGTTTCCATCTCCTGGCTGTTCATCATGAAGCCGCCGTCGCCGCAGATCGCCATGACCTTGCGGTCCGGATAGACCATCGACGACGCCATGGCCGAGGGCAGGCCCGCGCCCATGGTGGCGAGCGCGTTGTCCAGCAGTACGGTGTTGGTCATCCGCGCCGGATAGTTCCGCGCGAACCAGATCTTATAGACCCCGTTGTCCAGGCAGATGATGCCGTTGTCCGGCATCGCCTTGCGGATCTGCGAGACCAGATACTGCGGATAGATCGGGAAGCGCATGTCGCCTTCCGCCGCCGCCGTGTGGGCCACCTCGGCCGCGCGGGCCCTGTACATGTGGGAGAAGTCCCAGCCCGCCTGGGGCAGGATGTCTTCCTTCAGCTGCCAGATGGCGTTGCCGATGTCGCCGATCACCTCGTACTGCGGGAAATAGACCGGATCGACCTCGGCCGAGCGGAAGTTGATGTGGATCACCTCCGTGCCGCCGGCCTGCATGAAGAACGGCGGCTTCTCGATCACGTCGTGGCCGATGTTGACGATCAGGTCCGCCGCTCCGATGGCGCGGTGCACGAAATCGCCGGCCGACAGCGCCGCGCAGCCCATGAACTTCGGGCTGGTCTCGTCGACCACCCCCTTGCCCAGCTGGGTGGAGACGAACGGGATGCCGGTCTTCTCGATGAACTGGGCCAGCATCCGGCTGGTCATGGTGCGATTGGCGCCGGCGCCGATCACCAGGATCGGGGCCTTGGCCGCCTCGATCCGCTTGGCCGCGGCCCGGATCGACTTCTCGTCGGCCACCGGGCGGCGCGCATTGCTGCGCGGCATCGGCTTTTCGTCGCTGTGCTCGTCGGCGATGTCCTCGGGGAACTCGATGTGCACGGCGCCGGGCTTTTCTTCCTGGGCCAGGCGGAACGCCTCGCGGACCTTGGAGGGGATGTTGTCGGCCGAGGCCAGCTGGTGCGTGAACTTGGTGAGCGGCCCCATCATGGAGACCACGTCGAGGATCTGGAACCGGCCCTGCTTGGACTTCTTGATCGGCTTCTGGCCGGTCAGCATCATCATCGGCATCCCGCCCAGCTGGGCGTAGGCGGCCGCGGTGACGAAGTTGGTCGCGCCCGGACCCAGGGTGGCCACGCAGACCCCGGCCTTGCCGGTGTGGCGGCCATAGGTCGAGGCCATGAAGCCCGCGCCCTGCTCGTGCCGGGTGAGGATCAGCTGAATCTTCTTCGACCGGGACAGGCTGTCCAGGAAGTCGAGATTCTCTTCCCCTGGAACCCCGAAGACGTGCAACACGCCTTCCTCTTCCAGGCATTGCACGAACAGATCAGACGCCTTGGTCATATGTAGCCCCCATCCCAGCCTGAGAGTTGTCTGCAAATTCCAGCGACTTGTGAAGGGGCCATCAACCAAGCTTGGACATTGCGCGCTGATTTGCGCTTAAGTCCCGCCGGATTTCGTAGTTAGGTCCATTGGCAAGAGCGTCCGGCGAAAGGGTTTCGCCGGCCATAGGGGGCAAACATGGCGGTTAGCGATCACGTTGACTTGGGCGGTTTCATCGAGGGCGTGCGACGGCGCAACCCTGGGCAGCCGGAATTCGCCCAGGCGGTGCAGGAAGTCGCGGAGGACATCTTCGACTTCATCCAGGACAAGGAACAGTACCACCGCTACCAGATCCTGCGGCGCATCGCCGAGCCGGACCGGGTGATCAGCTTCCGGGTCTGCTGGGAAGACGACAAGGGCAACATCCGCGTGCAGCGCGGCTGGCGGGTCCAGAACAACAACTCCATCGGCCCCTACAAGGGCGGCATCCGCTTCCACCCGTCGGTGACGGAAAGCGTGCTGAAGTTCCTGGCCTTCGAACAGACCTTCAAGAACGCGCTCACCGGCCTGCCCATGGGCGGCGGCAAGGGCGGCGCGAACTTCAATCCGAAGGGCAAGTCGGACAATGAGGTGATGCGCTTCTGCCAGTCGTTCATGAACGAGCTCTACCGCTACATCGGCGCAGACATCGACGTGCCGGCCGGCGACATCGGCGTGGGCGGCCGCGAGATCGGCTACATGTTCGGGCAGTACAAGCGCCTGACCAACGAGTTCACCGGGGTGCTGACCGGCAAGGGCCTGGAATACGGCGGCAGCCTGATCCGCACTGAAGCCACCGGCTACGGCGCGGTCTATTTCCTGCGCAACATGCTGGCGACCCAGAAGAATTCGATCGAAGGCAAGACGGTGGTGATCTCCGGCTCCGGCAACGTGGCCACCCACGCGGCCGAGAAGATCAACCAGCTCGGCGGCAAGGTCCTGACGCTCTCCGACTCGGAAGGCTTCATCCACGATCCGGCCGGGATCGACCAGGAGAAGGTCAACTGGATCAAGGACCTGAAGAACAAGCGCCGCGGCCGCATCTCCGAATACGCCAAGGAGTTCAAGGGCTCGGAGTTCGTCGCCGGCAAGACCCCGTGGGGCGTGGTCTGCGACCTGGCCTTGCCCTGCGCCACCCAGAACGAGCTGACCGGCGATGACGCCAGGACCCTGGTCAAGAACGGCTGCATCGCGGTGTCGGAGGGCGCCAACATGCCGACCACCCTGGAAGGCGTGCACGTCTTCAAGGACGCCCAGATCCTGTTCGCCCCCGGCAAGGCCGCCAACGCCGGCGGCGTGTCGGTCTCCGGCCTGGAGATGAGCCAGAACTCGGCCCGCATCTCCTGGAAAGAAGAGGAGCTGCAGCGCCTGCTGGAGGACATCATGGCCGGCATCCACGCCTCCTGCGTGGAATACGGCGGCCGTGCGGGCTCCAAGGTCACCGACTACGTCCGCGGCGCCAATATCGCTGGCTTCAAGAAGGTGGCCGACGCCATGCTGGCCTTCGGGGTGGTCTGACCCCGCGAACCCACCGCTGAACTCGGGAACGCCGCGCCGCAGGGCGCGGCGTTTTCGTTTGCGACGCGGGCTGGGCCGCGAGTAGACTAACCGGACTTAGTCCAGTTGGTTCACCCATGAAGACCGTCAATATCCACCAGGCCAAAACCCACCTGTCCCGCCTGATCGAGGGCGCGGTCAACGGCGAGCCGTTCGTGATCGCCAAGGCGGGGAAGCCGATGGTCACGGTCGTGGCCGTCGGTCCGACCGAGCCCCAGGGCAAGCGACGGCTGGGCTTCATGGAAGGCGAAATGACTATCCCGGAGGACTTCAACACCTTTGCGCAGGACGAGATCGAGAAACTTTTCTACGGCGAAGAGTGAGGCTCCTGCTCGACACACACCTGCTGGTTTGGGCGGCCGGCGCGCCGCATCGCCTGTCCCGGGTCGCCCGTGACATGATTGAAGACCCGAAAAACACGCTCGTATTCAGCGTCGTCAGTGTCTGGGAGGTCGCCATCAAGCACGGTCTTGGCCGACCGGAATTTCGGACGGAGCCCCGGGTGTTTCGGCAGCGATTGATGATGAACGGCTTCCAGGAACTGTTGATCACCAGCGAGCATGTGGTGGGGGTAGCCACATTGCCGACCATTCATCGCGACCCCTTCGATCGGCTGCTGATCGCTCAGGCGATTGCGGAGGATCTGCTTTTCGTTAGCGGAGATCGTCAGATCGGCGGATATCCCGGCCCGATCCGACGCGTCTGACCGGCGCGGTCAAGCCCCCGCCGCCGGCTTCGCCGACATCTCGCTCCAGCGCAGGGTCTCCAGCGGCGGGTGGCCGGGCTTGGGCGATGGCAGGCCCGGCGCGTGGAAGCTGTGGCAGGTGGCGCACTCGCCGTCGCTGGCCGCCGCGGTCCTGGTCTTCGGCTGGCCGTGGCAGGCGGCGCACTTGGCGATGTCCGGGATCAGGACGTCGCTGGCGTGGTCGGACACCGCCGCCTTGTGGCAGTCGGCGCACTTGTAGCCACCGGCCTTGGCGTGGCCCGGGCCACCGTGCTCCGGTACATCGTGGTCGAAGGCGCCGCGGGTCATGTAGCGGTTCGCCAGCTTGACCGCCTGCACATGCGGCATCGGTCCGGTCGCCGTCTGGGTCCAGGTGATGGCGTGGCAGTCGAAGCAGGCCCCGCCGCGCTGGAACGGCGAGCCGCTCACGGCCGACGGCGCGGCATAGGCGCCGAACGCGCTGGACCGGATGGTGCCCGGCCGCATGCGGTCCGCGCCGCCCACCCCGCCGCCGAAGCCGCCGGCGGCGATCTGCATCGTCTTCTCGACCTCGCCGTGCGGGAACAGCTTCAACTGGCCGCCGACCCGGGCGTAGGCGAGGGAGTGGCAACCGCCGCAGTCGCGTTCCATCTGGATCGGCGCGAAGCCCTTGCCGGTCTTGTCGCGCTGGTGGCAGGCGGCGCACTCCAGCGGCGCGCCGTAGCCGCGGGCCTTGCCCAGCGCGATGGCCTCGCGGGCCACCCCGCCGGTCGGGTCCAGGTGCATGCGGTGCGGGAAGATCAGGCCGTTCTTCTCCTGCGGCGCGCTGGTCAGCGCCATCCGCTGGAACGTCGGCTTCGCCCCCTCGGCCGAGGTCATGATCAGCGGCCGGAACGCCGGGTGGCGACGCCAGTCCGGCGTGTCGATGAGCTCGGTCTTGCCCAGGCGCATCTTCAGCTGGCTGTGGCAGCTCTTGCAGTCCTGGACGACGATCATCTGCGGCTTGTCGCTGAGCGGGGCCTTCGGGTCGGCGCTCGCGAGCTTGGCGTCGGCCTTGGAGTGCTCGACGTGGCAGCTCGCGCAACGGTCGTTCGGGTGGTTGAAGGTGCGCTGGAACACCGCGGCGATCTTCGGGCCGACCCCGGCCGGCAACGGCGTGGCCTTGCTCAGCTTGTCGTGGGCCGCGTGGTCGACGATCAGCAGGGGTTCGAACGCGCTGCCGCCGTCCCGGGAGCGCGCCAGGACCTTGGCCTTGCCGTCCGGCTTCAGGCCGGCCTGGTGGCAGGCGAGGCAGGCTTCGTCGCGCACGGCCACGAACTTGTTGGTGTGACAGGCCTTGCAGTCGCTCTCCAGGAAGGCGTGCGACTTGGACAGGTGGCCGGTGGACCATTGCTGGTCCGGGTGGATCTGCAGGTGCGACAGCACGCCGACGAAGATCATCGGGACCAGCAGGCAGACCACGAAGATGCCCACGCCGAACACCCAGGCCATCTTGCGACGGCCGAACAGCGGCGAGCGCAGCGAGAAGATGCTGGGCGTCGGGTGATGCTCGTCCTCGGCGTGGGTGACGGTGATGACCGCCCCGCCCTCGGGGCCGGCCTCGAAAGCCAGGCTGTAGTCGGCGAAGGCCACCACCGGGTGGCTGGCGAGGTCGAGGTCGGCCCGCTGGACAGACCGGCCGCCGACCTTGAACGGCAGGCCGCTGACCGATTCGATGGTGACCCGGCCGGGTCCGGCGAACCGCATCTTCGCATGCTGCGGATCGATCGACAGATCGGTGAGCAGGATGCCGCTGGCCGCGTCGCGGCCGATCGACAGCTCCGGGCCCGGCAGATGCCGCTCACGGATGATCGGGTCGCCGCCGCCGGCGCGCTCGGTGATCAGCTTGAGGTGGAATTCCTGAGCCATCTCACCAGTACGCAAAGACGCTGACGATGTGCGCGGTAAGCGCCGCCAGCAGAGCGAAGGTCGCGGGGATGTGCACGAAGAGCCATCCCTCGAGCAGGGCGGTGATCTGCATCTGGCGTCGCGCCAGCCCCAGAACCTCGGCCTTCTGCTGCATCAGGCTTTCCAGCTTGGTGATCGCCTCGGCCTGCTTCGCGCTGGCCGAGTGCGGAAGGGCGCGCAGTCGCGCCAGGGCGCGCTTGTTGGCGCAGTCGCCATAGCTGTTGGTCAGCCGCTTCCAGAAGCCGCCGCCCAGCTCGGTCTTGTCGATGGAGAACCGCGCGATCTCCGCGCCGGCCCGGTCGAGCGGCTGGGCCACGTCGTGCATCTGGCGGTCCAGGCTCTCGATGCCCTCCAGCATCTGCTTGCGGGTGGTCTCGCCACGGTTGCCGTGCAGGCGCTGGGGCAGGGTGGCATAGGCCCAGATGCCCATCGCACCCGAGGCGATCACCAGCATCATCAGGCCGTACGCCAGGGTGTGGACGTTCCAGCCGAACTGGAAGCCGGTGTGCAGGGTGGCCAGCACGATCAGCGACAGGCCCAGATAGACATGCGCCGAGACCCAGGCCTTCAGCGAATAGTGCCCGGCGGTGATCACCCGCTTGCGGATGCCCAGGCAGGACAGCCAGACGATCAGGCCGGCGCTCATCGTGCCCAGCACGTAGCCGATCCAGCTGCCGCCGCTGGGCGGCTCGGACATGCGTGCGGCGGTGAAGAAGTAGACGCCCACGGCCGCGACGCAGAGCGCCGTCGCGATCTGCGCGAACCTGAAATGCTTGTGGCGCAGGAACCCTTCGTGGGTTCTCTGCCGCACGCGCTCTGATTGCCCCCCAGCGTGTGACACGAGCTAGTTGCCGCCCCTCTCGATCCGCGCCACGGACAGGAAGGCGTCGGGTGTGACCCGGATCGCCGCTCCCGTCGGGCAGGCCCGCACGCAGGCCGGGCCACCGGCCTTGCCCGAACACATATCGCACTTGATGGCCAGTTTCGGCGATTCGGCGCCGCCGGCCTTGGCCGCCTTCTTGCGCCATTCGTAGTCCGGCTGGCCAGGGCCGGGTCCCGCGCCGAACAGCATCCAGGCGAACAGGCTGGGCTTCTTGGGCGGCGGCTTGTCCATCTGGATCACGCCGTAGGGGCAGGCGCGCTGGCAGTTGCCGCAGCCGATGCAGGTGTCGTTGATGAACACCTCGCCGTCCGGGCCGCGCCGGATGGCGTTGGGCGGGCAGTCGCTCATGCAGTGCGGATGCTCGCAATGCCGGCACGAGGTCGGCACGTGGATGTTGGCGAAGGTGGTGCCGGCCTCGCGGTTGAGGCGCGACAGGCCGTCGTGGCTGTCGGCGCAGGCCTTCTCGCAGTTGTCGCAGCCGACGCAGAGGCTCTCGTCGATCAGCAGCACGTCGGTGGCCTCGCCAATCCCCTGCTTGATCAGGAAGTTGGCGACCGAGGAGTACATGTCGACGGCGCCGCCGAACTCCTCCTTCTGGCTCTCGATGAAGGCGTTGATCTCCTGGCGGGCCTTCATCTCCGACTGCATCCGCTTGGCCAGCTCGGGCTTGCGGGCCAGCAGCGCACGGAATGGTTCGGCCGGAAGCTTGACGACTGTAGAGCGGATCGCGGCCTTCACGGTCGTCGACCGCGGCCGGCGCTCCATCATCGCCATCTCGCCGGAATAGGACCCGGCGGGCACGTAGGACATGAACACCGGCTTCCCGCCGAGGTTCTTCTCCACGATCATCGAGCCCGAGCGAATGATGTAGAGGTCGTCCGAAAGGTCGCCCTCGTTGATGATCGCCTCGCCGGGCTTGACGTCGATCACCTCGGCCCCGGCCAGCACATCCTTGATGTCGGCGGGGGTCAGGCCCGACTTGAAGATCTGCAGCACCTGCCGCTCGGTGGTGATGCGCTGCACGGTCTCGCGGGCCTGCGGCACCTGGGACATCAGCTTCAGGGCCAGCATGCGGGGCAGTTCGACGCAGATCGTCGGCTCGGCCGCGCGGATCGTCGCGCCGCGCTTGCGGCCCGAGATCAGGCCCACCTCGCCGAAGATCTCGCTGGCCGGGATCGACACGGTGATGTTCGGGTTCGCGGGATCGACCTCGACCTTCACCGAGCCTTCGGCGATGCCGAACACCGAGGAGCCGCTGTCGTTGCGGACGAAGATCGCATCGCCGGCCTTGTAGGCCCTGACGTCCATTTCCAGCAGGAATTCCCGCATCTGCAGCGGCGAGAGGCCGTTCAGGATCTCCACGTGGCTGCGCAGGAACTCCAGCCAATCGGCCACCGAGCGGTTGCCGGGCAGGTTCTTCAGCTTGGCCTGCAGCAACGGTTCGTCGGCGGCTTCAAGCTGGCTGTTGCCGCTGATGAACTCGATGACGTCGTAGCCCTGGTTCATGCAGTGCTTGATCAGCGGATAGCCGGCCAGCGCCCCGATCACATAGATGCCGGCCTTGGTGCTCTCGAAGATCGGCGACAGGGTTGGGAAGGCGCTGCGGTCGGGGCCGGAGAACTGGATGCCGGCCGCCTCCACGAACGCGCGCGGCGGGGCGGCGCCCATCCGGGCGATGATCCGGTCGCACTTGTAGCGCGAGGAGCCCTGGGGGGTGTCGACCGTGACCCAGCCGGTCTCCACCAGGCTGGTGTTGCACTCGGTCAGGACGCTGATCCGCCCGGCGTCCCGGGCGGCCAGCAGGCCGTCCACGTTCGGCTTCTTGGCGGTGGGGAAGTCCGCGCCGCGGTTGACCAGGGTGACCGTGTTGTTCTGGCCGGAGTCGGCGATCAGCCCCATCGCGTTCTCGATGCCGGCATCGCCGCCGCCGATGACGAAGATGTGCTCGTCGGTATACTCGCCCGGATCGTCCAGCTGGTACTGGATGTGGGGCAGGGCTCCGCCGTCGCACCGCATGCGGTTCGGGTTGCCCTGGGTGCCGACGGCCAGGACGATGGTCTCGGCGTTGACCGGCTCGCCCTTGGTTAGCTCGATCGTGAAATTGCCCTTGTCGCCGGTGATCGCCTTGACGTCGGCGTTGAACTTCACGTTCACGCCGGCCGCGGCGATGTCGTCATTCCACTGCTGCAGGATCTTCTCGCGCTTGCCGGCGTCGAACTCGGCGTCGGCGCGCAGCACCAGGACGACGGGCGTCGCCATGACGTGCTTGCCCTTCTGGTAGCGGAAGATGGTGTCGGAGAGGTGGTCGGTCTTCTCCAGCAGGACGTGGCTCAGGCCCTTCTTGGCGGCATGCGCAGCCGCGCTCAGTCCGGCGGGACCGGATCCGATGATCGCGACCTTATAGAGTTCAGCCATACCCCAACGCCCCCAACGCCCCGGCCCATCTGGACCGCACCGCTATACTTTCACGCCTCCGCCCGGCTATTGCACAGTAAGATTTCCGATCTGGAGCGAACGCGGTAACACGCGCCACGGGTCGGAGGGGAGCACAAAGTCCATGTCGGCGGAAGTCGGTCAGTTCGCCTTGATTCTCGCGCTGCTGCTCGCGCTCGTCCAGTCCGTGGCGCCGCTTTGGGGGGCATGGCGGGGCGACGGGGTGCTGATGGCGGTCGGCCGGGCCGCCGCGCGCCTGCAGGCGGGGTTCGTAATCCTGGCCTTCGGATGCCTCGCCTACGGCTATGTGACCTGCGATTTTTCGGTCGCCCTGGTGGCCGAGCACAGCAACACCAGCCAGCCCTTGCCCTACCGGTTCGCAGCCACCTGGGGCAGCCACGAGGGCTCGATGCTGCTCTGGGTGCTGATTCTGGCGATCTATGGCGCCGGCGTCGCCGTGTTCGGCCGAACCCTGCGCGAGACGCTGCAGGCCCGGGTGCTGGGCATCCAGGGGCTGATCGGCACGGCCTTCCTCAGCTTCCTGATCTTCACCTCCAACCCGTTCCTGCGCCTCGACCCGGCCCCGCTCGAGGGCCAGGAGCTCAATCCGCTGCTGCAGGACCCCGGCCTCGTGTTCCATCCGCCGACCCTCTATCTGGGCTATGTCGGGTTCTCGATGGCCTTCTGCTTCGCCGTCGCCGCGCTCATCGAGGGCCGCGTCGACGCGGCGTGGGCCCGGTGGGTGCGGCCCTGGGTGCTGGCCGCCTGGATCCCGCTGACCGCCGGCATCACCATGGGTAGCGCCTGGGCCTACTACGAGCTGGGCTGGGGCGGCTGGTGGTTCTGGGACCCGGTGGAGAACGCCTCCCTGATGCCCTGGCTGCTGGGCACCGCCCTGCTGCACTCGGCCATGGTGCTGGAGCGGCGCGGGGCGCTGGTCAGCTGGACGATCCTGCTGGCGATCCTGACCTTCTCGCTCAGCCTGGTCGGCACCTTCCTGGTCCGCTCCGGCATCCTGACCAGCGTTCACGCCTTCGCGGTCGACCCGAAGCGGGGCGTCTATGTCCTGGGCATCATCGGGGTGACGACCGGACTGTCGCTGGCGCTCTACGCCTGGCGGGCCCCGGCGATCCGCTCTGGCGCGCTGTTTCAGCCGCTCTCGCGGGAAGGCGGCATCACGCTCAACAACGTCTTCCTGGCCGCGCTGTGCGCCACGGTGTTCCTGGGCACCTTCAGCCCGGTGTTCATCGAGATGTTCAACGGCGACAAGATTTCGGTCGGGCCGCCCTACTATGCGCGGACCTTCGCGCCGCTGGCCGTGCCGCTGCTGGCGCTGGCGGTGTTCGGGCCGATGCTGAACTGGAAGCGCGACACCGTGCGCAGCGCGTTCCGGCGCCTGCGGGTCCCGGCGGCCATCGCCGGCGTGGTGGTGGTCGCGGCGCTGATCCTCGCCGGGGTGAAGTTCGTGGTCACCGCCTTCGGCCTGGGCCTGGCGGCCTGGCTGGGGGCGGGCGCGGCGACGATCCTGGGCCGGCGCTGGTGGACCGGGCGAGCCTATCTGCTGCGTGCCGTGCGCACGACGCCCAGGGCGCTGTTCGGCCTGACCTTCGCCCATGCCGGCCTGGGCCTGGTGGTGCTGGGGATCACCGGCGTCACCGCCTGGCATTCCGACAAGGTGCTCAGCATGCAGCCGGGCGACACCGTGGCCTTCGCCGGCCGCACCCTGACTCTGAGCGCCCTGGAGACCGTCCAGGGCCCCAACTACGAGGCCCGCCAGGCGCGGTTCACGGTCAAGGGCAAGGGCGCGCCCTACACCCTCTCCAGCGAGCGGCGGTTCTATCCGTCGGCCCAGTCGCAGACCACCGAGGCGGGCATCCATGTGCGGCCCTGGGGCAACCTCTACGTCTCGGTGGGTGAGGAATCGGCGTCCGGCATCGTGGTGCGGCTCTGGAACCATCCCCTGATCGTGTGGATCTGGCTGGGCGGGATGACCATGGCGTTCGGCGGGGCGGTATCGCTCAGCGACCGGCGGCTGCGGCTGGGCGCGGCGGTGAAGCCGGCGGTCCTGGCGCAGCCGGTGGCGGCCGAGTGATGCGTCGCCTGCTGTTCATCGCCCCGATCCTGGCCTTCGCGGTGCTGATCGGCGTGTTTTTCGCCGGCCTGCACCGCGATCCGACGCTGCTGCCGTCGATGATGATCGGCAAACGCGTGCCGACGTTCGACCTGGCGGCCGTGCGCCCGGGCGACCAGGGCCTGCGGACCGGCGACCTGGGCGGGGAGCCGGTGCTGCTGAACTACTACGCGTCCTGGTGTGTCGCCTGCCGGGCGGAGCACCCGATGCTGATGCGGCTGCGCGCCGAGGGCGTGCCGATCCACGGCGTCGACTGGAAGGACGAGCCGGAGGCCGGCAACAAGTGGCTGATCGACCGCGGCGACCCCTACCTCCGGGTCGGCAACGACCGCAGCGGGCGCACGGGCATCGACATGGGCGTCTCCGGCGTTCCCGAAACCTTCATTATCGATAAGCAGGGCCGCGTCCGCTATCGCCACGTCGGCGCCATCACCGAGGAGGACTGGTCGCAGAAGATCGGGCCCCTGATGCAGCGGCTGAAGGCGGAATCGTGAGGCGTATCCTGTCCACCGCGGCGGCCCTCGCCCTGCTGGCCGGCTCTGCCGCGGCGGTGGAGCCGGACGAGCAGCTGCGCGACCCGAAACTGGAGGCCCGCGCCCATTCGCTCAGCCGCGACCTGCGCTGCGTGGTCTGCCAGAACCAGTCGATCGACGATTCGGACGCGGCCCTGGCCCGCGACCTGCGGATCATCCTGCGCGAGCGGATCGCCGCCGGCGACACCGACGACCAGGCGGTGGCCTTCCTGGTGGCCCGCTACGGCAGCTTCGTGCAGCTGAAACCGCCGATCCGCGGCGACACCCTGGCGCTGTGGTTCGGGCCGCTGGCGGTGTTGCTGCTGGGCGGGGCGGGCGCGGCGGTCTACATCCGGGGCCGTTCGCCGGCCAAGGCTGCGGCGCTGACGGTGTCGGAGGAGGCCGAGTTGGCCGAACTGCTTGAGCGTGACGAGGCGCGTTGAATGATTCTCTGGATTATCCTGACCCTGATGACCGTGTTCGCGGCCGTCGGGTTGACGATACCCCTGGTGCGCCGCGCCGACGCCCCCAAGGCCGAGCGCAATGACAGCCTGGGCGTGTTGAAGGCGCAGCTGGGCGAGCTGGAGACCCAGGCCGCGACCGGGGTGCTGGAGGGGGCGGAGGCCGACGCGCTGAAGAGCGACCTGAAGCGCCGGGTGCTGGCGGAGGGCCGCAGGTCCGAGGCGCAGGCCCGGCCGCTCAGCGAGCGTACGCTGCTGTTCGTGGCCCTGGGCACGGTCGCGATCGTCACCCTGGCCGGCACCGGCCTCTATGCCTTCCTGGGCAAGCCGGGGTTGAAGGCTGCGGGCGGCGTCGCCACCGCCCAGGCCGGCGCGGTCCCGGCCGGCGGGCCGCAGGACGGCTCGCCGCACGGCGACCCGGCCAGCGTGATCGCCCAGCTCGAAACCCAGATGAAGCAGCACCCGGACAACGCCGAGGGCTGGCGGATGCTGGGCTGGTCCTATCTGCAGACCGGACGCAACGCCGACGCCGCGAGCGCCTACGGTAAGGCTGCGGCGCTCTCGCCCCGCAACGCCGAATACCTGTCCGCCCAGGGCGAGGCGACGGTGCTGGCCGCCGACGGCCAGGTGACCCCGGCCGCCCAGGATGTGTTCCGCAGGGCTGTTGCCGCCGATGCCGCCGACCCGCGCGCCCGCTACTACCTTGGCGTGGCCAAGGATCAGGCCGGCGACCACAAGGGCGCCATGGACGACTGGATCGACCTGCTGAAGTCCGCCCCCCCGAACGCGCCCTGGGCGCCGGAGGTGCGGGCTTTCGTGGTCAAGGTGGCCACCGAGCGCAACCTCGACATCGCCGGGCGCCTGCCGCCGGCCATGGCGGCCGGTCCGGTGGATGCCGGTCCGGTGCCCGCCGGGCCCGTGGACTCCGGTCCGCGCGGGCCCACCCAGCAGCAGGTGGCCGCCGCTCAGGGCATGAGCGACGGCGATCGCCAGCAGATGATCCAGGGCATGGTCAACGGCCTGTCCGCCAGGCTGAAGCAGAACCCGCGCGACCGGGCCGGCTGGGAGCAGCTGATCCGCGCCCGCATGGTGCTGAACCAGCCGGACCAGGCGGCGACCGCCTATCGCGACGCCAGCCGCGCCTTCGCGGGCTCGCCGGGCGACCAGCAGGCCCTGCGCCAGGCGGCCCAGCAACTCGGCATTCCGGTCACCTGACGCATGTCCGACCTCGCCGACAGGCCCGGCGCCGGCCCGGCGGCCCAGCTGATCCTGGAGCTGCTGCCCGAGCCGGTGATCCTGGTGCAGGGCGCCGACGGCGAGCCGCCGGAGATCGCCTACGGCAACCGGGCCGCCCGCGAGGTCTTCCGCATCGAGCTGGCCGGCGCGCCGCTGGGCGCCGCCCTGCGCCGGCCGGAGGTGCTGGAGGCCATCGAGGGGGCGCTGGCCACCTCGACCAACGCCGAGGTGGCCTTCGAGACCATCGGTGTCCAGCCCAGGTTCTGGCGCGCCTTCGCCCGGCCGCTGGAGACCGGGGAGGGTGGCCTGCGCCAGCTGGTGGTGATGTTGCGCGACGAGACCGACGCGCGGCGCACCGAGCGCATGCGCGCCGACTTCCTGGCCAACGCCAGTCATGAGCTGCGCACTCCGCTTGCCTCCCTGGCTGGCTTCGTCGAGACCCTGCGCACCCACGCCAAGGACGACACCGAGGCGCGGGAGAAATTCCTGGGGATCATGGCCCAGCAGGCTACCCGGATGGCGCGGCTGGTGGACGACCTGCTGTCGCTGAGCCGCATCGAGTTGAACGAGCACATCGCCCCGTCCGGCCGCGTGGACCTGGCGCGGACCATCCAGGACGTCTCCGACGCCATCCGACCGCTGACCGCCGAGCGCGGGGTGACCATCGCGGTCACCGCCGATCCCGACGCGACGTCGGTGACGGGCGACCGCGACCAGCTGGTCCAGGTGATCCAGAACCTGGTGGACAACGCGGTGAAGTATACGCCGCGCGGCGGCCGGGTCGCCGTGGCCCTGGTGGCCGCCCCGTCGCTGGAGGCGGCGCGCGCGCCCAGCCGCACCGGCGTCGGGTTGTCCCTGCTCTCGCCCGACAGTTCCGACCGGCAGGCCTATGTGGTGTTGCGGGTCACCGACGAGGGCCCCGGCATCGCGCGCCAGCATCTGCCGCGCCTCTCCGAACGGTTCTATCGCGTCGAGGGCCAGCGCAGTGGCGGCACCGGCCTGGGCCTGGCCATCGTCAAGCACGTGGTAAACCGCCACCGCGGCGGGTTCGCGGTCGAAAGCGCCGAGGGCGAGGGCAGCACGTTCAGCGTCTATCTGCCGATTGCGCCCGCGCAAAGCTGAGCGTCGCAAAACTGTCGTAGGACCGCATTAGTTTGCGCCTTCAGAGAGCGAGGGGCTGAGTGAACCGTAGCCTGCAGTCCGAGTTGCGCCAGCTGGTCGCCGAGGTCATCCGCATGGGCGGCCTGGCGGAGGCGCAGGTGGTCGACGCGGTGGACGCCGTGGTGCGCCGCGACGTACCGCTGGCCCAGGCCCTGATCATCCGCGACCTGCGCCTGGACACCATGCAGAGCGACGTGGAGCGCCGGGCCGTGGCCCTGATCGCCCGCCACCATCCCGGCGAGGCCGACTTGCGCCGGGCCATCTCGACCCTGAAGCTGGCCATGAACCTGGAGCGCTGCGGCGACCTGGCGCGCAACATCGCCAAGCGCAGCCTAGTGCTCTCGGCCGGCGAGCCGCTGCTGCCGCTGACCGGGGCCATCGAGCGCATGGGACGGCTGGTCTCGGCGCGGCTGCGCGAGGTGCTGGACGCCTATGCCGCCGGCGATGTCGAGCCGGCGCTGGACGTCTGGCGCCGTGACGGCGAGGTGGACGAACACTACGAAAGCCTGTTCCGCGAGCTGCTGGCCCTGATGACCAGCCGCCCGGGCCAGGTGGCGGCCGGCGCGCACCTGCTGTTCGTCGCCAAGAACCTCGAGCGGATCGGCGACCACGCCACCAACATCGCCGAGATCCTGCACTTCCAGATGACCGGCGAGGAACTGACGGGCGAACGGCCCAAGGTCAGCCTGCCCGATACGGAGACCTCGCCATCGTAACCCCCTACGTTCTGGTGGTGGAGGATGAGGACGCCTTGGCGACCCTCCTCGACTACAACCTCGTGAAGGAAGGCTTCCGCGTGGAGCGGGCGGCCGACGGCGAGGAGGCGCTGCTGCGCGTCGCCGAAGAGCCGCCGGACCTGGTGATCCTGGACTGGATGCTGCCGAAGGTCTCCGGCGTCGAGGTCTGCCGCCAGCTGCGCGCCGGGGCCGAGACGCGGCGCACGCCGGTGCTGATGCTGACCGCGCGCGGCGAGGAGACCGACAAGGTCCGCGGCCTGGAGACCGGCGCCGATGACTATGTGGTCAAGCCCTTCGCCATGAGCGAGCTGGTGGCCCGCATCCGCGCCCTGCTGCGCCGCACCCGGCCCGAGCTGGTGGACGAGCGCCTGGAGTACGCCGACCTGCTGCTGGACCGCGCCCGCCACCGGGTGACCCGCGCCGGCCAGGACATCCACCTGGGCCCCACCGAGTACCGCCTGCTGGACTTCCTGATGCAGCGGCCCGGCCGGGTGTTCAGCCGCGAACGCCTGCTGGACGCCGTCTGGGGGGCCAACACCTATGTCGAGGTCCGCACGGTGGACGTCCACGTCGGGCGCCTGCGCAAGGCCCTGCGGATTCCCGACGCCCCGGACCTGATCCGTACGGTGCGCTCGGCGGGGTATGCGCTGGATACCGAGGGCTGACGTCGTAAGAAGCGGTTCGTCATCCCATCGTCACGGACTCTCCGTACCGCTCATCACCGGCCATCCGTTGGGGGACGCAAGATGCCGGACTTCTCGCCTGCCGTCCGCTGCCGGACGGCGTTCATCTCCGACATCCACCTGGGCACGCGCGGCTGCCAGGCCGAGCTGCTGCTGGAGTTCATCCGCGAGCTGGAGTGCGAGACGCTCTACCTGGTGGGCGACATCGTCGACGGGTGGAAGCTGCGCTCCGGCTGGTTCTGGCCCCAGGCGCACAACGACGTCGTCCAGAAGATCCTGCGGCTGGCGCGCAAGGGTGTCCGCGTCGTCTACATCCCTGGCAACCACGATGAGGTCATCCGCGATTTCTGCGGGATCCATTTCGGGGGCGTGGTGGTGGCGCGCGATGCGATCCATGAGGCGGCCGACGGGCGGCGCTACCTGGTCACCCATGGCGACGAGTTCGACGGGGTGGTGCAGAATGCCCGGTGGCTGGCCTTCCTGGGCGACTGGAGCTACCGCGCCCTGCTGGCCCTCAACACCCACTTCAACTGGGCGCGGCGGCGGCTGGGCCTGGGCTACTGGAGCCTTTCGGCCTTCCTGAAGCACCGGGTGAAGGACGCCGTGGCCTTCATCGACCAGTTCGAAACCGCCATGGCCGACGAGGCCCGCCGGCGCGGCGTCTGCGGCGTGATCTGCGGCCACATTCACAAGGCCGAGATGCGCGAGATGGGCGGGGTGCTCTACCTGAACGACGGGGACTGGGTGGAGAGCTGCACCGCCATCGTCGAACGCTTCGACGGGGCGATGGAGATCGTCCACTGGCTTGAGGCGCGCAAGGCCCTGGCCGTCCAGCCGGCCGTCCGCGCCGCGCCCATCGCCGCCTAGCAAGCGCCCCAATCCTTCCCCTATGGGGGAAGTGGCCCGACGGCAAAGCCGAGGGTTGATGGGGGAAGTGGGCGTGACCGTACACGCCGCCCACCTTCCCCCATTGTCGCCCGCCTTCGGCATTGGCGACATTTCCCCCGCTAGCGGGGGAAAGATTGGGAGCACCTGGCGCGATCCCCTGCGAGGGTCACCCCTTGGTCCCCACGCAAAAAAGCGGCCGCGACCAGAGGGGATTGGTCGCGGCCGAAGCGGCCTCGGGGGGCCGACGTGGAGAGATCTGCGAGGGGGTCTCGCGATCCTCAGGCTACCGGCGCGGCATGTCGGGGCCGTGACGGTCTTGCGAACACCAAGAAAAGCCGCCGCGCCGAAGCGCGGCGGCCCTTGAGGGTCAGAGGGGACTTGAGGCTAGAAGTTGAACTGCGCCCGGGCCGCCAGGGCGTTGTACTTCTGGCCGGTCTGCAGGCCGGTGGCGCCCAGCCGGTCGATGTCGATGTGCTGGAAGTCGAGCATCATCCGCATCGAGGGGTTCAGGTACCAGTTGACGCCGACGCTGGAGACCTTCTGCTCGCCGCCGCGCACGGCGCCCAGCACCGGGGTCGTGCCCAGCGCGCCCTCGCGGTAGTTCAGGTCCACCACCGAATAGCGCGCGGCCAGTTCGAACGCGCCCCAGGTGCCGGCTTCGGCGTTGAAGTTGTAGTTCATCTTCGGCGCGTCGAAGCGGGCTTCACCCGGATTATAGGGGCGTGTCTCGCCGGTCAGCACCCACACGCCCTGGACGTAGTAGCCCTTGAAGTGAGGGTTCGGCGCGATCGAGTTGCGGCGGTCGAGCTTGTAGCGGAAGTACTCAGCCTCAACCAGGAACGGCCCGGTCGAGAAGCCGGCTTCCGCGCCCAGCACCGAGGCGGTCTTGATGTCGATGGCGCCGGTGTCCACCAGGCGGGTGCCGTCGATGCGCAGTTCTGGACGGTCGCGCAACGTGATCGGATAGCGCGGGTTGGCCGCGGCGCCGGCGTCGTTGGGCTGGGTCACGTACTGGGCGTTGACGCCCAGGTGGCCCTGCCAGTCGGTGCTGGAGAACGGCGCGACGGCCAGGCGGCCGATCCAGGCGGTCTGTTCGCCGAACGGCTGGGCCGCCGAGCTGCCGGTGGAGTTGATCGTGCCCACCGTGTTGCCGGTGAAGGCGGTGGAGACGAACCAGCGGGCGGCGAGGCCCGAGTCGCCGGCCCCCATCACCCCGTTGGCCTGCAGCTGGACGGCGCTGCGGCTGTCGCCGGCGGCCACGTTGCGGGCGATTTCGGCCGGGGCCGGGCGTTCCAGCATCGGCATCTGGCTGGTGGAGACCGCGGCGGCCAGGCCGATGTTGGGCTCGAAGGCGCCGACCTTGATCCGCCAGGGCTTCAGGTAGGTGTACTGCACCCAGGCTTCCTGGATGTGGCCGGCGTCCTCGCCACCCGAGCCGCCGAATTCGTAGATCAGGGCGTAGTCGAAGTCGCGGAACAGCTTGCCGTCGATGCCGAAGCGGGCGCGGCGGAAGTTGGTGCCTTCGTTCAGGTCGCGATTGGTGACCGAGGCGGGCAGGTTGTTCTTCTGGAACGACTTGCCGGCGTCGAACATCACGATCGCCTTGATGTTGGCGGTGAAGCGGCCGTCGGCGGTGGCCAGCGCCGGCTTGCCGTTCGGCAGGGTGGGGATGGTGAACCCGCCCTGCGGGGTCTGCAGGGTGGCGATGGCGCCGGCGTCGGCGGTCTGGGCCCCCTTCAGGTCGACCAGTTGCTGGGCCATGGCGTCCAGCTGCTGCTGGATGGCGGCCAGCCTGGTGTCCTGGGCATTGGTCTGCGAGCCGGCGGCCCGCATCTGATTCAGTTGCGCGCGCAGATCGTCCAGTTGCGACTGCATGGTCTGCAGCCTGGCGTCGCTGGCGGCGGTGGCCGGCGCGGCCAGCGCCACCGTCGAGACACCGCACAACAGTACGCCTGCCAGACTCGCGGAGAGCCACGCGGATGCGCCGCGCTTGAGTGACATGCCCATTATAGAACCCCTCTTTGGCCGCCCGTTCGGCAGCTTCACAGGCGCGGTTCCTAGGCTCCGATTGCGACAGCCCGGTAAAAAACCGGCTTCATATTTGTGACAATCGTCTTGCGGTCGTCACTGTCACAAAACTGACGAGCGAATGTCATCGGAGCTTCGCGCGACCTCAATACACCGGCCCTGAACGGGTGCGCGATCCGCGCCTTCGACGAGGGGTTCCCATGTTCAAACGCTACCTGACCGCGATCCTCGCGGCAGCGACCCTGGCAGGGGCCGGCGCGGCCCAGGCCGGCGACATCTCCGGCGCCGGCGCGACCTTCCCGGCGCCCGTCTACGCCAAGTGGGCCGAGACCTATCGCGCCCAGACCGGCGCCAAGCTGAACTACCAGGCGATCGGCTCCGGCGGCGGCATCCGCCAGATCACCGCCGGCACCGTCGACTTCGGCGCCACCGACAAGCCGCTGAAGCCGGACGACCTGGCCACCAACGGCTTCACCATGTTCCCGATGGTCATCGGCGGCGTGGTGCCCGTCGTCAACCTGCCCGGGATCTCGTCGGGCGAAGTCAAGCTGACCGGCCCGCTGCTGGCCGACATCTACCGCGGCGTGGTCAAGACCTGGAACGATCCGCTGATCGTGAAGTCCAACCCGGGCGTCAAGCTGCCGAACCTGCCGATCACCGTCGTGCACCGTTCGGACGGCTCGGGCACCACCTTCGTGTTCACCACCTACCTGGCCTCGAAGGCCGCCCACTGGGCGAGCGAAGTCGGGGCCAACGACTCGGTGAAGTGGCCCGTGGGCCTGGGCGGCAAGGGCAACGACGGCGTCGCGGCCTATGTGAAACAGACCCCGGGGGCGATCGGCTATGTCGAATACGCCTTCGCGAAGCAGAACAAGCTCACCTACACGCAACTGCAGAACAAGGCCGGCAAGTTCGTGCAGCCGACGGCGCCCAACTTCAGCGCCGCGGCGGCCAACGCCAACTGGAAGGCCGCCCCGGGCTTCTACCTGCTGCTGCTGGACCAGCCGGGCGCCGACGCCTGGCCGATCACGGCGGCCACCTTCATCCTGGTGCGGGTGAAACAGGAAGACGCCGCCAAGGGCCGTGACGTGCTGGCCTTCTTCGACTGGGCCTACAAGAACGGCGACGCCGCGGCGGTGCAGTTGGACTACCTGCCGATGCCGGCGGCGGTGAAGGACATGGTCCGCAAGTCCTGGGCCAGGGTCGTCGGTCCGGACGGCAAGCCCGTCTACCGCTAGACCTCGATCTCTATCGAAGGGGTGACATGGCCGGCCTCAGCGCCGGCCATGTTTTTTTGGTGGATGCTGGCCCCGAGCCGATGCGTATCGGTGTGTATGTGTCGACTCGCGTGACACAGGTCGAAGTGTGTATTAATACACATGGATAGTCGGGGCGTTATCAGGGCCCTTCATGCCGCCGGCTGGTACGAAGTCGGCCAAATGGGTTCCCACAAGCAGTTTCGTCACGACGCGAAGCCTGGCCGGGTGACGGTCCCGCATCCGAAGCGGGACATTCCCCTGGGCACGCTTCGCTCTATGGAGAAGCAGGCCGATCGAAGTTGAGGTAGCCATGGCCAACTATATCGCCCTGATCCACAAGGACGCCGACAGCGACTACGGCGTATCTTTTCCCGATTTCCCCGGCTGCGTTTCGGCCGGCGCGACCCTGGACGAGGCCCGCGCCATGGCCGCCGAGGCCCTGGCCCTGCATGTCGAGGGAATGAGCGAAGACGGGGAAGCCGTGCCGGAGCCCTCTTCGCTTGAAGCGGTGATGCGCGATCCGGACAGCCGTGACGGCGTTGCGATCCTCGTCGATCTGCCGGTGACGGCGGCCAAGGTCGTTCGGATCAACATCACGATCCCCGAGGATGACCTGCGGCTGATCGATCGGTTCGCGGAGACCCACGGGTTCACTCGGTCCGGCTTCCTGGTGTCCGCGGCGAAGAAGGCGGTCCTGGCCGCCTGACAGACCGCGGCTATCGACGACTCCGGCGCTGCCAGCCGGCCATGATGCTTTTTGGCTAGGCTTCCGCCGCGCCGGCCTGTCACGATGGGCGAAAGCCAGGGAGGCGCGAGATGGCCGACGGTTCGGTGCAAGGGTTGACGCAGGACCGCTACGAGGCGGCGCGGACCCAGTTCGAGGAAAACCTCAGCAAGGGCGAGGACATCGGGGCCTCGTTCTGCGCCACGGTGGAGGGCGAGACGGTCGTCGACCTCTGGGGCGGCTACGCGGACCCCGCCAAGACCCGGGCCTGGGAACGCGACACCATCGTCAACGTCTATTCGACGACCAAGACCATGACGGCGCTGACGGCGCTGCTGATCGCCGACCGCGGCGACCTGGACTTCGATGCGCCGGTCGCCCGGTACTGGCCGGAGTTCGCGGCGAACGGGAAGGCCGACATCAAGGTCAGCCACCTGATGAGCCATTCGGCGGGCCTCTCCGGCTGGAAGGAACCGATCACCACCGAGGACCTCTACGACTGGGAGAAGGCCACCAGCCTGCTCGCCGCCCAGGCGCCGTTCTGGGAGGCCGGCACGGCGCCCGGCTACCACGCGCTGACCCAGGGCTATCTGGTAGGCGAGGTGGTCCGGCGGATCACCGGTAAGTCGCTGGGGACGGTGTTCCGCGAGGAGATCGCGGAGCCGCTCGGCGCGGACTTCCACATTGGCCTGCCGGCCTCGGAGGACCACCGCGTCGCCGAACTCCTGCCCCCACCGCCCGGCGGCGGCGCCGCCGACATGCGCAACCAGACTGAACTGATGCGCAACATGTCCAACAACCCCGGCATCGACGTCTCCGCCACCAAGACCCGCGGCTGGCGCGGCGCCGAGATCCCGGCGGCTGGCGGCACGGGCAATGCGCGCTCGGTGGCCGAGATCCATACGATCCTGGCCAATGGCGGCGTGGCGAACGGCAAGCGCTTCATGTCCGAGGCCGGCTGCCGCAAGGCGCTGGAGCTGCAGGTCGAGGGGCGCGACCTGATCCTGGACGTTCCCGCGCGGTTCGGCCTGGGCTTCGGCCTGCCGGGCGTCCTGCCGCTGCCCAATCCCAACTCCATGTACTGGGGCGGCTACGGCGGATCGCTGATCATCATCGACATGGATGCCCGCACGACCTTCGCCTACGTGATGAACAAGATGATGCCCACGACCATGGGCGACATGCGCGCCCTGGGGCTGGCCATGGCCATGTGGACGGCGATGGGGACGATCTAACGCCTCCTCTCCCCCGGCTAAGCCGAGAGGGAGAGGGTACGGAGAGGGCCGGCGCGTGAAACGTGATCCGCCATTGGTCCAGCCAGGGCCCCGTCACGCCGCCGCGGCGGGCCCTCGCATCACCGACGGGAGAGACTTCGAAGCCCAGCCGGCCCTCTTCCTACCCTCTCCCTCTCTCGCTGCGCTCGGGGGAGAGGAGCGCTACCCGAAGGCGGGCCAGGTCGTAGAACCTCGCCGCGACCAGGCCGGAGGCGGGCAGGGCGATCACCCAGGCCCGGACGATGCTGGAGGCCACGTTCCAGCGCGCCGCCGAAGTCATCGAACCGTCATGCAACCTTCGCCGAAGTGTCACGCGGCCCCGATAGAGCGTGCTCAGGATCGCCGGGTTCGAGGGGTAGCGCGTGTTCTGCAAGCTTGAGATGAGCCGATGACCGCGATCGCCGACATCGATGTCGCCGCGGCTCCGCGCTCCGCCCGCGGCGCGACCCTGGACCGGGCGTTCGAGATCCTCTGCTTCTCGGCCGCCACCTTCCTGCTGACAGCCCTGGGCGGGATCGTGATCTCGCTGGTGATCGGCGGCTGGCCGGCGATCGCGAAGTTCGGCCCGGCCTTCCTGATCAGCGCCGAGTGGGACCCCGTGCAGGAGGTCTATGGCGCCGCCGGCGCGGTGACCGGCACCCTGATAACCGCGGCCCTGGCGCTGGCCTTCGCGGTGCCGCTGTCGTTCGCCATCGCCATCTTCCTGGTCGAGCTTTGCCCGCCGATCCTGCGGCGGCCGATCGGCACCGCGGTGGAGCTTCTGGCGGGCATTCCCTCCATCGTCTACGGCATGTGGGGCCTGTTCGTCTTCGCGCCCTGGTTCGCCCAGCACATCCAGGTGCCGATCATGATGTCGGCCAAGCCGGGCAGCCTGCTCGCGACCCTGACCAGCGGCATCCCCAACGGCTCCGGCATCTTCACCGCCTCGGTGATCCTGGCGATCATGGTGCTGCCGTTCATCGCCGCGACCATGCGCGAACTGCTCAACACCATCCCGCCGACGGTGCGCGAGAGCGCCTATGGCCTGGGGTCCACCACCTTCGAGGTGATCCGCAAGGTCAGCCTGCCCTATGTGCGCACCGGCGCCATCGGGGCGGTTATGCTGGGCCTGGGCCGGGCGCTGGGCGAGACGATGGCGGTGACCTTCGTGATCGGCAACAGCCACGGTTTCCCGACCTCGCTGTTCGCGCCGGGATCGACCATCGCGTCGACCATCGCCAACGAATTCACCGAGGCCACCGGGGCGCTGCACGTGTCCTCGCTGATCCTGCTGGGTCTCGTGCTGTTCATCATCACCTTCGCGGTCCTGGCCATGGCCCGGCTGCTGATCGGACGGCAGGCGAACCTATGAGCATGGCCAACGCCGCCCCGCGCCTGTCGCGCCGCCTGGGCGAGATCGCCTTCCTGGCCTTCTGCTGGATCGCGACCGGGATTGCCCTGGTCGCCCTGACCGCGATCCTCTGGGCGCTGGTGAAGCAGGGCGGGGGTGGGTTCTTCAAGCCGAACGGCGGGGGGATCGACCTCAACATCTTCACCAAGTCCACCCCGGCGCCGGGCAACGAGGGCGGATTGCTGAACGCCATCCTGGGCTCGCTCATGATGTGCACGCTGGCGATGCTGGGCGCGGTTAGCGTGGGCGTGCTGGCCGGCACCTGGCTGTCGGAGTTCGCTCGCGAGAGCCGCTACGGCAAGGTGGTGCGGTTCCTGAACGACGTGCTGCTGTCGGCGCCGTCGATCCTGGTCGGCCTGTTCGTGTACGAGATCCTGGTCGCGCCGCTGAAGGGCTTCTCCGGCCTGGCCGGCGCCGTCGCGTTGGGCCTGATCGCCGCGCCGGTGATCACCCGGACCACCGAGGATGTGCTGCGCCTGCAGCCGGTCGCGCTGCGCGAAGCCAGTGTCGCCCTGGGGGCCCCTGTCTGGCGCACCATCTTCGCGGTGATCTGGAAGGCGGCCCAGAGCGGCATGCTGACCGGCGCCCTGCTGGCCTTCGCCCGGATCAGCGGCGAGACCGCGCCGCTGCTGTTCACCGCGCTCAACAACCAGTTCCTTAGCCTGGACCTGACCAAGCCCACCGCCAACCTGCCGGTGGTGATCGCGAACTTCGCGCTGACCGCCTATGATGACTGGCGCCGCCTGGCCTGGGCCGCCGCCCTCCTGATCACGGCCACGGTGCTCGTCGTGACCATGGTCGCCCGCACCATCCTCCGGGGATCTGCCCGCTCATGAACGCCCAACTCGAAAGCCCGCCGGAAACGGCCGTCCTGGAGATCGCGCCGGAGACGGTGAAGCTCGCCATCAAGGACCTGAACTTCTTCTACGGCGCCAAGCAGTCGCTGTTCGACGTTACCGTCTCCTTCGCCGCCAATGCGGTGACCGCCCTGATCGGCCCCTCCGGTTGCGGCAAGTCCACCCTGCTGCGGACGCTCAACCGGATGTACAGCCTCTACCCCGGCCAGAAGGCGACCGGCCAGGTGCTGCTGGACGGCGAGGACATACTAAACCCGCGGGTGAACGTCGCCGCGCTCCGGGCGCGCATCGGCATGGTGTTCCAGAAGCCGACCCCCTTTCCGATGTCGATCTATGACAACGTGGCCTATGGCGTGCGGCTGTACGAAAGCCTCTCGCGCCAGGACATGGCCAACCGGGTCGAGGAAAGCCTGCGTCGCGCCGCCCTCTGGGACGAGGTCAAGGACAAGCTCAGGGAGTCCGGCCTCAGCCTTTCCGGCGGCCAGCAGCAGCGGCTGTGCGTGGCCCGCGGCATCGCGGTGAAGCCCGAGGTGCTGCTACTGGACGAGCCGGCCTCGGCCCTGGACCCGATCTCGACGGCGCGGCTGGAGGAGACCATCTCCGACCTGAAGTCCGAGTACACCGTGGTCATCGTCACCCACAACATGGGCCAGGCCGCGCGCCTCTCCGACCACACCGGCTTCATGTACCTGGGCCAGCTGGTCGAGTTCGGCGAGACCGAACAGCTCTTCACCAGCCCGGTCACCAGCCGGGCCCGCGACTACATCACCGGCCGGTTCGGCTAGGAGTGACTGCCATGTCCCATACCTTGAAGGCGGTCGACACCGACCTCGACGGCCTGAGCCACGCGGTGGCGGCGATGGGCGACCTGGCGGTGGCTCAGGTGCGGGCCTCGGTCGACGTGTTCACCCGGCATGACCTGGCGGACGCGATCAAGGTCGTGCGCGGCGACGACGCGCTGGACCTGCAGGACGCCGAGATCGAGCGCAACGCCGTGCGCTTCATCGCGCTGCGCCAGCCCATGGCCGACGACCTGCGCCGGCCGATCGCGGCGATGAAGATCGCCATGCAGCTGGAGCGCTGCGGCGACCTGGCCAAGAACATCGGCAAGCGGGTGGGGCGGATGGAGGCCGCGGCCTCGGAGGTCCAGGTGCAGCCGATCGCCGAGCTGGGCCGGATGGTCGCCGACCGACTGGCCGCGGTGGTCAACGCCTTCCGCCAGGAGGACGCCCAGGGCGCCTACACCGTGTGGCTGAAGGATACCGAGATCGACGAGCGCCACGACGGCGTGCTGCGCGAGATCGTCGCCGGCATGATCGGCGACCCGGGTTCGGTGGGTGACGGCGCGCATCTGCTGTTCATCGCCAAGAACCTGGAGCGGATCGGCGACCACGCCACCAACATCGCCGAACTGGTCCACTACCAGATCACCGGCCAGGACCTGTCGGACCGCCCGAAGCTGTAGGGGGTTCCCCCCTTTTTGGGTCGTCATCGCCCGAGCGATAGGGTGGCGCCTACAGTCACCCTGCCGCGGCGGGCTACGACGGCCCGTCGGCGCGTCCTTGCTCGGCCGAACCCTATTCCGATTGCTGTTGCTGCATCTGGTGCAGGCGCGGCTGGTGGGCCATGGCGGCGCCCCGCGACGCGCCGGGCCGCCCGGACTGGCGGGTGGTGCGCAGGAACTCCGGCTCGCTGATCGCCGCGCGGGCCTTGCGCACCGAGACCCCGACGGCCAGCTGGTGATCGGCGTCGCCCTTGTAGACGCCGCGCGAGGGTGGGACGTCGGAATAGTCCCGGCCGATGGCGCAGGCCACGTGGCGCTCGGTGGCCTCGCAGTTGTTGGACGGGTCGAACCCGACCCAGCGCAGGCTGGGCAGGAACACCTCGACCCAGGCGTGGGTGGCGTCGGACTCCGACCGGTCGCCCTTGCGGCGGTCGGTGAACAGGTAGCCCGAGACGTAGCGCGCCGGGATGCCCCATGAGCGGCACAGCGTGATCATCACGTGGGCGAAGTCCTGGGAGACCCCCTTGCCGGTCCGCAGCACGTCGTCGATCGGGCTGTCGGCACGGGTGACGCCGCTCTCATAGCCGAACGAGCTGGAGATCAGCGCCGACAGGGCCCGCAGCGCGGTCAGCGGGTCGGACTGGCGCAGCGCCTCGATGTCGCGGTCGAGGGCGTACTGTCGGAGCGCGGCGGTCTCGCGGGCGAACCCGTGCGGATGCAGGTAGTCGAAGTTGTCGCCGCGCAGGTAGGCCGAGCGCAGCCGGTCCCACTCGCCCATGTCCAGCTCCTCCGGCAGGCGCGGCGGCGGCTGGGTCTCGACGGCGGCGTTGGCGGTGATGGTCAGGCGCTCGTGCGGCTGGGGCACGTCGAAGTGGTAGACCGGGTTGCCGAAGGTGTCGGCGAAGGAGAACAGCTGGGCCGGCGGGTCCAACTCCAGGTCGAAGCTGACCAGGCGCTGGCTGGCGCTCTTCTGCGGCTGCATCCACACCTCCATGACGCTTTCGCGCACCGGGGCGGCGTAGCGGTACTGGGTGACGTGGCGAATCTCGAGCAGCAAGGGCGAACTCCTCAGGCCGGCAGCCGGCTTTCCAGGGGGTAGGCCACGAAGGCGTCGTAGAGGCTGTCGTGGATGGCCGCGCACTCGTCCAGCACGGTCTTCAGGAAGGCGGTGGGGCCCTGGGCGACCAGTTCCTCCATATCGATGTACTGCAGGCGCGCCCGCAGCCGCCCGGCCAGACGCTCCGGCCCGGCGGCGCCGGAGAGGCCGGCGTGGCGGGTGATCGCGGCCAGGTGGTTCTCGATCTCCTGGGTGCAGAAGCGGATCGAGCGCGGGAAGTCCGCGTCCAGCATCAGGAAGTTCAGGATGTACCGCGGCTGCATGTCGGCGGTGTAGACCCGCAGATAGGGCTCCAGCGCACAGCCCATGCGCAGCACGCTGGTCAGCGCGAAGTGGTCGCCCACCGGGCGGCGGCGGCGGCCGTCGCCGAACACCACCTCCAGCAGCGATCCGATCAGCTGGGCGCGCTCAAGATAGACGCCCAGCAGCAGAAAGCTCCAGCCCTCGCCATGGCTCATGGTGGCGTCGCCGGCGCCCTTGAACAGGTGCAGGTCGGCGATGGTGTCGTGCAGGAACTGCTGCGAGCCATCCCCGAAGGCCCTGGCGGCGTCCGGATCGCTCATCCGCAGATAGATCAGGTTCAGCCGTTCCCAGGTCTCGGTGGTGATCTGGTCGCGCACCTGGCGGGCGTTCTCGCGGGCATGGGCGATCGAGGAATAGATCGAGGCGCTGTCCTGCCGGTCCAGGGTCAGCGCGCGGGCCGCGTCATAGGGGTTCTGCGCCTTGGCCAGGTCGGCGTCGCCGACGGCGGCCAGGGCGATCCGCGCCACTTGCGTGGCGGCCTCCGAGCGGTCCAGCGTCGCGTTCAGCATCACGTCGGAGAGGCGGCAATTGTGCTCCGCCCGCTCAACGTAGCGGCCGATCCAGTAGAGGCTGTCGGCGACCCGGGCGAGCATCATGCCCCTACCTCCGCTCATCCCGGCGAATGCCGGGATCTAGATCGACGAACGCTGCCGTGGACGGGACAAACACCGCGCCGATCGAAACGCCGGCCTCAGCCAGTCCATCTGGGTCCCGGCATTCGCCGGGATGAGCGGGGGGGAAGAGGGCCACGCGGGCGGGCATCATCGCGGTTCACCCTTCGATTCGGAGAGCACCCAGGTGTCCTTGGAGCCGCCGCCCTGGCTGGAATTGACCACCAGGGAGCCCTTGCGCAGGGCGACGCGGGTCAAGGCGCCTGGCGTCACCACGATCTTCTCGCCGGATAGGATGAACGGCCGCAGGTCAACGTGGCGCGCCTCGACCTCACCGTCGATCAGGCAGGGGGCGGTGGAAAGCTGGATGGTCGGCTGGGCGATGTAGTTGGCCGGGTCGGCACGCAGCGCGGCGGCGAACTCTTCCTGCTGAGCCTTGGTGGAGTGCGGCCCCACCAGCATGCCGTAGCCGCCCGACGCGCCCACCGCCTTGACCACGAACTTGTCCAGGTTGGCCAGCACATGGCTGAGCTGGGCCGGCTCGCGGCACAGATAGGTCTCGATATTGGGCAGGATGGCGTCTTCGTTGAGGTAGTAGCGGATGATCTCGGGGACGTAGGCATAGACCGCCTTGTCGTCGGCGACACCGGTGCCCGGGGCGTTGCAGATCATCACATTGCCGGCGCGATAGGCGTTGAACAGGCCGGCCACCCCCAGCGACGAGTCGCGCCGGAAGGTCAGCGGGTCGATGAAGTCGTCGTCCACCCGGCGGTAGATCACGTCCACCCGGCGCAGGCCCGTGGTGGTGCGCATGTAGACCATGTTGTCGTGGATCACGAGGTCGCGGCCCTCGACCAGGGGCGCGCCCATCAGCCGGGCCAGGTAAGCGTGCTCGTAGTACGCGGAGTTGTAGACGCCGGGCGTCAGCACCACGACCTGCGGATTGGGCCGCCAGTCGGCCGCCATGCTCTTCAAGGTCGCCAGCAGCAGGTCAGGATAGCGGTCGATCGCCCGTACGCCGGCCGAACGGAAGGTGCCGGGGAAGACGCGCCGCGACGCCTCGCGGTTGGCCAGCATGTAGGAGACCCCGGACGGCACCCGCAGGTTGTCCTCCAGCACGGCGAACTCGCCGTCGGGCTGGCGGATCAGGTCGGAGCCGCAGACGTTGGCGTAGGCCTTATACGGCACGTAGAGGTTCTGCATCTCGCGCCGGTACGAGGGTGCGTTCAGCACCAGTTCGCGCGGGACCACCCCGTCCATCAGGATCTGCTGTTCCGAATAAATATCGGCCAGGAACATGTTCAGCGCCCGCAGGCGCTGGATCAGGCCGGCCTCGACCCGCGACCACTCCGCCCCAGGGATGATCCGCGGCAGGATGTCGGAGGGGATGATCCGCTCGGTGGTGCTCTCGGCGCCGTAGACGGTGAAGGTGATGCCCTGCAGCAGGAAGAACCGCTCCTGCGTCCGCTGGCGCTCGGCCAGTTCCTGCGGCGTCAGGGTCGCCAGGCGGGCGTCGAGCGCGGCGTAGTGCGGATGGACCCCGCCGGCGGCGAGCCGCATCTCGTCGTAAGGCCTGGCGACGCCTGTCGTTTCCGCCGGCGGCTCGTCCCGTCTGACGCTCACGACTGTCCCGTGCCTCCCCGCCCGCAACCTGGGTTGAATCTGTAGGCTGCTTAGGGCCGGGCCGGAAGCGCGGCGTCGAAATTCGGCGCCGGAGCCCCTGCGACAACGCGGCTGCCCAGGGATTGGGCGCCGCGTCCGTGGGCGGATGACAGGGCCGGGCGGCGCGGGCTACACCGGCTGGCGGGGCGCTTGCGAGGAACTAGGCTTGGGTCGACTGCTGTACGCCGTCGCCGCCTCGGCGGCCCTGTGCGCGCCGGCCACGGCCCAGGCGGCGGAACCGCGCGCCGTCGTCCAGGGCGAGATGGACCCGGAGCTGCGCGCCATCGTCACCCAGGTGATCGGCGACACCGACCGGCCGATCGAGAACCGCTTCGAGGCCCGCCGCCGGGCCCGCGCCGCCGCCGAGGACGCCATCGCCGCCCTGCGCTCCGAGGGCTACTACGCCTATCGTGTCGATCCGGACGTCAGCGAGGCCGATCCGCCCCGGCCACTGGTGCAGATCGCGCCGGGTCCGCGGTTCTTACTGGGCGAGGCGACCCTGGCCTGGACGGGCAAGCCGCCGAACGGCGACGCCCAGGCGGCCGCGGTCAGGGCCCTGTCGCTGCCCCCGGGCGGTCCGGGGCGCGCCGCCGACATCATCGCCGCCGAGGGCCGGGTGGTCGCCGCGGTGCAGAAACGCGGCTATGCCGACGCCGTGGCGTACCCGCGCGACGTGGTGGTCGACCACGCCGACAAGACGGTGACGCCGACCTACAACATCGCCGCCGGCCTGCTGGTGCACCTGGAGGGCCTGGACATCGCGCCGGGCAGTCGGACCAACCCGCTGTGGGTCCGCCACCTGGCCCCGTGGGCGGCGGGCGACCCCTACGACCCCGACGACGTCGCGGAGCTGGAGCGTCGGCTGCTGGACACCGGGGTCTATGATTCCGTCACCGTGGCCCTGGCCCCGGTAGACCAGACCAGCGCCTCGGGACTGCGGCCGGTGGTGGTGGCGCTGGCGGAGCGCAAGCCGCGCACTATCGAGGGCGGCGCCAGCTATTCCACGAGCGAGGGGGCCGGGGTGAACGTGCGCTGGACGCACTACAACCTGCTGTCCCGCGCCGACACCATCGCCCTCTATGGCCAGGTCTCGATCCGCGACAGCCGGACGGGCGTCGACCTGACCCTGCCGCAATGGCTGCGACCGCAGCAGACCCTGAAGACCGGGGCCGCGGTCTACCGTGTGGTCACCGACGCCTATAAGGAGACGGGCGTCGGCGTGCACGCCGACGTCACGCGCCGCTATGGCCACAGCGCCTATCTGACCTCCTATGTCACCGTTGGCGCCTCGGTGGACGGCAGCCGGACCGACGAGATCAAGGCGGGAACCCTCACCTCGCTCGGGCGCAACCTGATTACCGTCAAGGCCCTGGGCGACCTGCTGCTGGACCGCTCCAACGACCCGCTGAGCCCGACCTCCGGCTGGCGGCTGTCGGCGCGGCTGGAGCCGACGGTGATCGTCGGCGACACCAACCTGCCGTACCTGCGCGCGGTGGCCCAGGGGACCTACTACCAGCCGCTGGACAAGACGGGCCACACGGTGATCGCTGGGCGGCTGCGGCTGGGGCGGATCCTCAACGGCACGGTGGACCAGATCCCGGCCTCGCAGCGGTTCTACGCCGGGGGCGGCGGGTCGGTGCGCGGGTTCCCGTTCCAGGCGGTGGGGCCCCGGTTGGCCGACAGCACGCCCCAGGGCGGGGTGTTCCTGGCGGAATCGTCGGTAGAGGTGCGGCGCGACATCACCGAAAAATGGTCGGCGGCGGTGTTCGTCGACGCCGGCGCCGTGGGCTCGGGCGGTCCTGTGGACTTCAATACCCTGGCGGCCGGGGCCGGGTTTGGCGTGCGCTACAATCTGGGCATCGTGCCGATCCGCATCGACTTCGCGACGCCGGTGGTGCGGCGGCGCGGCGAGCCGCTGCTGCAGGCCTACGTCAGCATCGGGCAGAGCTTTTGACCGACGCGGGCGACATCGGGCCCCCAGGGCCTCCCGCCGAGCCCTCTGTCGAGATGGAGACGGTCGCGACGGCCCGGAAGCGCGCCGCGCTGCCCAAGGCGATCACGGCGATCGCGGTCACGATCCTGGTGCTGTTGCTGGGCGTGGTGGCGACCACCCGCTACGGCGTGCTGATCCCGCAGGTGCGGCTGATGATCGAGGCGCGCACCGACGGGCTGAAGATCGGCCGGCTGGGCAAGCTCAAGCTGGAGGGCCTGAGCGGCGACATCTGGCGCGACTTCCGGGTCCGCCGGCTGACGATCCGTGACGAGCGGGGCGTATGGTTGGAGGCGAAGAACCTTCATCTCTCATGGCGTTATGCACAACTCCTGCGGCGACGGTTTGAAGCCGATCTGGTGGAAGCGCAGAGCGTCCGGGTGATCCGACGGCCCACCCTGGCGGCCAAGACCGCCGACCGGGGCCTGCCGGTTTCGTTCCACATCGACAAGGCCCGCGCGCGGATCGAGCTGGACCCGGCGTTCAGCTACACGCGCGGCGTCTACGACCTGGCCCTGCAACTGGACGTCGAACGGGCCGGCGGCCGGAGCGGCAAGCTCTCCGCCAAGAGCGTGCTGCACCCTGGCGATCACCTCGACGTCGATCTGGTGGCCGGCGTCACCGGGCCGTTGCGGCTGGTGGCAGACGCCGAGGAGGCGCGGGGCGGGGCCCTGGCCGGCGCCGTGGGCCTGGCGGCCGACCAGCCGTTCAAGCTGGACATCAGGGCGGGCGGCACGGTCTCGCAGGGCCAGTTCACCGCCAGCGCCACCTCGGGCGCACTGGCGCCGCTGATGGCCCGCGGCGCCTGGACCCCGGCCGGCGGCCAGGCCGGCGGGCGGCTGCTGCTCACCGCCTCGGCCCTGACCCGGCCCTATGCCGAGCGGTTCGGCCATGACCTGACCTTCGGGATCGCCGGGCGCAAGGCCGGCGATGGGGTCTACGCCCTCGACGCCAAGGTGGCTTCCGATGCGCTCAGCCTGCATGCCTGGGGGGCCGGCGATCTTGGCAGGCGGGCGCTGGCGCCGGGCGGGATGCGGCTGGACGCCCAGGCGCCGTTGCTGTCGCGGCTCACCGGCGGGCCGAAGCTGGGCGCGGCGCGGGTCACCGGGGTGGTGACCGGAACTTCCCAGGCCTGGCGGTTCGCCGGTTCCGGCGCGGTGGCCGACCTGGACCTGGGCGGCTATGGCCTCGCGCGGATCTCCGGACCGGTCGAAGTTGCGCGGGCCAAGGCCAGCTACAGCCTGAAAGCCACGCTGGCCGGCGCGGGCGGTCAGGGCGCCGGCCTCGCCGCGGCGATCCTGGGCGGGGCGCCCCTGGCTGTGCTGGACGCCGAGCGGCTGGACAACGGCCAGCTGCTGCTGCGCCGCCTGGAGGTCACCGGTCGCGGCCTTAAGGTGCAGGCCAGCGGCGGGCGCAGCCTGCTGGGCGCCGTGAACGTCAAGGGCAGCGCCGACGTCTCCAACCTGGCGGCGGCCGGGACCGGGGCGGCGGGGGCGGCCAACCTCGTCTGGGCGGCGTCGCAGGCAAAGGGGACGGCGCCGTGGACCTTCTCCCTGGACGCCAAGGGCGACCAGTTCGCCACCGGCCTGGCCGAGCTCGACCGGCTGCTGGGGCCGAAGCCGCGGCTGCAGGTCCAGGCGAACTGGCAGGACGGTCGGCTGGCGGTGGCCAAGGGCCAGTTGGACGGCGCGGCCCTCGATGCCTCGGCGGCGGGGGTGATGGAGAAGACCGGCGCCCTGGCGTTCAAGTCCGACTGGATCGCCACCGGGCCGTTCCGCGCCGGCCCGGTCGAGATCACCGGAAAGGTGAAGGGCAGCGGCGGCGTCACCGGCACGCTGGCCGCGCCACGGCTGGATCTGGTGGCCGACCTGGACCAGGTGGACGTGCCGCGCCTGCCCCTGAAGGCCGCGCGGCTGTCGCTCACCTTCCAGCGCGAGGCCGACGGGTCGAACGGGGTGATCGCGCTCACCGCCGCCAGCCCCTACGGCCCGGCCAGGGCGCGCTCGGCCTTTCGCTTCCCCGAGGGCGGGGTCGACCTGACCGAGCTCACCGTCGACGCCGGCGGGGTGAAGGCGGCGGGGTCGCTGTCGCTGCGGCGGAACAGTCCCTCGGCGGCGGACCTGACCCTCGACATCGGCGCGGGCGCCTTGCTGGACGCCGGCCGGGTGAGCGGGACGGCCAAGGTCACGGACGCCGCCGGCGGGCCCCGCGCGGCGCTCAACCTGAGGGCCGAGAACGTCCGCGCCGCCGGTTCGACCATCGCCATCCGCTCGGCGCGCCTGACCGCCGAGGGGCCGATGGCCCACCTGCCGTTCACGGCCGAGGCCAAGGGCGCCTCGGGGCAGGGGGCCTGGACGATCGGCGGCAAGGGCGTGCTGAACGAGGCCGCCCCTGGCTACCTGATCAGCTTCGACGGCATGGGCGTCCTGGGCGGCCGCGACCTGCACACGGCCGAGACGGCGACCTTCCGGATCGGCGGGCCAGAGCAGAGCGCACGGGTGCGGCTGGTGGGTTCGGACGGCGGGCGGCTGGACCTGGACGGGGTGCTGCGCGGCGAGGACGCCGACGTCCACGCCAAGGTCGCGGGGATGGGGCTCAATCTGTTCGACGCCGACTTCGACGGGCGGATCGATGCGACGCTGGCGGTGCAGGGCCGCGGTAGCCGGCTGGAGGGGACGCTCGACGCGCGGCTGGCCAATGCGCGCGGCAAGGGCGCTCCGCAGGCCCAGGGCATCGATGGGACGCTGAAGGGCCGGCTGGCGGGCGACAGCCTGACCCTCGATGTCGCCACCACCAGCGCGCAGGGCCTCAAGGCCAATGCCAGCCTGGTGCTGCCCACCGAGAGCTCGGCCGCCCCGTTCCGCGTCGCCATCGCCCGGCAACGGCCGATGCGTGGCAAGTTCTTCGCGGACGGTGAGGTGCGGCCGCTCTGGGAGCTGGCGATCGGCGGCGAGCGGGCGTTGTCAGGTCTGGTCCACACCGAAGGCACGATCGGCGGCACCCTCGCCGACCCGAAGGCCACCGGCCAGGTCTCGGTGGAGCGCGGCCGGTTCGACGACGGCGCCACCGGCCTGTCGCTGCGCGATGTGGCGGTGAAAGCCGCCTTCACCGAGGACTCGGTCAACGTCACGCAGGCGCAGGGCGTCGACGGCCACGGTGGGCAGGTCAGCGGCCAGGGGCGGATGAGCCTGGCGCGGGAGGGGGTGTCCAGCTTCCGCCTGGACCTGAAGGGCTTCCGGCTGATCGACAACGAGCACGCCGCCGCCTCGGCCTCGGGCCAGGCGGTCATCAACCGCGCCGCGGACGGCAAGGTGAAGCTGACCGGCGACCTTACCATCGACCGCGCCGACGTGGCCGCCAACCCGCTGACCCCGACCGGCGTGGTGGCGATGGACGTGCGCGAAGTGCACCGCCCCGAGGACCTGCCGACCGCCTTCGCCGGGGCCTACAAGCGTGGCGACGGCTGGGCGCTGGACGTCAAGCTGAAGGCCCCGCGCCGGATCATGCTGCGGGGCCGGGGGCTGGACGTGGAGCTGTCGCTCGACGCCCACGTCGGCGGCACGACCACCGATCCGCAGCTGACCGGCACGGCGCGGGTGGTACGCGGCGACTACGACTTCGCCGGCAAGCGCTTCGAGTTCGACGACCGCAGCGTGGTCTACCTGGCCAGCCACGCGCAGAACATCCGCCTGCAGCTGGACGCCACGCGCGACGACCCGACGCTCACCGTCACCGTCAAGATCCGCGGCACCGCGGAGAAACCGGAGATCACGCTGGCCTCGACGCCCAGCCTGCCGAACGACGAAATCCTGGCCAAGGTGCTGTTCGAGCGCTCGGCCTCGCAGCTGTCACCGGTGGAGGCCGCCCAGCTGGCCTCGGCCCTGTCGTCGCTGACCGGCGGCGGCGGCCTGGACGTGATCGGCAACCTGCGCAGCTTCGCCGGCCTCGACCGGCTGGCGTTCGGGGGCACCGACCAGTCGGGCGTCACGGTCTCCGGCGGCAAGTACTTGACCGAAAACGTCTACCTGGAGCTGACCGGCGGCGGCCGCGAAGGCCCGTCGGCCCAGGTCGAGTGGCGGATCCGCAAGAACCTCTCGATCCTGTCGCGCATCGCCGGCCAGGCGGGCAACCGCGTGGCGGTGCGTTGGCGGCGGGATTATTAGGCGCCAGCCCGCCCGCCGTTCCGCGCGTAGGCCTGGGCGCCGGGGGTGATGAGGCGGTCGGTGGGCAGGACGGCGTCGATGGGGAGGTCGCGGGCGTCTTCCAGCCAGGCGTAGAGGCCGCCGAAGTCGCTGAGGGTGGCGTCGACCAGGGCCTGCAGCGAGGGGACCACGAAATAGACCTGCTGGAAGTCGTCGATCCGGTAGGGGGTGCGCATCACCCGCGCCAGGTCGAAGCCCAGGCGGTTGGGCGAGGGGTCGTCCAGGGCGAAGATCGACTCGGCGTGGCTGGAGACGATGCCGGCGCCGTAGATTCTCAGGCCCGCCGGCGTCTGCAGCAGGCCGAACTCCACCGTGTACCAGTAGAGCCGGGCCAGGTTGTGCAGCTGGCCCAGGCCCAGCGCCCGCAGGCCGCCTTCGCCATAGGCCTGCATGTAGTCGGCGAAGGCGGGGTCGGTCAGCATCGGCACATGGCCGAACACGTCGTGGAAGACGTCGGGCTCCTGGAGATAGTCCAGCTGGTCGGCGCGGCGGATGAACTGGCCGGCCGGGAAGCGGCGGTTGGCCAGGTGGTCGAAGAAGACGGCGTCGGGCACCAGGCCGGGCACGGCCACCACGGTCCAGCCGGTCAGCCGCTTCAGTCCCTCGTTGATGCGCGCGAACACAGGGATGCCGGCGCGGTGCAGGTCCAGGGCGTCGAGGCCCTTCAGGAACGGATCGCAGGCGCGGCCGGGCAGCAGCTTCGTCTGCCGCTCATAAAGCGTGATCCAGACCTGGTGCTCGGCGGCGGTGTAGCCGGCCCACCCCTGGTCGATGGTCCAGTCCGCCCGCGTCTGGGGCGGGGCCTTCCGTTCGATGGGGTCTGCGCTCATGGCCGCAGAATGGCGGCTTTCGCGCGAAAGTTCCGTCCGGACTTCACCGGATTTGCACCGTTCGGCGGCAAGTTCGTGCGCCGGAGGCCGCCAGGACGCGACAAAACGGGTGGCCTGCGCGGTGGGCCTTGTTCCCGCTAGGTTCCGCACCTAGGTTGATCGGAGAGGTGCGTCTTGGGGGGCGCTATGTGGCGTTTGGTGTGGGCCTTTGCGGCGCTGGCGATGCTGGTCGGCCTGTCAGGGCCGACGCGCGCCCGTGCCCAGGCGGGCCCGGAGATCCATCAGGGCCGGCTGGCCAGCGGCCTGCGCTATGCGGTGGTCTCGAGCGCCACGCGCAAGGGCGCCCTGTCGGTGCGGCTGGGGATCGACGTCGGGGCCTATGAGGAGGCCGACGGCGAACGCGGCCTGGCCCATTTCGTCGAGCACATGGCCTTCAACGGCACCCGGAATTTCGCCGAGAACGCCCTGACCGGGACCTTCGCGCGGATGGGCGTGGGCTTCGGCCGTGACCAGAACGCCTACACCAGCCTGACCGCCACCACCTTCCACCTGGACCTGCCCACCTCCGAGCCGGCGCAGGTGGACGCCGCCTTCCTCTGGCTCAGCGACGTGGCCGAGGGAATGCTGTTCCAGCCGGCGGCGGTGGACCGCGAGCGCGGCGTGGTGCTGTCGGAACGCGAGGCGCGCAGCGACGCCGGCGATGAGTGGCGCGCGGCCGTCGACGCCTTCACCTATCGCGGCCTGCGCTCGAACGTCCGCGATCCGGCCGGCTCGGTGGAAATCGTCCGCCAGGCCACGCCGGCCCAGCTACGGGCCTTCTACGACCGCTGGTATCGCCCCGAACATGCGGTGGTGGTGGTGGTCGGCGACGCCCCGGCCGAGGTGCTCGAGGCCCGGGTGAAGGTCGCCTTCTCCGGCTGGACGGGCCGGGGCCCCGCCGGGGTGAGGGCGCCGCGGCTGCCGCCGCAGGGGGCGCGGGCCGCCGACTATTTCGTACGCATCGATCCGCATGCGCCGCTGGGCGCCAGCGTCTGCCGGATCCACGCGCCGGCGCAAACGGCCGCGGCTGAGGCGGCGCTGCGCCAGTCGACGCTTTCCGAGCTCTGGGACGCGGTGCTGGAACAGCGGCTGAAGCCCCTGGCCGACCGGCCGTCGCCGGCGATCCTGCAGACCCGGGTCTATGGCGATGTCGCGCCCGACGCCGCCACCGAATGCGTCGGCCTGGTCCCGGCCAAGGGGCGGACGGAGGAGGCCCTGTCGCTGGTGGGCGCGGAGCTGCGCCGCTTCGAGCGGGACGGGCCCAGCGACGCCGAGCTGGAAGGCGCCATCGAAGAGACCCGCGCGGGCCTGCGCGGCGGCATCGCCGACGACGTCACTCAGGCCGACAACGACCGCGCCGACGCGCTGATGTACGCGATGCTGGACGGCAAGCCGCTGCTGCACGGCCGCGAGGCGATGCGCGCGTTCAACCAGGTCGTCGCCGACCTCGCGCCGCAGGACCTGCTGGCCGCCTTCCGCGCCGACTGGTCGGGCTGGGGCCCGCTGGTGCGGGTGACCTCGCCTGATCCCCTGGTCGAGGCGCCGATCCGGGCCGCCTGGACCCGCGATCCGGCGCCTGCGACCCCGGTCGCCGCCGCCGACCTCGAATGGCCCTACAAGACCTTCGGCCGGCCGGGCCGGGTCGTGAAGCGCGAGGTGGTGGCCGATCCCGGCTTCATCCGCCTGACTTTTTCCAATGGCGTGGTGCTGAACTTCAAGCCGACCGCCTTCGAGGGCGGCCATGTGCTGGTCAAGGTGCGCTTCGGCGCCGGGCGCAGTGAAATCCCCGCCGCCGACTACCAGCTGGCCCTCCTGGCCTCGACCTATTTCAAGGCTGGCGGCCTCGGCCGCATGTCGCTGGCCGAGCTGCAGGGCCTGACGCGAGGCGCCGCCTGGGATGTCGACCTGGATGTCGGCGACCACGCCTTCGAACTGGGCGGGGAGGCCTATGCCTCGGGGCTGGAGGCACAGCTCCACATCCTGGCGGCCTATCTCACCGATCCGGGCTTCCGGCCCAGCGTCGACGCGCTGATCCCCAACAATGTCGAGGCCACGTTCCAGAAGCTGCGCAGCGATCCCTCCGACGTCATGGGCCAGGCCCTGACCCAGGCGATCACACCGGGCGCGCCGATCAACCGCCTGCCGCTGGCCACGGCCAGCGCCGCCCGCAGCGCCGACTTCGCGCGGATCCTGAGGCCGGCGATCACCGGCGCGCCGCTGCAGGTCAGTCTGGTGGGCGACGTCAGCGAGGCCGCCGCGATCGAGGCCATGAGCCGGACCCTGGCCGCCCTGCCGCCGCGCCGCTCTGCGCCGCGCACCCGGCCGGACACCTGGTTCATGCGCTTCCCGCCGGACGCGCCGCAGCCGATCCGGGTCACCCACGACGGGGCGCGCGACAAGGCGATGGCGGGCCTGTTCTGGCCGCTGTTCGTACCCGGCGCCCAGACCCGGCGGGATGAGTATGCGCTGTTCCTGCTGGGGTCGGTGCTGGAGGACCAGCTGGTGGCCCAGGTGCGCGAGCGGCTGGGCAAGAGCTATTCCCCGGAGGCCGGCGCCTATCTGCGCGACGCCTCTGACCAGGGCTATCTCTGGGCCCAGGTGGAATCGACGCCCGCCGACCTGGCCGTGGTCGAGGCCGAGGCGCGGGCGGTGGCCAGGCGACTGCAGGCGGGCAACATCTCCGCCGCCGACCTGGAGGCCGCGCGCCGGCCGATCCTGGCCCACATGGACGCCGAACAGTCCGGCAACGCGTGGTGGCTGGAGACCCTCAACGCGGCCGACGACCCTGCGGAACTGGAGGAATACGTCCACGGGCGGTCCTGGACGGCGGCGGTGACCCTGGACGACGTGCGCCGCGCCGCCGCCGACTGGCTGAAGGCCCCGCCGATCGCCGTCCTGGTGACGCCTGCGCCGCGCCAGGAGCCCACCTCATGAGCCGGCGCACAGGTGGCGGCTGGGCCGCCGCGGTCCTGGCCCTGTTCGTCGCCGGTGCGGCCACGGCGCGGGAGCTGGACGCCGTCGAACTCTGCACGCGCGGCAAGTCGGGCGCCGAGACGCTGGCCGCCTGCGACCGGGCCCTGGCCGACGACGCCCTGGCCCCGGCCCGGCGCAAGGCCGCGCGGATGTACCGGGTGCTGGTCCTGGAGGGCCTCCACCGGATGCCCGAGGCGCTGGAAGAGGCGGCCCGCCTGGTCAAGGAACGGCCGGACGACGTCGACGCGCTGATCGTCCACGGCCAGGTGCTGGTCGACATGAAGCGGTCGGACGAGGCGGGACCGGACTTCGACGCTGCCCTGAAGCTCAGGCCTTCCGACCGCTACGCCCTAAGCAATCGCGCGGACCTGCGGGCGGGGCGAGGCGACTATGCGGGGGCCATTTCCGACCTCGACCTGGCGCTCGCGGCGGGCTCCGACGACCCGACGCTGTACCTGCACCGGGCGATGGCCCACACGGCCCTGAGCCACTACCCGGCCGCCCTCGCCGACATCGAGGCGGCGCGCAAGCTGGGGCCGCTGACCCCGCTCGGTCTGCGGATGCGGGCCGACAGCCTGCGGTTCGTGCGGCGCGACGCCGAGGCGGTCGATGCCTATGGCGAGGCGCTGCGTCAGGCGCCTGGCGACGCCGACCTGCTGATCGGCCGCGCCATCAGCCTGCGCGCACTGGGGCGGGTGGATGCCGGGCTCAAGGACGCGGTCGCCGCCGAGACGGCCGACCCTGACAACCGGTTGGCGGCTTCGATCCGCGCCGACCTGGAAATGGACCTTGGCCGGTACGACGCGGCGGCGGTGAGCTACAAGGCGCTGCTGTCGCGCCACCCGGACGACCAGCCGGCCGCCACCGGCCTGGGCAAGGCGCTGCGCGCCGCCGGGCGGCCGGCCGAAGCGATGACCGCGCTGGACGCGGCGATCAAGGCGCACCCGGACGACTCCTCGGCCTACTATGCGCGTGGCGAGGCGAAGCGCGACGCGGACGACCCGAAGGGCGCCCTGGCCGATTTCGACGCCGTGCTGGCCCGCGCGCCGGCCTTCAAGGAGGCCCACTACGAGCGCGGCTGGGTGCTGTCCGACCTGGAGGACCATGACGCCGCCCTGGAATCGTTCAAGCGGGCCCTCGCGCTCGACGCCAGGTTCGCCGATGCCCTGGCTGGCGAGGGCTGGGAGCTGATCGAACTCAAGCGCGAGGACGAGGGGTTCAAGGCCTATGCGGCGGCCCTGGCGATCGATCCGAAGAACGCCGAGGCCCTCACCGGGCGCGGCTTCGCCTATGGCGAGAAGGGGGATTTCGCCAAGGCCGAGGCGGACTATCGCGCCGCCCTGGCGGTCTCGCCGCGCGACGTCAATGTCTGGGTGCAGCTGGGCTACATACTCGAGGCGCGGGACGACACCGGCGGCGCCCGGCGGGCCCTGGACGAAGCGCTCAAGCTCAATCCCAAACGCGTCGACGCCCTGATCGCGCGCGGGCGCCTGCAGGGCGACGCCGGCAAGGACGCCGCCGCGCTGCGCGACTTCGAGGCCGCCCTGGCGATCCAGCCGAAGTCCGTGCCGGCGCTCTACAACCGCGGCGAACTGCACTTCAACGCCGGGCGCCTGCCGCAGGCGGAGATCGACCTCAACGCCGCCGCGGCCCTGTCGCCGCGCGACGAGGACCTGCTCTACCTGCGCTCAAGGGTCTACCTCGCCCAGGGCCGATCGGACCGCGCGCTGCGCGACCTCGCCGCGGTGCTGAAGGCGAACCCGGAGAACGCCGGCGCCATTATCCAGAAGGGCTATATCTACAACCAGCTCGGCGACCACCTGTCGGCGGTGGAGGCCCTGGACGCGGGTATCGCGCTCGCCCCCGAGGCCGCCCACGCCTGGATGTGGCGCGCGCAGTCCAAGGCCGCACTCGGCGACAAGGCCGGCGCGGAGCGCGACCTCAAACAGGCGCGGAAGCTGGATCCGAAGGTCGAGCGCTAGATTTTGGATGGCGCATCCCGCCGCCGCTAGAGCGTTTCTGGTTCAAGTGGAGTCACTTGAACCAGATAAAAAGGCTCTAACTCTTTGAATTAGAGCGCGTCGGGCGGCGAAACC
>NZ_JANXWD010000152.1 GCF_025351295.1 Phenylobacterium sp.
GATCCCCGCCATCGCCGAACCGGTCTTGGTCAATCCGCTGTTCGGCGGCCGCATCCTCAACGTCGTGACGGCGGACTGGCGACGGTTCGACATCAGCTTCATCGAGGCTGCCGACCTCGGTCGGGGAGGCCTGCGCGACCCCTGATCCGGCCTGCTGGGCAGGCCACCTGGTCCCGCAGGGGGAGAAAGCGTAAGTTCGTGTTTTGTTCTTTTCAACCTGTGGGTTATGCTTCGCCTCATGCGTCCCGCCTATCCGCTCGCCCAGATGCAGACCTTGGTCATCGAGCGGATGGAGGCCGGGTTTACGCTGGATCGGATCGCCGAGTTGCCGGGCTATCCGTGTCGGCAGACGCTGCACTGGTGGGGCAAGGCGGACCCGGGGTTCGTTGTGCGGATGGCACGGGCGCGGGCGTACGGGCGGGGCCAGCGGAGCTGGGCGCAGGCGGGGCCGAGTTTCAATCACGAGCGGGTCGGCGCCCCGCAACGCGCACGGGACGGATGCCGCTGTACGCCGGCGTTGACCGCGGCGATCTGCGACGCCATCCGGCAGGGCGCCTCGCTCCGCAGCCTGTCGATGACGCCCGGCATGCCGCATCATGGGACGATGTACTGCTGGGTCCGGAGACGGCCCGATTTCGCGGCGGCGGTGGCGCAGGCCTGCGTGGATCGCGAGGACCGGTACCTGGACCAGGCGTTGGAGATCGCCGAACGGTGCGCGCCGCAGACCCTGGCGGCGGCGCAGGCGCAGGTCGGCGCGCTGCGCCGGAAGATGCGACTGATGCGGCCCTATCCGGGGTCGCGGCGTGCGAAGAGGATGGCATGACCGACGATCGTCCGCCCGAGACCCCGATCCAGCGCGCGCTGCGGCTGAAGCAGGCGGCTTTGGATGCTAAGCCGAAGCCGCCCCGCGGCGGTCGGTTCCAGCGCGAGCAGGCGGCGGCGAAGGTGGGGCCGGCGAAAGGCAAGCCGTGGGGGGCGCGGTAGGGAAATCCTACTCTCTGAGCGTCATGGCCGGGACAAGCCCGGCCATGACGATCGATGGGTGGTGGGTATCAAGGTGCGGACCCTACCCCTCGCCGCGGGCGCGAAGCACCGCCTCCGGGTCGTGGCCGCGGGCCTCGACCAGGGTCTTCCAGCGGTCCAGGGCGTCCCAGTAGTAGTCGAAGATGCAGGGACTGCAGCCGCGCTGGCAGCACTCATCGGGCTCGGGCTTGCTGGGCGGCCTGGGGATGGGGCGCTCGTCGGTCATCGCCGCCGATCTTCGAAGCCGCGGGCGGGGCGGTCCAGCGGCAATTGGCCGGCCACGAAAACGCCCGCCGACGCGGGCCGGCGGGCGCGGGTCGTGAACGGGCCTTAAGGCCTATTCGGCGGCGATCAGGATCTGGCGCGCGCGGTCGGCGAAGTTGATCTCCTGGAGGTACTTGATGCCCTCCTCGGCGATGTCGTCGCCGACCATCTTGTCGCCTTCGCCCTTCAGCTCGTCGATGTCGACGTAGACGGCGTAGAAGGCCTTGGTGCGGTCGGTGATGATGCCGGCGTTCAGCAGGGTCTTCACCAGCACGCGGAAGATGTTGGTCTGCTCCTTCATCTCCTCGCGGCGGGTCTCGTCGTTGACCAGCTGGCCCATCTCCTCGATCACCCGGTTCGGGTCGAGGCCGAATTCCTCGTAGAGGCCGACGTTCTGGGTAGGGGCGACCAAGTTGAACAGCAGGGTCTGGAAGCAGTGGGCGGCCCACATCTCGATGACCTCGTGCTCGGCCTCCGACAGGTGCGGAATGGTGCGGTCGGCCCAGATCTTCCCGAACTTGTGGTGGAAGGCCTCGTCGGTCATCACCAGCTGGGTCAGCTTCCTGGCCAGCGGGTCGTTGGTCTCGTTGAAGATCGTGGCGAAGGCGCCCATGGCCAGGCCTTCCACCAGCATCTGCATGCCGATGATCTTCTTGTAGACCTCGGGGCTGCCGATGATGTCGACCAGCAGGTCCTTCAGGATCGGGCCGCATTCCACCGGCCGGCCCCAGCGGGCCTTGATATATTTGGCGAAGGCGGTGACGTGACGGGCTTCCTCGCGGGTCTGGTTGGCGGCGTACTCCTGCGCGCC
>NZ_JANXWD010000050.1 GCF_025351295.1 Phenylobacterium sp.
TCGGTCAGGCGGGCGATCAGGGTCTCGATGGGGGTGCCCAGGAACGCCGCGTCCTCGGCGAGGTCGCCGAGCCGGTCGTCCAGGTCGTTGAAGATTTCCTGGGCGTCGTCGGCCTCATATTCGGTCCAGAGCAGGCGCGCGAAGTGGTCGCGCACGCGCTTGCGGTGGCGACCGCGGGCGTCGGCGTGGACGCGCTCGGCGTCCTGGCGCTGCTGTTCGGCGGCGTGGCGTTGCTCGACGGCGACCTGGGCCTGCTCGCGGTCGAAGCGCAGCTTGAGGGCCAGGGTCTGGCGCAGGTAGCGGCCCACGGTCTGCAGGGAACGGCTCATCCGCTCCACGGCCTCGTCGGTCTCAGCGGCCTGCAGCCGCGCCTGCACCTTGCGCACGCCCACCGCGCCGGCCTCGGCCATCAGCGCGAAGAGGCTGTCGATGTGCTCGGGGGTGAGGGCGGGGGGAGCAGGCTCCATGAGAACAAAGATAGAACATCAGCAGGCGGATGTCAAGGTTTCCCGCGTCCTTTCCCGCTCACCGAGATCTGGCGGCGTGCTGCAGGTTCTCGATGGCGCGCGCGTAGAGGTCGGCGAAGGCGGCCATCGTCGCTTCGGTCTGCCCATCGATCTCGCCCTCGCCGCGCCACTCGACCTCGGTTCGCGCCGACCCGAGCGGACGCAGGACGACCGTCGCCCGATAGCTCTTGAGGTTGGCCGCGGGCATGTCGCCGGCGGGCAGGGCCTCATAGACGAAGCGGAACCCGGACGGCTCCACTTCGACCAGACGTTCGTGGATGCTCAGGCCGCGGGCGCGGACGATGCGGATCGCGCCCACGCCGTCGCCGTCGGCCTCGCAGCTCTCGATGGTCCGCGCCAGCACCTGCGGATGGCGGAAATCCGTGAGGATCGCCCAGACCCGTTCCGCCGGAGCGTCGATCGTGGTTCGGATCCGGGCGAGTTCCACCCTCGCGTTCCCCGCGGGCCTATCCGACGAATTCGAGGACGGACCTGGCAACCGCGGCCGGCTGGTCCAGTTCGGCCAGGTGGCCGGCGCCGGGGATACGGTCGATGCTGGCCGAGGGGCCGATTCCGTCGGCGAATCGCTGGGCGTAGCTGGGCGGGATGATCTTATCCTCCGCCCCCCAGATCACGCGGGTGCGCGCCTTGACGCGGCCGAGCCGGCGATTGAGCCGGGTGTTGCCCAGCGGCCAGAGGAACCGCGCCGCCGCCTCGTTGGCGCGGACGACGCCGATGTTCCAGAGCACGGGCTGTTCGCCTTCGGGCGCGGCGAGCTGGGCCGCGTAGCCCTGGGGGTCCTCCGAGATCATGCTGGCGGCGTTGCGCGGGTGGAGGGCGAACATGTCCCGCGTCGGATCGCTGTCCTCGAACAGGCCGAAGGGCGCCACCAGCACCAGCGCGCCCACCCAGTCGGGCCAGAGCGCGGCGACGTCGGCCGCCAAGGCGCCGGCGGTGGACGAGCCCATCAGCGTGTCGCCGGGCCTGAACCCCGCGGCCTCCAGCAGGTCGCGCGCCGCCAGGCACCACGACAGGTGGTCGTCCAGGATGTCGTGGCCCTCGCTGCCCGGGTAGCCGGGCAGCGAGCAGGCCACCAGCCGCGCCTTTTCGGCCAGGGCGTCGTGGAAGGCGCTCCAGCGGAACAGCATGGGGCCGGAGCCGAGCCAGAAGATCGGCTTGCCCTCGCCCCGTTCCCAGACGCGGCAGGGACGGCCGTTGACCTCGACGGTGCGTTCCATGGGGGCGTTCATTCCGCGGCCATCAGGGTGCGGGGCATGGCCCGGGCGGCTTGGCCCATCGGCTTGGGCCACCACTTGTGTTCCCACTCGTCCTCGAACAGGTCGCGGATCTGCGGCATCACCTTTTCGGCGAACAGCTTGGTGTTGTAGTTGGCCAGCTGCCTGTCCATGTTCCCGAACTGCAGCAGGGTCAGCAGGTTGCCGACGTTGAATTTCCTGGCGATCTTGCGCAGCTGGTCGGCCACCTCGTCGGGCGAGCCGATCAGCACGTAGCCCTCGGCCAGGATGCCCTCCATCTCGTTCTTCACCGAGCTGAGGATCGAGGACCGGTCGGCCGCGGCCTGCACCTGGCTCTTCATCTTCATCCGCTGGGTGGCCTCGGAGACATAGCCCGGCGGCATCACGTAGCTGGGGTCGACGTGCAGGCAGTTGGAGTAGAAGAACTCCGCCGGCTCGCGGTAGAGCCTGATCGCCTCCTCGCGGGTCTCGGCGACGCCGACGAACTGCAGGAAGCCGGCGCGGAACGGGTTCCGGTCCTTGCCCTGCCGGGCCATCTCCTCCCAGAAGCCCATCATGGTCGCCTCGGCGGCGACGTGGCCGTAGTAGGAGACGTAGGAGTAGACGTAGTCCATCTCGCCGCACCACGCCCAGGTCTCGACCGACCCGCCGCCCGGCACCCAGATCGGCGGATGCGGCTTCTGCACCGGCCGCGGCCAGACGTTGACGTAGCGCTGCTGGTTGAACCGCCCGTTGTAGGCGAACGCCTCCTCCGCCGCCCACGCCTTGATGATCAGGTCGTGGGCCTCGAGATAGCGCTGCCGCAGCGTCGAGGGGTTCTGGCCATAGACGTAGCAGGTGTCCATCGGGGTCCCGACCGGGAAGCCGGCGATCAGCCGGCCGCCCGAGATGCAGTCCAGCATGGCGAATTCCTCGGCCACGCGGGTCGGCGGATTGTAGAGGGCCAGCGAGGCGCCCATCACGCAGATCGCCGCGTTACTGGTGCGGCGCGCCAGGGTGGCGGCGATCAGGTTGGGCGAGGGCATCAGCCCGTAGGCGTTGCCGTGGTGCTCGTTGACGCAGATGGCGTCGAAGCCGCATTCGGCGGCGTACTCGAGCTCATCCATGTACTCGTTGTAGTACTCATGCACCTTCTCAGGCGTCAGCAGCCTGGGGTCGATATCCACCCAGATGCTGTTGTGGTCCTGCTTGAAGGTGGCCGGCAGGTCCTTGTAGGGCATGAGGTGGAACCAGAGATTTCGCATGGCGCCCTCGAACGGTTGAGACGGCCTCGACCTTACGGCGCGCCCGCCTGGCCCCCGCCTCGCCGGGCGCCCGCCGACGCAAGTTCACGCATGTGATGACCGCCGGCTCAGAGCACCTCGAAGACGTGGTAGATCGGCCCGTCCTGGTCACGCGAGCCGTTGGCGACGGCGATCACCCGGTTCAGCCACGCGTAGCGCGGATCGGAGGTTTCGAAGCGCGGCGTGGTGCGCGCGTAGAGGTCGGCGTAGGCGACGCCCTCGCGGCTGTTGAATCGGGCCGTGGCCTGCGGCGTGCGGCCGACGGCGAGGCCCTGGTAGGTGAGGGCGATCACCGCGCCGTCATGGGTTTCGAGCGCCGTGCGCACGTCGATGAGCATGGCGCCGTCGCTGCGCCAGGTGACCCAGTCGGCGCCGTCGGGCAGCACCCGGCCCTTCAGGCGCGGCCCCTCGAAGGTTCCGCCATCGACCGGGAAGATGGCCCGGGTCCCCAACGGCCCGGCGCCGATCCGCTGGGCGCGGTCGTAGGCCACCTGCAGCCGCATAACGAACAGCGGCGCCCACCTGAGTTCCTCGATCATGCCGTCCTCCGTGGCGGCCGATGGTCACCGCCGCGCCGCGCGTGTCCAGCGGCAATCCCACCAGGGATCATTTCCACATGGGCGATATTCGCGCGCCGGCCCCGCGCGCGACGGGACCCGGTGGACGCCCGTGCTAACCGCAGGGTCGGCTTTCGAGGAGCGTGGGCATGGGCGATCGACTCGCGGGGCGCGTGGCGCTGGTCACCGGCGCCTCGCGCGGCCTGGGCCGGGCAGCCGCGGAGCTGCTCGCCGCCGAGGGCTGCGCGGTGGCGGTGGTGGACCTCAAGGCGCATTGGGCTGAAAGCGCGGCCGAGGCAATCGGCGCCGCGGGCGGTCGCGCCATCGGCCTGGGCTGCGACGTCTCCGACCGCGCCGCCCTGCAGCAGGCGCTGGAGGCCACGGCGCGCGAGTTCGGGCGGCTGGACGTGCTGGTCAACAACGCCATGTGGAACCGCTACGAGCCGATCGGCGCGATCTCGCCAGCGACCATGGATCGGATGCTGGGGGTCGGCTTCGAGGCGGTGGTGTGGGGCATCCAGCTGGCGGCGCCGATGATGGCCGCGTCGGGCGGCGGTTCGATCGTCAACATCGCCTCGGTGAGCGCCCTGCTCGGCATTCCCAACGGCCTGCTCTATTGCGGGATCAAGGCGGCGGTCACCGGCCTGACCCGCGCCGCGGCCGCCGAGCTGGGGCCGGACGGCATCCGCGTGAACGCCATCGCGCCCTCCACGGTGGACACCGAGGGCGTCCGCTCGGTGGTCTCGGGCGAAGGGCTCCAGCGGCGGATCGCCCAGACGCCGCTGGGCCGGCTGGGGACGACCGAGGACATCGCCCGCGCGGTCCGCTACCTGGCGTGCGACGACTCGAGCTTCGTCACCGGCCAGCTGCTCACGGTCGACGGCGGCCTGGCCAACTCGCTCTCCTGACGATCAGGCGGCGGCGGGCGCCTGACTGAGCGCCGCGAACCGCGCGCGCTGGTGGTCGGCGTTGCCGAAAGCCATGTCGATCATGGTCAGCCGCTTCAGATAGTGGCCCACGGCCAGCTCCTCGCTGAAGCCGACCCCGCCGTGCAGCTGCACGGCCTGGCGGCCGACATAGAGGCTGGTCTGGCTGACCCGGGCCTTGGCGGCCGCCACGATCCGGCCGCGCTCGGCTTCGGGCTTGTCCAGGGACAGGGTGGCCAGATAGGTCATCGAGCGCGCCTCCTCGCAGGCGATGGCCATGTCCACGGCGCGGTGCTGCAGGGCCTGGAAGGCGCCCAGCGGCTGGCCGAACTGCTGGCGGGTGCGCAGGTGCTGCAGGGTCATCTCGCAGACCGCGTCCATCGCCCCCAGCGCCTCGGCCAGGCGGGCGACGATGGCATGGTCGACGGCCTGGCGCAGGCGCGGCGCGCCGTCGCCGGCGTCGCCGATCAGCGCCTCCGCCCCGACCCGCACGCCGTCCAGCCTGAGCCGCGCATTGATGCGGTGGTCCATGGCCCGCGAGGCGTGGATCGAGAGACCCGCCGCGTCGGCCGGAACCAGGAAGAGGCTGATTCCGCCGGCATCGGCGACGCCGGCCGCGGTCCGCGCCGGGACGATGAACCAGTCCGCCACGCCGCCGTCCAGCGCATGGCTCTTGTCGCCGCTCAGCACGAAGCCGCCGTCGGTCGGCGCGGCGCGGGTGGCGATATGCTGCAGGTCGAAGCGCGACCCCGGCTCGGCGTCCGCCAGGCTGACCACGGCGGCGCCGGCGGCGATGGCGTCCATCAGCGCGCGGCGCGGCCCGGCGACGGCGTGCCGCAGCAGCAACGGGGCGATGACGCAGGTGGAGACGTAGGGCTCCAGCATCAGGACGCGGCCGAACGCCTCCATCAGCACCATGGTGTCGATCGGCGACCCGCCGAGCCCGCCGTCGGCTTCCGGCACGTTCAGGGCCAGCCATCCGAGCCCGGCCATCCGCCCCCAGTTCGCGCGGTCGAACCCGCGGCCCTCGGCGGCGCGGGCCCGCCAGGCGGAGAACGCATAATGGTCCTCGCCGAACCGGGCGGCGCTGTCGCGCAGCAGCTTCTGTTCGTCGGACAGGTCGAAGTCCATCAGGTCCGCCTCATAGGCCCAGGGCGCGCCGGGCGATGATGTTGCGCTGGATCTCGTTGGCGCCGCCGTAGATGCTGGTGACGCGCGCGTAGAGCATGCCCTTGGCGGGCCACGGCCCTTCGCCGGCCAGCGGCTGGTTGCCGACCGCACCGAACGGCGCGGCGTCGTAGCCCAGGAGCTCGGTCCAGAACTCGGTGACCTGCTGCAGCAGCTCGGACCAGCGGATCTTGATCATCGAGGCGCGGGGCCCCGAATCCTGGCCGCTCGCCGCCTCCGCCATGGTGCGCATGACCATGGTCTCCAGCGCCATGGCCTCCAGCTCGAACTGCGCCAGGCGGTCGGCGACGCGGGGGTCGTCCAGCATCGTCCCGCCAGGCGTCAGCGCCTGCGCCGCCGCCTGCCGCGCGCCGCGCAGCTGCTGCGCCAGCCGCAGGGTGAAGGCCGCGGTCACGCCGCGCTCGCGGTCCAGCAGCACCTTGCCGTAGCCCCAGCCCTTGCCCTCCTCGCCGAGCAGCGCGGTCAGCGGCACGCGGACGTCGTCCAGGAACACCTCGTTGGTGTGGTGCACCTCGTCCATGGTGATCACCGGCCGGATGGTGATCCCCGGCGTGTCCATGTCGATCAGGAACAGCGAGATGCCGGCCTGCTTGCGGGCCTGCGGATCGGTCCTGGCCAGCAGGAACATGCGGTTGGCCACGTGGGCGTAGCTGGTCCACGCCTTCTGGCCGGAGATCACATATCGGTCGCCGTCGCGCACGGCGCGGGTCGAGACCGCGGCCAGGTCGGACCCGGCCCCCGGCTCCGAATAGCCCTGGCACCACCAGTCGTCGCCGGCCACGATCGCCGGCAGGTACTTCGCCTTCTGCGCCTCGCTGCCGAAGGTGAAGACGATCGGGCCGATCAGCTCCAGCCCCTGGTGATACTGCATGGGCGCGTCGGCCCGCGAGGCCTCGCTCTCGAAGATGTAGTGCTGGGTCGGAGTGAAGCCGGCGCCGCCGTGTTCCTTCGGCCATGAGGGGGCGCCCCAGCCGCGGCTGTGCAGCAGCTTCTGCCAGGCGGTGTATTCGGCCGGCTCCAGGCGCATGCCGGTGCGAATCCGCGCCTTGAATTCGGGCGGCGTGTGTTCGGCGAAGAAGGTCCGCATCTGGTCGCGGAAAGCGCGGTCGGTGGGGTCGAGGTCTAGGTTCATGGCGGGCCGGGCATCCTGCGATGCCTGAAGCCTAGCGGGGCCGGGCCGGCCGCCCCAGGGCGGCGGCCGTGCAGGCGCAAGCATCTCATCCGTGATGCTGGCGTCAGAGCCGGCAGCGGGTTTCGGCGAGGCCGCGCACGCCAAGGCCTTCGATGGCCATCAGCCGGCCGGCGTCTGGGTGGTCGCTCTTCAGCCGCCCGCCGCTGTCGGCGATGGAGGTGACGTAGAGGACGTCGAGGTCGCGGCCTCCGAACGCCGGGCAGGACGGGTAGGGACAGGGCGTGTCGATCAGCCGGTCCAGGTGTCCCTCAGGCGAGAAGCGGCCGATCTGCCGGGTCAGGACCAGGGCCACCCAGACGAAGCCGTCGGCGTCCACGGTGGCGCCGTCCGGGGTGGCGCCCAGCGCGCCGGTGTCGATCAGGTCGCGGCGGTTGGTCGCCGCGCCGCTCGCCGCGTCATAGTCGTAGGACCAGACCATCCGGCGCAGGCTGTCGGCGAAGTAGAGCCGGTCGCCCGCCGGGCTGAAGCAGATCGCGTTGGACACCTCGACGCCGGTCTCCAGCACCGCCCAGCCGCCGCCGGGATCGAACCGGTACAGCTTGCCGGCATGCGGCGGCTCTCCGGCCGGCATGATGGTCCCCGTGACCAGCCGCCCGGCGCGATCGGTCTTGCCGTCGTTCAGTCGCTCCCCGCCCGTCATGTCGTCGGGACGAACCAGGGGTTCGAAGGTCCCTGCGGTGAGGTCGACGCGGTAAATCCCGTCGGTCAGGCCGGCGATGAGGTCGGTTCCGGACCCCAGCACGACGCTTCCGATGCGGTCGGGCGCGGGAAAGGCGGCCTGCTCGCCGGTGGCGGGGTCCAGACGCCAGATCGCCGGCGCCACCGAGTCGACCCAGTACAGAACCTGCGCGTCCGGGTCCCACAGGGGCGACTCTCCCAGGCCGCACCGCTGGCGCCCGATAATGCTGATGCGCATGCCGATGCCCCCGGGATCATAACGCCCGATCAACGACCCTTGAAGACCGGCGCGCGCTTTTCGAGCACCGCGGTCCGGGCCTCGATGGCGTCCTCCGTCTTGCCGAGCCGGGTGGTGTTGTTCTGCTCCCAGCGGTAGGCGTCGCGCATCGACAGGTTCTCGACCATGCTGATCGCTTCCTTGGCGTAGGCCACGGCCAGCGGGCTCTTCGCGGCGATGTTGCGGGCGATGTCCATGCAGTAGGGCATCAGTTCCTCCGGCGGCAGCGCCGCCTCCACCACGCCATAGCGATAGAGTTCCGCCGCCGAGACCCGGTAGCCGGTGAGGATCATCCGGTTGCGCAACGACTGCGGGAACAGGCGCATCGTGTGGCGCGCACCGCCCATGAGGCCGACGTCGATCTCAGGCAGATTGATGAACGCGGTATCCGACGCCACCAGGATGTCGCAGACCGCGGCCAGGCCGAAACCCGCGCCCATCGCGGGACCGTTCAAGGCGCAGATCACGGGCTTCTTGCACTCGAAGATCGAATACATCGCCTCGCGCATCAGCCGCGCGCGGCCCCAGGCTGTGCCGGGGGGCGCATCCGGGCCCGGCCGCGACTTGAGGTCCGCGCCTGCGGAGAAGTACTTGCCCGCCCCGGTCAGGATGGCCACGCGGACGTCGTCGCGGTCGCTGATCTCGTCGAATACCGCGGCCACTTCCTGCAGGAACGCGGGCGGCTGGGCGTTGACGGGCGGAATGTCGATCGTGGCCGTGGCGATGAGGTCGGCGACCTCGAGGCGGAGCAGGCTCATGCGGGTGTCCTTCGATTGTGGGATCAAGTGGCGGCGGCAGGCGCGGGGCGGCGATCGCGCGCCTCCCGCATCTGCAGGCTGCGTCCGCCGTTCGCGAGGATCAGCTCGCCGTTGACGGCCGCGGCCGCCGGCGAGAGCAGGTAGTGGGCGAGGTCGGCGACCTCGGCCGGATCCGAGCCGACCCCGGTGTCGGGGAGCTCGACGGCGATGAGGTTGGCGCGCACGCCGCGGGCCATGTTCTCCAGGGCCACCGAGCGCAGCAGGCCGGCGATGGCGCCGGCAAACGCCATCTCGTGGGCTCCGCCCCATGCGCCAAGGTGACCGCGAGAACTGACGGCCAGCACGCTTGCGCCATCCTCAAGCCGCGGCAGCGCCTGGTGCAGCGCGCCGAACAGATCCAGGAACTGTTCCAGCGAGGCTTCCAGCTGCGCGTCATCGACCTCCAGCATCGAGGTGCCCAGGGCTGGCGGCGCGGTGACGATGACCAGGGCGCCGAGCCGATCGACAGCGGCCAGGGCCTGCGACACCGCGGCTTCCGACAGGCCGGAGACCTCGACGAGGGGCAGGCCGGCGTCGCGCAGCCGCCGGGCGATGGCCTCCGCCAGGGGCACGCCGGCGCCCACCAGCAGGGCGGTCGGCGCGGAGGATCGGGCGGTCATAGCGGCGGCACTCCCAGCGACTTGCCACCGTCGACGATCAACACCTGGCCATTGACGAAGCGGGCCGCGGGGCTGGCCAGGAAGGCGACCACGTCGGCGATGGCGGACGGCTTGGCGGCCTCGCCGCCCGGCTCCAGCCGCTTCAGGCGCGGAAGCATGTCGCCGAAGAAGTCCAGGGCGCGGGTCTCGACCATGCCCGGTGCGACCGCGTTGACGCAGATGCCCCGCCAGCGGAGCTCGATGGCCATGGCGCGGGTCATGGCCACGACGCCGGCCTTGGACGCCACATAGTGCGCGGCCCCCGCGCCGCCGAGGTAGCCCCGGGAGGCCAGGTTGACGATCCGTCCGCCGGGCGTCATGCGTCGGGCGGCTTCCTGGGAGACCTTGAAGGCCCCGAGCAGGTTGATCTCCAGGACGCGTCGGCACGCGTCGCGGCTGAGCTGCGGGATCGTCTCCAGCGAACCGCTGATCCCCGCATTGTTCACCGCGACGTCGAGACGGCCCTCGCGGTCCAGCAGCTCGGCGAGACCCGCGCGGTCGCGACAGTCGAGCACGTGCCCGGCGATCGCCAGGCCCTGCCCGGCCCAGGTCCGTTCGTTGGCCTCAAGCTGCTGGCGATCGGGGTCCAGAGCCAGCACGCGAAAGCCGTCGGCGGCCAGCCGCTCGGCGATCGCCCGCCCGATCCCGTGGGCGGCTCCGGTGACAAGGGCAACGCTCTGCACGCCAGCTTCCTTCCTGCGTGAGCCGAAGAGACGTCGAAACAACTGTTTGAGCGAGGCGTGCGCGAACCGGGCCGCGCTAATCACAACCGTGATAGCCGCGCCTAGGTGAGGACCTCGAGATCGGCCATGTTGAAGCCTCGCAGCGCGCCCAGGTCGCCGGCGCGGACCTTGTTGACCCACTGCGGATCGGCGAGCAGCGAGCGGCCGATCCCCACCAGATCGAAATCGCCGCGGTCCAGCCTGCGGCCCAGCTCGTCGAGCGCCGCGGCCCCCGTGGCGATCGCGCCGCCGCGCATGGAGGCGACGACGTCGTTGTCGAGCCCGACCGAGCCGACCGTCATCACCGGCTTGCCGCTCAGCTTGCGCGTCCAGCCGGCGAGGTTGAGGTCGGAGCCGTCGAATTCGGGCTGCCAGAAGCGGCGGGTCGAACAGTCGAAAACATCGACGCCGGCGTCAACCAGCGGCGCCAGGAAGGCCTGCAGGTCGGCCGGCGCGGCGAACGGCCTGGCGGCGTAGTCCTGCAGCTTCCACTGTGAGAAGCGGAAGAAGATCGGGAACCCGGGCGCGGTCTGGCGGCGACACTCGGCGACGATGTCGCGAGCGAAGCGAATCCGGCCCGACAGGTCGCCGCCGAACGGATCGGACCTGAGGTTGGTGGCGGCCCAGAGGAACTGGTCGATCAGGTAGCCGTGGGCGCCGTGGATCTCGATCCCGTCGCACCGCATCTCGAACCCGGCGCGGGCGGCCCGCCCATAGGCGTCGATGACGGCGGCGATGTCCTCGTCGCTCGCCGGGGAGCCGTAGGGCTGGCCGGGCGCGTAGACCCCCGAGGGCGACATGGCGCCGGCGTCGGGGTTCGAAGGCGCCGGCAGCGTCGAGCGGAAGCCGCCCACATGCCAGAACTGCGGGATGAAGGCGGCGCCGGCCGCCTGCACCTGGCTCGCGATCGCGGACCACGCCGCCAGCGCCTCGGGACGGAAGAAATTGGGAATGGCCGGGTCGTAGACCGATGCCGGATGGTCGATCTCCAGGCCCTCGGTCATCACCGCCCCCACGCCGCCCTCGGCGCGTCGCAGGTAGTAGCCGGCGACATCGGCGCCCGGGGTCCCGCCCGGCGAGAAGCGCCGCGTCATCGGCGCCATCACCGTGCGGTTGCGGAGCTTCAGGTCGCCCAGTCGGACCGGGTCGAAGAGTTTGGCGATCGTCACGCGGAGTCGTCCCGGGGTTGGCCGCTGCAGGTGACGCCAGTCAGTGCGCGCGGTCGCGGTCGGCCCGGCGGCGGTTGGCGACCTGCAGCCGAATATCAGGCTGGTGATATGCGGAACGCCGGCGCTCCAGCTTGGCGAGCGCGGCGCCGGCCCCCTGCAAGAGTGCTGCGATGCTGATCACCGAACTCATCCGCCGCGGCGCGGTCACCTATGCCGACGAGGTCGCCATCCGCCATGCGGATCAGGCGCTGACCTTCCGGGAGACCGACCGGCTGTCGAACCGGTTGGCGACCGCGCTGATCGCCGCCGGCGTCGCGCCAGTGGGGGCGCGCATCTCACTGCTGATGTCCAACTCGCTACACAGCATCCCGATGGATTTCGCCTGCGCGAAGGCGCGGCTCACGCGCGTGCCGCTGAACGCCCGGCTGTCAGCCCGCGAGCAGGCGCAGATGATCGCCGAAGCCGGCGTCACGACCCTGGTCTTCACGCTCGACCAGGCGGAGCGGGCGGTTGAGCTGGCCCAGGCCTGCCAAGGCCTCGGCCTGTTCGCGCTCGGCCCTGCCGAGGGCCTCGCCGATCTGCTGGCGCTGGCCGCGGGGCAGAGCGGCGATCCGCCGGACCGCCGCGCCGAGCCGGACGACGTCGCGCTGGCGCTCTACACCTCCGGCACCACCGGCCGCCTGAAGGCCGCGCAGCACACCCAGGCGAGCTGGTCGGCGATGGCGGCCAACATCCTGGCCAACCTGATCGACGTGCAGCCCGGCGACATGATGCTGCATGCCGCCTCGCTGATCCACGCCAGCGGCACCTTCATCCTGCCCTACTGGGTGCGGGGCGGCGTGGCCGGCGTGCTGCCGGGGTTCGCGCCCGAGGCCTATTGCGAGGCAGTCCGCACCTGGCGGCCCAAGGCGCTCAACCTGGTGCCGACCATGGTCGGCATGCTGCTGGACATGCCGGGGGTGCAACAAGCCGACTTCAGCTCGGTCGAGAGCATCATCTACGGCGCGTCGCCGATGCCGCGCGGCACGATCCTGAAGGCGCTGGATCTCTGGGGCCCGCGGTTCCGTCAGTACTATGGCCAGAGCGAAGCCCCGCTGTGCATCGCCGTGCTGGGCAAGGCCGATCACGTCGGACCGAAGGCCGAGGCGCGTCTCATGTCCTGCGGCCGGGTCAGCGTGGACTGCGAGGTTCGCCTGGTGGACGAGAACGGCGACGATGCGCCGGCGGGCGCGCCCGGCGAGATCCTGGTCCGGGCGCCCTTCGCCATGACCGGATATCTCAACGGCGGCGCGTTGAACCGCGAGACGGTGCTGCCCGGCGGCTGGATACGGACCCGCGACATCGGCCGGCTGGATGAAGACGGCTATCTCTACCTGGTCGACCGGACCTCCGACATGATCGTGTCGGGCGGCTACAACGTCTATCCGCGCGAGGTGGAGGACGTGCTGTCCGGCCATCCGGGGGTGCGCGAGGTCGTCGTCGTCGGGCTGCCGGACGACAAGTGGGGCGAGGCCGTGACCGCCTTCGTCGTGCCCCGCCCAGGGATCGAGCCGTCGGCCGATGACCTCATGGCGTTCGCCCGGGCAGGCCTGGCCGCCTACAAGGCGCCCAAGAGCATTCGGTTCATCGAGGAGGCGCCGAAGAGCGCGGTGGGCAAGCTCCTGCGCCGGGCGGTCCGCGATCCGTTCTGGGTGGGCCGGGAGCGGCGGATATGAGCGCTGCTCCCCAGGTGATCGTGTCCCGCCAGGGGCCGGTCACCACGATCATGCTGAACCGGCCGCAACGCCGCAACGCCGTCGACGGCGCCACCGCGATCCTGCTGCGCGAGGCGTTCCAGGCCTTCGAAGCCGACGACGCGGCCTCGGTGGCCGTGCTCTGCGGTCAGGGCGAGCATTTCTGCGCCGGCTATGACCTGAAGGCGCTGGCCGAGGTCGGCATTCCCTACGAGCCGGAAGGCGTCGGGCCGATGGGGCCCTCCCGCATGCTGCTGACCAAGCCGGCGATCGCCGCGGTCGAGGGCTATGCCGTGGCGGGCGGGCTCGAACTCGCGCTGTGGTGCGACCTGCGGGTGGCCTCGGCGACCGCGGTGTTCGGGGTCTATTGCCGACGCTGGGGCGTGCCGCTGATCGACGGCGGAACGGTGCGGCTGCCGCGCCTGATCGGCCATAGCCGGGCGCTGGACATGGTGTTGACCGGCCGCGCCGTGGACGCCGAGGAAGCCCATGCCTTCGGCCTGGCCAATCGGCTGGTCGAGGCCGGCCAGGCGCGCGCCGCGGCCGAGGCCCTGGCGCAGGAGATCGCGCGGTTCCCGCAGATCTGCCTGCGGGCGGATCGGGCCTCGACCTACCATCAGTGGAGCGCGCCGCTGGCCGACGCCCTGGCCTTCGAGGGCCGCGAGGGAGAACGTCCGCTACTGTCCGAGGCGCAGCATGGGGCGGCGCGGTTCAGCGGCGGCCGCGGCCGCGCCGGCGACTTCTCCGAGATCTAGCGCCTTTCTGGTTCAAGTGGAATCACGTGAACCAGATAAAAAGGCTCTGACTCTTTGAATTAGAGCGCGTCGGGCGGCGAAACCGGGATCCACTTTCGCCTGACGCGCTCTAGCCGGTGTTGGTGGTCGCGTCGGTCGGCCCATGGGGCGCCGCCGGCAGCTCGGCCGCCGGCAACTTGGACCGGTAGACGGCTACGGCCGCGAGCAGAACCTCCACGAACTCGCTCTTCCTGCGCGCAATCCGGCTGTTCAGCCCGCCGACCGCCAGGGTCAGGGGAATGCCGTGGGCGGCTTGGGGCAAGGGAACCGCGAGACCGGCGCCCAGCGCCAGGGGGAAGCCGGCGAGCAGGCAATAACCTTCCCCGCGGATCCACGCGAGCTGCTCCGTCAGCTGCGGCAGGTCCACCTTCTCGCCTTCATGAATGTTGATGTGCCGAACCAGCTTGTCGACGGTCCTGGCGGTCATCCCGCTCAGCAACACCAGGCCGGCGGCGGACTTGGTCAGCACCCGCATGCTGCCTTCCGGAGGCGGCAGCTTGAACTCATGAGCCGGCTGCAGAACACGGATGTGCTGGATGAAGATGTCGTTCTGCGACGAGACCACCACGGTCTCGTCGGTGCGCAGCTGGACGTCCTGCATCAGGTCCAGCAGGTCGCCAGCGCCATAGATATGGTGGTTGATCCAGTCGCCCAGCGCCGCCACGCGCGGCGTGGGGAAGTAGGTCCGGGACGGTCGGTGATAGTTCAGGTAACCCAGCAGGACCATGCTCTTGAGCAGCGTCGTCGTGCTGGATTGCGGATAGCTCAGGCGCTCGAAGATGTAGTTCAGGCGCAGCGGCTCACGGCGTTCATGGAACAGTTCCAGGACCTCCAGCGTGCGAGCGGCCGACTTTATCGGATCGCGGTGCATCCTTGCCTCCCGGCGCGGCCGTACGTCTCGCGCGCAGGCTCTCTATCCGGAACCCCCTGGGCGAAAACCCATACATGATGTTGCGTCCTGTCAAGGCGCGGCGCGTGTGGCCCGCGGCGCCCCGTCGTCATTGGACGCCGCGCGATTGGCGCAGGTCGCTCGGGACTTGTCCTCCCTCCGAGACATCTTGCGCGGCGGCTCCGGCCGCCGCCTTTTTGCCACCTCTCTCGATCACCCATGTGATTGTTTCGGCGTCCCCATCCGCGACCGCGGCCGATGCCGCGCGCCGCCGTAGAAGACGACACGACCTGCTGGGGAGCCGTCATGGACTGGAACTACGGGGACATCCTGGACGCCGTCGCCCTGGCCGTGCCGGCGGATCGGCCGGCGCTGATCTGGCGCGACGACGTGGTGTCCTGGGGCCTGTTCGATCGCCGCACCAACAACATCGCGCGAAAGCTTGTCGAGCTCGGCATGGCCGCGGACGACCGCGCGGCGATCCTGTGCCGCAATCATCCGGCCTACATGGAGACGATGGCGGCCTGTGTGAAGGCGCGGGTCCTGCAGGTCAATATCAACTACCGCTACACCGCCGACGAGATCGCCTATGTGGTCGCCGACTGCGAAGCCACCACCTTCTTCTACCAGGACGCCTTCGACGACCTGTTGCCCGAGCTGCGCCAGCTGCTGACCTCGGTCCGCACCTGGATCCGGATCGAGACGGATCGGCAGCCGCAGCCGGCGCCGCAGGGCGCGCACTCGTTCGAGACCCTCGCGGCGTCGGGCGACGGCGCGCCGCTCGACATCCAGCGCTCTCCGAACGACGGCTATCTGCTCTACACCGGCGGCACGACGGGACGGCCCAAGGGCGTGCTCTGGCCCACCGGGCAGTCGCGCCTGGTGCAGCTGGAATCGCCGCTGATCCCCAAGGTCCCGCAGTCGATGGAGGAGCACGCCGCGCTGGTCCGGGCGAACCCCGCGCCAAGCCGGACCATTCCGGCCTGTCCCCTGATGCACGGCTCCGGCAGCAACGCGGCCATGGGCGACCTGCTGAACGGCGGCACGGCGGTCATCCTGCCCAACGACCGCTTCGACGCCGACGAACTCTGGCGTGAGGTCGAGCGCCACCGGGTGACCCGGATCGCCATCGTGGGCGACGTGTTCGCCAAGCCGATGCTGAAGGCGCTGGACGACAACCCTGGCCGCTACAATCTCTCCAGCATGAAGGTGATCACCTCGGCCGGCCTGACCTGGACCCAGGAGGTCAAGGCGGGGCTGATCGGGCACATGCCGCAGCTGATCCTGGCCGACGTGCTTGGGGCCTCGGAGGCTTCCGGGTTCGGCTTCGCGATCGCCAGCCAGGGCAAGATCCAGCCCACCGGCCTGTTCGATGCGGCGCCGAAGACGGTGCTGGTGGACGCCGACACCGGCAAGGTCCTGCCCAAGGACCAGCCGGTCGAGGGCTTCCTGGCCCGCACCGGCGCCATGGCGGCCGGCTATTACCGCGACGAGGCCAAGACAGCGGCCACCTATCGGATGATCGACGGGGTTCGCCATGTGGTGCCGGGGGATTTCGCCCGCTGGGTGCCGCCGAACCAGTTCATGCTGATCGGCCGCGGCAACCTCTCGATCAACACCGGTGGCGAGAAGGTGTTTCCGGAAGAGGTCGAGGAGGCGCTGAAGCTGCAGCCGGGCGTCGAAGACGCCCTGGTTGTCGGCCAGCCCGACGAAAAGTGGGGCAAGATCGTCGTCGCCATCGTGCGCCGCTCGGCCGCCTATGACGAAACCGCCGTCCGGGCCGCGCTCGGCAAGACGCTCTCGGCCTACAAGCATCCCAAGCGCATCATCCTGGTCGACGAGATTCCCCGGCATGAAAGCGGCAAGGCCGATTATCGCCGCGCGACCGCCCTGGTGACCGGCTAGGCCCTGCCGCCTGCCCCGGCCCGCTGCGACGCGTGGGCGAGACGAGGCTGCGGGGTTTCCTCCGATGTTGTGGTCAGCACGGCGTTCGGTCGCGCCCGGTTGACCGCCTCCTAGGTGATCGCCGACGAGAACGCAGAGGCGGCTCCGCCTCATCTCGATGCCGGCGCGCGCGCCGAACACCGATTCCCGGCCACAGTGTCCGTCCTTGAACCCGGTCGATCTCACCTTGGCCAACTGTCCGAATTTCCGGCGCCAGCCCGACGAAATCACGCAGGAAGCGTGAAATGGCCAGCATACCCGGGCTTATTTTCGCAACAGACGGTCACGGTTGTAGCGTTTGATCGCTCCAGAACGCGCCTATTCCTCGGGGGCAGAAGACGCACAGTCGGTGCCGGGCGGCCTGTCGGTGGTCGGCGCCGAGGTCCTGCAGAAATCCGCGACCTACAACGTGAACCAGATCATCCAGCTGGTCCCGAACCTGAACTATTCCTCGCCCAATCCGCGCAACACCTCGCTGACGATCCGCGGCCTGGGATCGAGCGTCGTGGCCATCGCCCAGTCCAACGACGGGCTGGAGCCCGGCGTCGGATTCTATGTGGATCAGGTCTACCACGCGCGTCCGGCGACGGCGGCGTTCGACTTCCTCGACGTCGAGCGGGTGGAGGTGCTGCGCGGGCCGCAGGGCACGCTGTTCGGCAAGAACACCACGGCCGGGGCGATCAACATCACCACCCGCGGCCCGGCCTTCACGTTCGGCGGTGAGGGCGAGGTGACGCTGGGGAACTACGACTATCGCCAGGGCAAGGTCACGTCACGGGCCCGCTCTGGGGCGGCGTGGTGGCGGGCCGCCTGTCGGTGATCGCCACCAAGCGGGAGGGCGTGCTGCGTAATGTGCGGCTGAACCGCCGCCAGAACGACGTCGAGAACCTGGCGATCCATGGCCAGCTGCTGTTCAAGCCCAGCGACACCTTCAGCCTGCTGCTGTCCGGAGACGACAGCTCGATCAACGCCGAGTGCTGCAGCCAGGGGTTCGTGCGCGTGGGAACCACATTGAAGCCGGCGGCGCGGCAGTACCCGGCCCTGGCCGCGGGGCTGGGGTACACGCCAGCCAGCACCAACCCCTACGACCGGCTGACCGACATCGACGCGCCGCTGCTGGTGAACACCGACGACGCCGGCTACTCGGCGGTCGCCAACTGGGACCTGGGCTTCGCCACCGTGACCTCTGTGAGCGCGTGGCGGTGGTGGAACTGGGACGCGGCCAACGACCGGGATTACACGTCCATCCCGATCCAGCTGATCCAGCACATTCCGTCCCGCCAGGACCAGTACAGCCAGGAACTGCGGATCGCCTCCAACGGCAGCCACGCGCTGGAGTACGTCGCCGGGCTCTACTACTTTTCCCAGACCATCAAGGGCGAGCCGATCACCGCCTATGGCCCGCAGGCCACCTATTGGCTGCTGGGTCCGGCGCCCGCCTTTCCGTCAAACCTCCTGAACGGCTACACCACCGACGGCCACACCCGGTTCCACAGCGCCAGCTACGCCGCCTTCGGCGAGGCGACGTGGCATGTGAATGACCGGCTCAGCCTGACCGGCGGCCTGCGCTACTCCTACGAAGACAAGAACGGCCGCTTCGATTCCACCGTGTTCGGCGGGGCGCCGGCCACGGGCGCGCTGCTGAATAGCAAGCTTTCGATCCTGCGGCCTCAATCGTATCGCGCCAGCGACAAGGACGGCAGCCTCTCGGGCCGCGCCTCGGCCTCCTACCGGATCGTCGACGGCGTCATGGCCTACGCCAGTTTCGCCAAGGCCAGCAAGTCGGGCGGCATCAACATGTCGGGGCTGCCGCTGGACGCCGCCAACAACCCGGCCCTGGCGACGGCGGTCGTGCGGCCGGAGCGCAACACCAACTATGAGCTGGGCTTCAAGTCGGAGCTGCTCGACAAGCGCCTGATCCTGAACGCCGACGTCTTCCGCACCGTCGTGAAGGACTTCCAGACCAATGTCGTGGATACCGGGCCGGGTGCGCTGCGCGGCTATCTGGCGAACATCGAGAAAGTCCGGGTCAAGGGCCTGGAGGTCGACGGGGTCTTCGTCGTCAACGAGCACCTGTCCGGCCGCTTCGGCTTCAGCCGCACCCAGGGGAATTACGTCTCCTACCGCAACGGCCCGTGCCCTCTGGAGCGGATCGGCAACGCCACCACGGTCTGCGATCTCAGCGGGCGCGGCCTGCCGAACCTGCCGAAGTTCGCCTGGTCGGGCGGCGCGGAGTACAAGGGCAATATCGCGCTCGGCAGTGTCTCCGGCGAGGCTTACCTGCGCGCCGATGTCTCCTCCCGCACCCGAGTGTTCGGCGACCCCACCGCCAGCCGCTACACCGTCATCGACGGATACCGGCTGGTGAACGGCACTCTGGGCTTCCGGTCAAACGGGCCCTGGGAGGCGGCGCTGTGGGTCAGGAACCTGTTCGGGGAGCACTACCTTCAGAACGTCACGGTCCAGGCCGGCAACTCGGGCCTCGTGGTGGGCACGCCCAACGACCCGAGGATGTATGGGGTGACGCTGCGGGCGAGATACTAGCGCGCGCCGGGCGAGGGGACGATCAGAACTGCTCGCCGACCAGTTGCTCGCTCTTGGCCCAGAGCGCCTTGGCGTGCTCCGGATCGAGGGCGTAGCTGCGGACGCCCGAGCGGACGTCGGCGCCTTCCTTGATCTCGGCGACATGGCAATCCTCGCAGAAGTGGGAGCCCACCGCGTCGGCGTCGGCGACGATACCGGCCCAGACCGAGGTGGCCGCGCCCTGCGGGATGGTCTTCCAGCTGAATTCCGCGCCCGCCGGCTGGCTGGCGGCGATGGAGTCGATCAGGGCCTGGATCGCCTCGGGCGTCATGTGCCGGCCGAGTTCGGTCTGGATGCCGCCGGGGTGGACGGCGGTGGCGCGAACGCCGCGGGCCTTGTGGCGGCGGTCAAATTCCACCGCGAACAGGACGTTGGCGGTCTTGGAGCGGCCGTAGGCGCCGAACGGGGTGTATTCCGTGGTGTCGAAGTTCGGGTCCTCGAGGTCGACGTCGGAGAACCGGTGGCCCGAGGACGACAGGTTCACCAGCCGGCCGCCGTCCTTGATCAGGGCTGCGATGCGGTTGACGAACACGAAGTGGCCCAGGTGGTTGGTCCCGAACTGAGTCTCGAAGCCGTCGGCGGTCCTGCCGAACGGGGTGGCCATGACCCCGGCATTGCAGATCACCACGTCGAAGGGCTTGCCGGCGGCGACCAGGGCGTCGGCCGCGGCCCGCACGCTGGCCAGCGAGGCGAGGTCGAGTTCAATGAGTTCCAGGCTCCCGCCGTGCTTTGCATCGGCGCGGACCACCTCGGTGGCGGCGTGCGCCTTCTTCAGGTCGCGGGCGGCCCCGACGACCTCGGCGCCATGGGCGGCCAGGACGCGGGCGGTTTCGACCCCGAGGCCCGCGGAGACGCCGGTGACCAGGATGCGCTTGCCGGAGAGATCGACGCCGGAAAGGACGTCGTCGGTGGTGGAGGTCGCGCCGAAGTGTTGGGTCATGGGAGCTTCTTTCGAAAGTGTGGGACTGACCCGCCGTTGCCAGATCGGCTTGGAATGGCTAAACGGAGGGTGTCTCCGGCTTATATACGGAGGGTTCCTCCGTTTAGCAAGAGGCCAAGGATCGTGTCTGGGCCGTCAGGAGCTGAGCGCAAGCCCCGCGCCGACGCGCTGCGCAATCGCGAGCTGCTGATCGAGGCGGCCAAGGCGGGCTTCGCCGAGACGGGACCTGATGTCACCCTGGAAGAGATCGCCCGCCGCGCCAGCGTGGGGATCGGCACGCTCTACCGGCATTTTCCGACCCGCGACGCGATCGTCGAGGCCGTCTACCGCCGCGAGTTGCAGCAGCTGGCCGAAGCCGCGACCCGCCTGCAAGCCTCGCTGCCGGCCGCGGAGGCGCTGCGCCAGTGGATGGGCGTCTTCGTCGACTACATCGCCACCAAGAAGATCATCGCCTCGGCGCTCGGCTCGATCGTCGGCGGCGCCTCGGAGCTGTATGCGGCGTCCGGCGTGCTGATCAACGGAGCGATGTCGGAGCTGGTGCAGGGTGCGGTCGGCGCCGGTGAGATTCGCCCCGACGCCGATCCCGCCGACCTGCTGCGCGCCCTGGTGGGCTTCACCTATGGCGCCACCGGCCCGGGGTGGCAGGCCAGCGCGCTCCGCCTGATCGACATCCTGATGGATGGACTTCGGCCCCAGGTCCAACGTCGCGGATAGAGCCCGCGGACGGCCAGACGTCCGATCGCAGCGCGGTTTCCTTCAGGGTCGAAGCCCGTTTGAGCGTGCAGACCGCCTGCAGTGAGAGATCGAAAGTTGACGAACCGAGGCGTAAAACGTCGTAAATCGCCGGTACGCCGCCACCGACAACACGCTGAACCCAAACGGAAAAGTGCTAGAATATCAATCACATAGACTGGCCATTGCGCCGATGATGGACTGGACGGATCGGCATTGCCGGGTCCTGCATCGGATGCTGACGCGGCGGGCGTTGCTCTACACCGAGATGCTGACCACCGGCGCGGTGCTGCACGGTGACCGGGCGCGGTTGATGGTGTTCAGTCCGGTGGAGCATCCGGTGGCGCTGCAGCTGGGCGGGTCGGATGCGGCCGATCTGGTGGCGGCGGCGCGGATCGGCGAGGCCGAGGGGTACGACGAGATCAACCTCAACGTCGGCTGCCCGTCGGACCGGGTGCAGTCGGGGCGGTTCGGGGCCTGCCTGATGCGCGAGCCGGAGTTGGTCGCGGAGTGCATGGCGGCCATGGCGGCGGCGGTCCGCGTGCCGGTGACGGTGAAGTGCCGGATCGGGGTCGACGACCAGGACCCGGAGGAGAGCCTGTTCCAGCTGGTGGACCTCTGCGCCTCGGCGGGTGTCAAGCTGTTCGTCGTGCACGCGCGCAAGGCGCTGCTGAAGGGGCTGTCGCCGAAGGAGAACCGGGACGTGCCGCCGCTCGACTATCCGCTGGTCTGGCGGCTGAAGCGGGAGCGGCCGGCGCTGACCATCGTCATCAACGGCGGGATCGGATCGCTGGACGAGGCGCAGGAGCATCTGCGTCACGTGGACGGGGTGATGCTGGGGCGCGCGGCCTATCACACCCCGGACATCCTGGGCGCGGTGGATGCGCGGATCTTCGGCGAGGCCGGGGGCGTCAGCGGCCTCCAGGCGGTCGAGGCCTATCGGGACTATCTGGCCGCGGAGCTGGCCCGGGGGACGCACCTGGCGGCGATGACGCGGCACATGCTGGGGCTGTTCCACGGGGTCCCGGGCGCGCGGACCTGGCGGCGGATCCTGACGGTGGAGAGCGTCAAGCCTGGCGCGGGGCTCGAGGTGATCGACCGCGCGCTGGCGGCGGTGTCAGGGTTCGAAGCGCAGGGTGTTCCGCGTGGCCTCGAAGCGGGTCAGGCGGCCTAGGTAGCTCATCCCCAGCAGCGAGACGTCGAGGCCGTCGGCGACCACCAGGGCCTGGACGTTCTCGAGCCGGGCGCCGTTCACCGACACCGAGGTCAGGGTGACCGCGGCGGCGTGGCTGGAGCCGCCGGCGGTGGTGATGTTGTAGCCGTACTTCAGGTCGGCGGCCTTGAACCCCAGCCGCGTGGCGTCCTCGGGGGTCAGGGCGACGGCGGTGGCGCCCGTGTCGACCAGGAAATGGACCGGCTGGCCGTTCACCTGGGCGTCGGCCCAGAAGTGGCCGTCGGCGGCCTTGGCGACCGCGCCGGACCCGGGGGTCGGCGGCGCGGTGGGGAGGGCCTCAGCCTCCAGCCGCGCCATGCGCAGCGGCTGGGGGGCGATCGTGCTCATGGCGCAGGCGCTGGCGAGCGCCGACACCCCCGCCACGAGGGCGAGTTTGCCGAGAGAAGACACCTGACTTCACCTGGAAAAGCGGTCGTTCTGACCTGTCTTGTTGATCGCAGGTTAGGGCCAGGAAGGTTGGAATCCGGTGAATCAGCAGGGTTTCGGAGGGGTGAATCAGAACAGCGCCAGCTTCTCCGGCCGGATGAGGGCGCGGCGGTCGGGCAGGGCGGCCAGGATCGCGTCGCGCTCGGCGTCGGTGAAGCGGCTCCAGGCGGCCACCTCGCCCAGCTTGCGGAAACAGCCAAGGCACAGGCCGCTCTCGCCGTCGACGACGCAGACCTTGATGCAGGGGGTCTTGATCGGGGCAGGGGGCCCGGCGGTATCGTGGGAAACGCTCATCCGGGGATAGCGTAGGTGACGCTGGCCTGGGCCGCCAGCCTGTCGGGCCCCTCGGTCCAGAGCCGGATGTCGCAGATCGCCAGCCGCCGGCCCAGCCGCAGCAGTTCCGCCTCGGCGTGGATGTCGCCGGGCTGCGCGCCCCGCAGGAAGCTGATGTTGAGCTGCGAGGTCACGGCCATCAGCTGGTCGCCGATGTGGGCCAGGACCAGGGCGTAGGCGGCGGAGTCGGCGACCGACATCAGGGTCGGGCCCGAGATCACGCCGCCGGGCCGCAGAATCCCGTCGCGATAAGGCGCCACCATATGCAGCCGACCGGGCCCCACCTGCACGATCTCGAGGGTCTGGGCCTGGTTCGCGCCCGGGAAGGCCTTGCGCAAGAGGGCATTGACGCCGGCGGCGTCCAGTTTCGGTACAAGCTGAGCCATGCCCTATCGTCGCCCGTGTGACCGGTTCGTTACAAGTGTTTTGTCCGGTTCGTAACAACGACGTATCATGACTTAATATTAATCCTCGAATACTGATCATTGCAGCTTGTTCATTTGAGTTGAGCGCGGCCGACGAGCAGCATTGGCCCAGATTTCCAGGGAGACGTGCTTATGAAATTCGCCATCATCGCCATCGCGGCGGTGCTCGCCGCCGGGTCCGCCACGGCCGGCGGAAAGGTCACCGACGTCGATTTCCTCAAGGCCAACCGCTGCAAGGGTCTGGCCGCCGGCCTCACCGGCGTGGTCGATCCGGCCTCGCTGGACAGCTTCATCAAGGCCGAGGCCGGCGCGCGCGCGCCCTATGTGATCGAACGCGCCTCCGACGAATTCGCCCGCGCCAGGAAGGAAGCCAAGGGCGAGGACCGCAAGGACCGCCTGACCGCCGAACTGACCGGCCCCTGCCAGGCCTATCTGCGCGGCGGCGCCAGCCTAGCCCGAAAGGAGGCCAGCCCGGCCAGCTGAGCCCGGGTCCATACTGCCACCCAAGCCAACTCGGGCGCGCCGGCCGCAAGCCGACGCGCCCTTTTCTTGGGGCGGAACCTTGGCTGAGCCATGGGCTTTCATCCGGGCGGCCACGCACGGGACCGCGTTCAAGGCCCCGCGATGACCCTGCTGATCCCCGGCGAGACCTGTTGGCGCACCGAGCGCGCCGACCGCGTCGCGGTGCTGGTGGACACCGAGGCCTATTACGGCGCCCTGGCCGCGGCGCTCGAAAAGGCCCGGCGCTCGATCCTGATCCTGGGCTGGGGGTTCGATCCGCGCGCGCGGCTGTTCCCCGACGGCCACGAAGACGGCCCCGACCCGGACGAGATCGGCCGGGTGCTGCTGCGGCTGGCCGGCGAACGGCCCGACCTGGATATCCGCCTGCTGATCTGGCGCTCGGCGCTGCCGGTGGCGGCCAGCCAGGAGTTCTTCCCGCACAAGGCGCGCAAGTGGTTCAAGGGCACGCGGGTGAAGTTCCGCCTGGACGACCAGGTACCGCTGGGCGGCTGCCACCACCAGAAGGCGGTTATCGTCGACGACCGGCTGGCGTTCTGCGGCGGCGGCGACATCTCGGTGGACCGCTGGGACACCCCAGGCCACCTGGAGGACGACGAGCGCCGGATCATGCCGGACCAGGACTATCACCCACCGCGCCACGAGGTGATGATGATGGTCGACGGCGCCGCGGCCCTGGCGCTGGGCGACCACTTCCGCGCGCGCTGGCGGG
>NZ_JANXWD010000094.1 GCF_025351295.1 Phenylobacterium sp.
CGGCTCGTGCGGCCAGTTGCTGGTGTAGCTGATCGCCTGTCCCGGCCGCTCGGCCGCCGCGGCCCAGGACGTCCAGAAGAAGAAGGCGCCCAGCGCGTGGGCTTCCGGGGCGGTCAGCTTCGCGTTCTGCGGCATCGCGTAGAGCTCGCGCAGATGCTGGTCCGCGGCCGTGCGGTTGGTGAACAGGCCCTCGAAGTGCGCCGCGGTCACTACGATGGCGGCGGCCCGTTGGTCACTGACGGTGATCGCGCCCGTGCGCGGATCGTAACCGCCGCTGCGCATCTCTCGCCGAAGCATGGCCCCGATGCGCGCCTGGTCAGGTTCCGGGAGCGCATCGAATCGGGAATTCGCCAGCAGGCCGCGCAGGGCAAGCGCCTCGCGATGCAGCCAGTCGGCGCTCCAGTCGGGCGCGACGTAGGCGCCGTGGCCCCAGATCGAGCCCTGCTGCATGCCGCCGGTCGATTGCCAAACCCCCTGGCCGCGCTTGACCTCCTCACCGCTGTAGATGATCTGGCCGGCAGTCGACCGCACAGCAGCCGGCATTGGTGGCTTGGTGTGGTAGATTTCGCCGCCGAACCACAGCAGCGCGCCGAACATGATCGCCATGCTCACGCCGAAGATGATCCACAGCCGGCGGATGGAGAATTCGGACGCGTAGTCAGACATGGCTGTTCCTCGCCCGAGGACGTGTCGGGTCGCGCGCCAGTTGGGGTGCATCACCGCCGGTCTCATCGGGAGCCGGCCCAGGCATCGTCCGGACTGGCCGGACACCGGAGAATCTACGCCTCCGCCTCGCCCACATCCTAGAACCGCGCGGCTGTAGGCGATAGCCGTATTTATCTCTTCGACAACTGCACCCGTCTAACGGAACTAAGCAGTTTCCCAGCGTTTACGCCGTCATGAAAAGTACACGCAAAATAACACTATGGGATTCGATTGCGCTTCGATTGGGTCGGCCCACGCCTATTGCACGCCCAGAGCCGCCCGCGACTGCCCGAAGCGTGGATACGGCAGCTCAAATCGACGCCCTCATGGCTCTGCCAATCCGGGAGAGGTCGACCGTCACGGTCGTCGGCGACGCCGACCTCAGCGGCTACAGCCCCTCCCCCCGCCGTCGCGCCGAAGGCTGATCGCATGGCTCGATACGCCGTCCACTTCGTCTTCGACACGCCCGTCGAAACGCCGCCCGAGCCTCGCTATCAACTCGCGGGAGACACCCTCGAGGCCGCGAAGATCGAAGCGGCCATCCTGTACGCGACGGCCAAATTCGGCTCACTTCCGGCGGCCGATGCGATCCTTCAGAAAGGCGCTGCCGAGGTCTACCGATACCCTGAGGCAGCCGCCACGCCCTGAGGGGCCTGCGCCCTCAGGTGGCCCTCAAACTGCGACGCGGTTGCCGCGTGTGCGGCGATGGCCCTAGGCGCCGTTGCAAGCCGCTGGGCAGCGCCAGCTGCCGGGAAGTTGCGGCCCCTGCAAGGCTTCCGCTCCCACCCTTCGACTCGCGCGGTCGTGGCAACTCCGGACCCAACGGCCGGTCAATGTGCCGGAAGCGCCTGCAGCACCGGAAGCGGGCTATCAAGTTGATAGACGATCCCTTCGGGCTCGTAGCGCACCCTCACCTCTCCATGCAGTTGCCCGGCCAGGGCCCCAAGCAGCCGGGTCCCGAATCCACGGCGCGTGGGTTGAACCACGCGCGGACCGCCGGTCTCGGTCCACGTCAGGCTGAACGACTGGCTCTGCGCATCGACTGTCGAGATGATCTCAACTCGCCCGGAGGGGTTGGACAATGCGCCGTACTTGACCGCGTTTGTGCAGAGTTCGTTCAGCGACAACGTGAGCGGCAGCACCGCCGCAGGCCCGATTTCGATGGCCGCAAACGGAATGATGAAGCGCGGAATCTCATCGCTTTCGAACGGTTTGACGGCCGCCGCGACCAGATCGGTCAACATTGCGCCGGCTTCATTGGCCTTGAGCAGCAGGTCCTGAGCTCGACCAAAGGCGGCCAGGCGGCTGGTGATCGCGACGCGCGCTTCCTCGACCGTCGCCGCGGACCGCAGACTTTGGGACGTAATCGCGACCACGTTCGTCAGCATGTTCTTCATGCGGTGATGGAGTTCTTCCAACAGCAGCCGTTGGAGGCGCTTGGCGCCTTCCTGTTCGTGCGCGTCGATCCCGGCCTCTTCCAGCAGCCGCGCAGCATCGTGTCGGGCGACCTGCAGGAGGTCACGCAGGCCGGAGTTCTCGGATTCCAGCGCGCCGCCGCGCGGTGAGCCGATCACCTCGCGGATCGCGACGATGACGACCTTACCCTCGGTGGAACGATAGGGACTTAGACTGATCTCCGCAGGGAACTCGGTCCCGTCCTTGCGCCGCGCTTTCAGATCCAGGCCCGCGCCCATCATCCTCGGGCTGGAGTCGCCGATGAAGCGCTCCATGTGGCCCGCGTGGCTGCTGCGGTAGCGCTAGGGCACCAAGATGTCCGGGGACTTCCCCAGCAGTTCGCTGGGCGCGTAGCCCAACATCGCCTCGACCCGACGATTGGCGAAGTTGATGCGGCCGGCCGCGTCCACAACGACGACCGCGTCCGGGTTCACCTCGGAGAATTCGCGATATCCTCTGTTCGTCACACGTCGCGCCTTTCGCGCCCGGAAGACACGGTCGCGGCTTCAGGCAGCATCTGCGTCAAGGCCCCCATCGATCGAACCAAAGACTTCGAGCCCGTGGGGCGGGTCGGGTGTTTCGACTCCGGCCAAGCGAGCGATGAGGTAGTCCACGGCACGCAGCATCTCGGCCCCGCTGTAGGGCTTGGGCATCGAACCGATGGCCACGCTCTTGG
>NZ_JANXWD010000103.1 GCF_025351295.1 Phenylobacterium sp.
TGGCTCGTCATCCCGGCCTTGTGCCGGGGATCCATTCCGAAGCTGTCGCGACGCTGTGCGGCAGGCCGCGCTGCGCGGCCTGCTCCCGCGACCGGGCCGGCCGGACGAGGATCCCCGGCACAAGGCCGGGATGACGAGCCAGGAACGGGGCGCGCCCTACCGCCCCGCCGCCTCTGCGCTCATCCCCAGCTGGTCGAACAGGAACACTAGCTGATCGGTCTGTTCGGCGATCCGGTCGTCGAGCGACGAGCCGATGCCGTGGCCCGAGGTCTTGGAGGTCCTGAGCAGGATCGGGCGGTCCGAGCCGGTCGCGGCCTGCAGCTCGGCGGCGAACTTGCGCGAATTCAGCGGATTGACCCGCCCGTCATTGGCGCCAGTCAGAAACAGGATCGACGGATAGGTCACGCCCTCGGTCACATGGTGCAGGGGCGAATAGGCGTAGAGCGCCTTGAACTGCGCCGGGTCCTTCACCGTGCCAAATTCAGTGACGTTGAAGGCGCCGTTGGGGTCTAGCTCGACCCGCATCATGTCGTAGATGCCCACCGCCGAGACCACGGCCCGCGCCAGCCCGGGATGCTGGGTGATCTCGGCGCCCATCAGCAGGCCGCCGTTGGAGCCGCCGCGCAGGGCCAGCTTGTCGTGGGTGGTGTAGTGGTTGGCCACCAGCCAGTCGCCGGCCGCGGCGAAGTCGTCAAAGACGTTCTGCTTCTTGGTCAGCATGCCGTCGGCGTGCCAGCGCTCGCCGTACTCCCCGCCGCCGCGGATGTTGGCTTCCACATAGACCCCGCCACCGTCCAGCCACAGCCGGCTCATGGCGCCCAGGAAGTGCGGCGTCTGGTTGATGCCGTAGCCACCGTAGCCGTACAGCAGCGTCGGATGGCTGCCATCCAGCTTGAGGCCTTTGCGGGCGATGATGTTCAGCGGGACCTTCGTGCCGTCCTTGGAGGCGGCGAAGGCCCGGGTGACCTCCATATCCTCGAACGAGATCGGCGAGGTCACCGCCAGGCCGGTCCGGACACTGGCGCCGGTCCGGGCGCTCCATCGGGCGTAGTAGGATGGGGTCTGGTAGGTGACCACATTGTAGAGCACGTCGCCGTCCGGCAGCGCCGCGATGTCGGCTACCGAGGCGATCGGCGGGATCGCCAGGATCGCGCCCCTACCCGACGCGTCGTAGGCGGTAAGCTGGCTGGGCCCGCCGGCGATGCGGTTGACGAACAGCTTGCCGCCCGCCGCCACCAGCGGCTTGCCGGCCTCGCCGCCGTCGACGATGGCCGCGTCCTTCTGTTCGGACACGAACAGCGCCGCCTTGGCGAAGCCACCGGTGTAGGGCGCCTTGAGCTTCAGCACCTTGCCCATCGGCGCGTTCAGACGCGACAGGCCGAAGGTCGTCCCGTCCCTGGCCATGGCCGCAGCGATCACCCGGTCCTCATAGGCGGCCACCTTCAGCGCCGGCTGGCCCTGCCGCAGCACGAAGATCTGCCACTGCCCGCCGTCACCCAGCTGCACCGACGCCAGCGCGGCGGGCGCGGCGTTGTCGTTGTCGAGGAAGATCTCGGCGGTGCGCGGCAGGCCGTCGACGGTCCCCAGCGCCAGCGGGTCCTTCGCCGCGTCGGCCCCGAGACGGTGGAAATAGGCCTGCTGGTTGAAGTGACGCTCGCCCTCGGGCCCGCTGGTCGGATAGCGCGTGTACCAGAAGCCCTGGCCATCCGCCGCCCAGGCCACGCCGCCGCCAGCGGTCGGGTACTGCACCGCCGCGATCGGCGTCTCCAGCTCGCGCCCCCTGGCCACCTCATAGACGTGCAGCGTCCCGTCCTCGCTGCCGTTCTTCGACAGCGACACCGCCACCTTCGACCCGTCCGGCGAGGCCACGTACCAGTCGATCTCGGTGTGGCCTGACGGGTCGAGCGCGTTCGGGTCGAGGACCGCGACGCGGCTCGCCGGTTCGGCCGCCGCATTCAGCCGCACCAGCTGCGGCTGCTGCTTCGCCGGGTCGTTATAGAGCGCGAATAGGCTCGCGCCCTGCGCCTGGAGGCTCGAATAGGACGGCGAGGCCGCGGTGATCAGGCGCTTCAGCTTGGCCGCCACCGCCTCGCGGCCCGGCAGGGCGTCCAGATAGCCCCGCGTGCGGTCGTTCTGCGCGTCGCTCCACGCCTGCACCGCCGGGTCATCCCCGTGCTCCAGCGCCCGATAGGGATCGGCCACGGTCACGCCCTGGATCACGTCAGTCGTTGCGCCCACCGGAAAGACCGGCGCCGGCGGCAGCGCCCGGGCGGTCATCGGCGCGGCCAGGGCGGCAAGGAACAGGGCGGTACGCAGGCGGGACATCGGCGTTCCTTCGGCAGGTCACGGCAGGCTTCCGCGCACCTTCAGCGTGACAGCCCCACCCACGTCAAGCCGGTCCGCCGGTTGACGATCCGTGGTACGATAGCGACATAGGCCGCGGAGCATCCCATGACCGACATCCTCGACGCCGACTACCGCACCGGCCAGATCAAGATCCATGGCCCCGAGGGCTTCGAGGGCATGCGCCGCGCCGGCCGCCTCGCCGCGGAGTGCCTGGACATCCTGACCTCGCACGTGGTTCCCGGCGTGGTGACCCAGGCCCTGGACGACCTGGCGCGCGAGTTCATCCTGGATCACGGCGCCCTGCCCGCCTGCCTGGGCTACCGCGGCTACACCAAGACCACCTGCATCAGCCCCAACCACATCGTCTGCCACGGCATCCCAGGCGAGCGGACCCTGCGCGAGGGCGACATCGTCAACATCGACGTCACCGTCATCGTCGACGGCTGGCACGGCGACACCTCTCGGATGTGGGGCGTCGGTCCGGTCGCGCCGCGCGCCAAGCGGCTGGTGGACGTGACCTATGAGTCGCTGGAGCGCGGCCTGGCCGCCGTCAAGCCGGGCGCCCGCACCGGCGATATCGGCCACGCCATCCAATCCTACGTCGAGAGCATGCGCTGTTCGGTGGTCCGCGACTTCTGCGGGCACGGACTGGGCAAGGTGTTCCACGACGCGCCCAACATCTTGCACTTCGGGCAGCGCGGCGCCGGCGAGGTGCTGAAGCCCGGGATGTTCTTCACCATCGAGCCGATGGTGAACCTGGGCAAATCCCCGGTGAAGCTGCTCTCCGACGGCTGGACGGCGGTGACCCGCGACAAGTCCCTGTCGGCCCAGTGCGAGCACTCGGTCGGCGTCACCGAGACCGGCTACGAGGTCTTCACCGGCTCGCCGATCGGCGAATACCGCCCGGCGATGATCGCCGCGTGACGCCGGGCGCTCGGTAGCCCCCTTCCGCCACCGCTCGTCATCCCCGTTTTGATCGTCATCCCCGGCCTTGTGCCGGGGACCCATGCTTCAGCTTGCGCGATTCCCTGCGCCAGGCCGCGCGGCGCGGCCTGCTCCCCCGACGTGGGCGGCGGCGCGATGGATCCCCGGCACAAGGCCGGGGATGACGACGCGAGGGGGTGAATCACATATCGCGCCGGCGCTCCGCACCATTGCCGCGCAGGACCAACGGCGCGATGCTCGCTGCATGCTGAAGTTCGCCCTGGCGCTTGGCGCCGCCCTGGTCCTGGCCGCCCCCTCGGCCGTCGGCGCCGATCCCACCAATCTCGGCGTCGCCTTCATCTGCGGCGCGGAGCGACCCGACGCGCCGGCGGGCCCGGCCGGGACGATCATCGCCGGCGTGGGCGCCGAGACCTTCAAGGTCGATACGGCCAACCCGGAGGCCCAGACCTGGTTCGACCAGGGCATCCGCCTCTACCACGCCTTCTACCATGAGCCCGCCAAGCTGGCCTTCGCCAAGGCCGCCGCGCTGGACCCGGCCTGCGCGCTCTGCGCCTGGGGCGTGGCGCTGTCGGTGGGGCCGAACCTGAACAACGCGATCTCGCCGGCCGAGACGGTCGCCGCCCTGGCGCTCGCCGACCACGCCGCCACCCTGGTGAAGCCCGGTGACGCACGCGCCCAGGCCCTGATCGCCGCCCTGCAGCTCCGCTACGGCCCGACCGCCCCCAAGGAGGGCCGCGAGCAGGCGTACGGCCACGCCATGGACGCCGTCTTCCAGCGCTTCCCGGCGGACGACGAGATCGGAAACCTGGCCGCCCATGCCCTGCTGACGCCGGCCCGGCAGGACGACTTTTCCGGCGTGCCGCGCGGCCAAGAGATCCTGAAGATCATCCTGGCCCGCAGCCCCGACGACGCCGCGGCGATCCACTACTACATCCACGCCACCGAGTTCGCCCGCCACCCCGCCGAGGCCGTGCCCTACGCCGACCGGCTGGCGGGCCTGGCCCCCAACGCCAGCCACCTGGTGCACATGGCCGCGCACACCTTCATGCACGTGGGCCGCTACGAGGAGGTGGCCCTGGTCGACGCCCAGGCCCTCAGCGTCGACGCCAACCAGCAGCGCCGCCACGGCTGGACCGGTCCACTGAGCGGCGAGCGCTACTATTCGCACAACTACCAGTTCGGCCTGGCCGGCTCGCTGATGGCCGGCGACGGGCGCCTGGCGCTGAAGTACGCCGACCACGGTCCGGTCGCGTTCCCGGCAGCCTCCGCGCCCGAGCGCCGCAACACCATACGCGCCCGCAGCCTGGTGGCCCTGGGCCGCTTCGCCCCCGACCGCGCGCTGGCCGTGCCGGACCTGGCCGCCGATCCGCGCCTGGTGAAGATCTACCGCCACTATGCCCGCGGCGAAGCCTATGCGGCCAAGCGCGACGCTGCCGGCGTCTCGACCGAGGCCGCCCAGCTCACCACCCTGCTGGGCGAGGCCGCCAAGGCCAGCGACACCGGCAACGTCACCCTGGCCACCCTCGCCTCGGAGGTGCTGGCGGGCCGCGCCGCCATGCTGAACGGCCGCCCCGCCGACGCGGCCCCGCACTTCGCCAAGGCCACCGCCCTGCAGGAATCGGCGTTCCCGTTCGCCAAGAACTTCGACCCGCCGCCCTGGTGGTATCCGGTCCGCCGCAGCCTGGCCGCCGCCCAGCTGCAGGCCGGCCATTACGCCGAGGCGGCGAAGGAGGCCAACGCCAGCCTGGTCGACTGGCCGCGCGACGCCCTGGCGCTGCGCGTCCTGGCCGAGGCCGAGGCGAAGCAGGGCCAGACGGCCGCCGCCCGCACCCACCGCGCCCAGGCCCGGCGCGAGTGGCGCGGGGATCTGGCGCAGGTCCCGGTCAACCTGACGTAACGCCAAGCTTGGGCATCGTTACACATCCCTCACTTGCCCCTCCGGCCCGGGCGGGGCAGCTTCAGGCCAGGGACGGGGTGGAAGTCGGACAATGCTTTCGATCAGGGGCCTGACGCACGTCTATCCGAACGGGACGCGCGCGCTGGACGGTGTCGATCTGGAGATCGGCAAGGGGATGTTCGGCCTGCTGGGTCCGAACGGGGCCGGCAAGTCCACCCTGATGCGCGCCGTCGCCACCCTGCAGACCCCCAGCGCTGGCGCCATCGCCTTCGGCGACATCGACGTGGTCGCCCAGCCGGAGAAGCTGCGCCGCACCCTGGGCTACCTGCCGCAGGACTTCGGAGTCTATCCGCGGGTCTCCGCCCTGGACCTGCTGGACCACATGGCGGTGCTGAAAGGCATCGCCGGCAAGGGCGAGCGCAAGGACACCGTAGAGACCCTGCTGCAGCAGGTGAACCTGTGGGACGTGCGCAAGAAGGCCGTGGCCGGCTATTCCGGCGGCATGCGCCAGCGCTTCGGCATCGCCCAGGCGCTGATCGGCCGGCCCACCCTGATCATCGTCGACGAGCCCACCGCCGGCCTCGACCCGGAGGAGCGCAACCGCTTCCTCAACCTGCTGGCCGAGATCGGCGAGAACGTGGTGGTGATCCTGTCGACCCACATCGTCGACGACGTCTCCGACCTGTGCCCGCGCATGGCCGTGCTGGCGGGCGGCCGCATCCTCAAGGAAGGCGCCCCCGCCGACCTGGTCCACGGGCTGGAGGGCCGGGTCTGGCGCAAGACCATCGACCGCGCCGACCTGGACGCCGAGCGCGCCCGGCATGAGGTGATCGCCACCCGGCTCTCGGCCGGCCGCCTGATCGTCCACGTCCTGGCCGAGACGCGGCCCGACGCGACGTTCGAGGCCATTCCGGGCGGGTTGGAGGACGTCTACTTCTCCACCCTCGCCGCCTCGCGCCGCGCGGCCTGAGCGCGGCGATGTTCGGCAAGATCGCCGCCTTCGAGCTGCGCTACCAGCTCCGCCAGCCGATCTTCTGGATCGCGACCCTGCTGTTCTTCCTGCTGGTGTTCGGCTCGGTCACCATCGACCAGATCACCATCGGGTCCGGCGGCAACGTCCACAAGAACTCGCCCCGCGCCATCGGCCAGGTGTGCCTGATCATGGGCATACTGTTCATGTTCGCCTCCACCGCCTTCGTCGCCAGTGTGATCGTGCGCGACGAGGAAACCGGCTTCGGGCCGATCGTGCGCAGCACCCGGATCGGCAAGTTCGACTATCTGTTCGGCCGCTTCTCCGGCGCCTTCGCCGCCGTGGCCCTGGCCTTCCTGGCGGTGCCGCTGGGCCTCGTGGTCGGTTCCTTCGCCCCCTGGGTCGATTCCGAAACCCTGGGGCCGAACCGCCTGGGCGACTATGCCTTCGCCTATCTGTGGCTGGCGCTGCCGGGGCTGTTCCTGACCTCGGCGCTGTTCTTCTCGCTGGCCACCGTCACCCGCTCGATGATGAGCACCTACCTGGGCGTGGCCGCCTTCCTGGTGGTCTTCCTGCTGATCCGGGTGGCGCTGCGCGACCCTGACCGGCTGCAGATCGCGGCGCTGGCCGACCCCTTCGGCAGCGCCGCCTGGAGCCTGGCCACCCGCTATTACACCGCCGCCGACGCCAACACCCTGAACCCGCCGATCGCCGGGCCGCTGCTGTGGAACCGGCTGATCTGGGTTCCGGTGGGGTTCGCGGCGATGGCGCTGGCCTACCTGCGCTTCCGCTTCGAGGCCCGCCCGGGCAAGCGCAAGGCCGAGCGGGCCGAGGCCGCCCCGCCGCCGCAGCTGGCCCGCCTGCCCGCCCCGACGTTCGGCGCCGCGACCGTCTGGGCCCAGCTGACCAAGCGCACCCGTTTCGAGATGGGCCAGGTATTCAAGAGCCCGGCGTTCGTGGTCTTGCTGCTGCTGGGCCTGTTCAACAGCCTGGCCGGGCTGATCCTGGGCGCCGACGTCGGCGGCGCGGCGATCCTGCCGGTCACCCGCTGGTCGATCCAGACCCTGAACGGCTCGTTCGTCTTCCTGGTGCAGATCGTCGCCGTCTACTACGCCGGCGAGCTGGTCTGGCGCGAGCGCGACCGCCGGACCCACGAGATCGTCGACGCCACGGCGGTTGGCGACTGGGCCTTCATCCTGCCCAAGACCCTGGCGGTGGCCCTGGTGCTGGCCTCCATGCTGGCGGTCAGTGCGCTGGCCGGGATGGCGGTGCAGCTGGGTCGGGGCTTCTTCGCCCTGCAGCCCGAGAAATACGTCTGGTGGTTCATCGTCCCCAACGCCTGGGACTGCGCCCTGGTGGCGGTGCTGGCGGTGTTCCTGCAGGCGATCTCGCCGCATAAGTTCGTCGGCTTCGGCCTGATGGTGCTCTACCTGATCGCGACGCAGACGCTGGCCACGATCGGCTTCGACCACAACCTCTACCTGTTCGACGGCACGCCGCCGACGCCGCTCTCCGACATGAACGGCCAGGGCAAATATGCGGCCTTCGCAGCCTGGTTCCGCGCCTACTGGAGCGCCTTTTCGGTTATCCTGCTGGTGGTCTCCTACGCCCTGTGGCGGCGCGGGACCGAGACCCGGCTGATGCCCCGCCTCAAGCGCTTGCCGCGCCGGCTGCTGGGCCCGGCGGGCCTGATCGGCGGCGTGGCCCTGGTCGCCTTCGCCGCCCTGGGCGCCAACATCTTCTACAACACCAATATCGAGAACCCGTACCGCAACACCATCGAGGGCGAACAGTGGCTGGCCGACTACGAGAAGGCGTTCCTGCCCTATGAAAAGCTGGTCCAGCCCGCGATCACCGACGTCGAGCTGGACCTGGACCTGCACCCGCACGCGCCCAAGCTGACCACCGAGGGCGTCTACCACCTGCTCAACGACAAGGCCGTCCCGATCCGCGAGCTGCACGTGCGCCTGAACCGCGACACCAAGGCGCTGCAGATGTCGGTGAACGGCGCCTCGAAGGTGAAGACCTTCGACCGCTTCAACTACCGGATCTTCACCTTCGACCGCCCGCTGATGCCCGGCGAACGCACCGCGCTGTCGTTCCAGACCGTGATGTTCCAGGACGGCTTCAAGAACTCGGGCAACACCACCCGGCTGGTCGACAACGGGACCTTCGTCGACAACTTCGAGTTCGGCCCGGTGGTCGGCATGGACCGCGACCGCCTGCTGCAGGACCGCGCCAAGCGGCGCAAATATGGCCTGCCGCCCCAGCTGCGGCCACCCAAGCTGGAGGACCGTTCGGCCCAGGCCCGCAACTACCTGGCCAACGCCTCGTGGGTGAACGCCGACATCAGCGTCACCACCGACGCCGACCAGACCCCGGTGGCGCCCGGCTACCGCATCTCCGACGTCACCCGGAACGGGCGGCGCACCATCCGCTTCCGCACCGACGCCCCGGTGCTGAACTTCTTCTCGGTGCAGTCAGCCCGCTACGCGATCAAGCGCGAGGTCTACAAGGGGGTCGAGCTGGCGGTCTATTACGACGCCCAGCACCCCTGGAACGTCGACCGGATGATCCGGTCGCTGAAGACCGGGCTGGACTACTACCAGGCCAATTTCAGCCCCTACCAGTTCCGCCAGGCCCGCATCCTGGAGTTCCCCGACTACGCCCAGTTCGCCCAGTCGTTCGCCAACACCATGCCCTACTCCGAGGGCATCGGGTTCATCGCCGACGCCACCAAGCCCGACAAGATCGACTACCCCACCTACGTCACCGCCCACGAGCTGGCGCACCAGTGGTGGGCCCACCAGATCATCGGCGCCGACATGCAGGGCGACACCGCGCTGTCGGAGACCCTGGCCCAGTATTCGGCCCTGATCGTCATGGAGAAGACCTACGGCGCCGACGGCATCCGCAAGTTCCTGAAGACCGAGCTGGACGGCTACCTGCGCGCCCGCGGCGGCGAGGCGGTGGAGGAGCTGCCGCTGATCCGGGTGGAGGACCAGCCCTACATCCACTACCGCAAGGGCTCGCTGGTCATGTACCTGCTACGCGACCGCATCGGCGAGGCCAAGGTCAATGCGGCGCTGCGCACCCTGCTGAAGCAATATGCGTTCAAGGGTGCGCCCTACCCACGCTCCCAGGACCTGGTGGACGCCCTGCGGGTCCAGGCCGGCGCCGATCCGGCCGCCCAGCAGCTGATCACCGACCTGTTCGAGAAGATCACCCTCTACGACTTGAAGACCCGCACCGCGGCCGCCACGAAGCGCGCCGATGGCCGCTACGACGTGGTGCTGACGATCGAGGCGAAGAAGGCCTATGCCGATGGCAAGGGCAAGGAGACGCCGATCGCGATCCCCGCGACCGAGGTGTTCGACCTGGGCGTGTTCACCGCGGAACCCGGCAAGCCGGGCTTCTCCTCGAAGAACGTGCTGAGCTTCGCGCCCGTCCACCTGCGGTCCGGCGTGCAGACCGTGAGGGTGACCGTGGACAAGCCGCCGCGGTTCGCCGGCATCGACCCCTACAACAAGGAGATCGACCGCAACTCCGACGACAACGCCATCAAGGTCAGCGGCCTCTAGGCCGGCGCGACGGCCAGCATCAGGATCACGGCGAACGCCGCCGCCAGCACGCCGATCAAGGTCGCAAACTTCATCCGCTCATCCCCATCCGCAGGCAGGGTGCGCCGGCCGCGGTCGCGGCGCGTCCCCTGATTGGGGGTCTCGATTTTCGCTTGCCACGCCGGAACGTATAATGAACATTGGCGAGCGTCATGCGCCATCCCCTCGCCGTCGAAGACGTCTCAGCCCAGAGCGACCTCTGGACGATCCGCCCTGCGCCGGCGCCGAAGCCTCACTACACAGGCCACCGCGACCGGCTGCGGGATCGGGCCGCGACCGGCGGCCTGGCCGCCCTGCCCGACTACGAGGTGCTGGAGCTGCTGTTGTTCCGCGCGATCCCGCGTGGCGACCTCAAGCCGCTGGCCAAGCAGCTGCTGGCCCGCTTCGGCTCGCTGGGCGCGGTGCTGGGCGCGACGCCAGAGGACCTGCGCACGGTCACCGGCGTCGGCGAGGCGCTGGCCCTCGACCTCAAGCTGATGCACGAGGTCACGCTGCGCGCGGCCCGGGAGAAGGTCGTACGGCGCCCGGTGATCTCGTCCTGGAACGCGCTACTTGCCTATGTGAAGACCGCCCTGGCCCATGAGGCCCGCGAACAGTTTCGCGTCTTGTTCCTCGACAAGAAGAACCAGCTGATCGCCGACGAGGTGATGAACCGCGGCACCGTCGACCACGCCCCGGTCTATCCGCGCGAGGTGGTCCGCCGCGCCCTGGAGCTTTCCGCCAGCGCGGTGATCCTGGTGCACAACCATCCGTCCGGCGACCCCACGCCGTCGCCGGCCGACATCGACATGACCCGTCAGGTGGCGGAGGCGGGCCGCACGCTTCGCATCGCCGTCCATGACCACCTGGTCGTCGGCCGCGACGGCGTGGCGAGCTTCAAGGCGCTTGGATTGCTGTGAAGACAATCCCGCCGGCCGCCTGCCCGTCAACTGGGGCAAGGCGCTTGCGGACTATCCCGCGAGCGACCCGCGCCACCTCGAGCGTTGCGGCCCGGGCGTCGGCGACAAGACCACCCTCAGCGAGGGGGTGGACGTCGGCTACCGCTGGTTCGATCGCCAGCGGATAGAGCCATCCTCGCAAGGACGACGGCGGAAACGCCCCGCTCGGGGCTCTCTGATCCACAACGAGCTCTTGCCACCAGGCGTCTGGAACCGCGCGTCACGGGCCTGACGACCGAGCTTCGTCACCGGCCGCAGTCTTAGAGCGTGAGGATCTGACACCATGTCCGTCATCAATGGAACACCCGGGGCCGACGCGCTCAAGGGCACGGCGCTGGGCGATCGGATCAACGGCGCCGACGGCGACGATGTCGTCCGCGGTCTCGGCGGCGCCGACACCTTGAACGGCGGCGCGGGCGCCGACCGCATCTTCTGGACGCGCGGCGACGGCTCGGACCTTGTCGAGGGCGGCGCGGGGGTGGACACCCAGTTCATGTCCGGCAACGGATTCAACATCCAGGCGAGCGGCAGTCATGCCCTCGTGGCGGACGGCGGCGAGACGGTCGATCTGCACGGCGTGGAGATGATCCAGATCCAGGCCCAACCCGGCGCCATGCCGGTGAGCGTCGGCGACCTGAGCGGCACGGACGTGCGCGAGGTGGTGATCCAGCTCGACGCGCAGCACGCGGCCGCCGACCTGGTGGCCCTGACGGGCGGGACGACCAACGACGTCGTCTCGGTCCAGGTCTTGAGCGCGGCCGGCATCCGGGTCCTGGATAGCGTGAACGGCGTGCTCCAGACCTCGGGGATCTCGGGCCTCGGCTCCGCGGATTCCGTGAGCTTCGGTGGTGGCGGCGGCAACGACAATATCGCGGTGGTCACGCCGCACGACATCGCGAGCGTGGCGACGATCTCCGTCCACGGCGACGATGGGGCGGACACCATCACCGGCTCCATCGGGGCCGAGCGGCTGTTCGGCGATGCGGGCGACGACCGGATCGTCAGCGGCGGCGGCGCGGACACCATCGATGGCGGCGCGGGGAACGACATCCAGTTGATCACCGGCCGGGACAGCGCCGATTCGGTGGGGCTCAGCGCTTCAGGCGGCCATCTGCGCGAGACCGTCGGCGGGGCGACCTCGGACGTGGTCAATGTGGAGACGCTCAACATCCGCCCGCTCGGTCAGGGCGATTTGATCAGCGTCGGCGATCTCTCGACCACCTCCGTCCGGACCGTCAACATCGACTTGTCCGGTGCTCGTGGCGGACAGGACGGCGCGGCTGACACGGTGGTCCTTCCGGCGACCGGGTCGATCCACACGGCGGACGACACGGTGCTGTCACTTACCTCGGCGGCCGACGGATCGAGCCTGCAGGCCGTTTACGTCACCAAGGGAGCCGTGACTGAGACGGTCAACGTGACGGCCCTCGGCGCGAGCGACGTCATAAAGCTGGCCGGCGGCGACGGCGACGACGCCTTCTCAATCAGCGACTTCAAAAGCACCGTGGGCGTCCAGGTGGATGGCGGTCTCGGTAAAAACGCCTTGGGCCTCGAGGGGACGGCCGGGAACGATACGATCGCCGTCACCGAAAACGCCGGCCACATCGGCGTGGCGATGAATGGATCGGCGCCGATCGACATGATCAACGTCTCCAGGATCTCCATGAGCGCTGGCGCTGGCATGGACACGATACAGCTCGGTGACCTGGGAGGACCGAGCGGACTTGTCACGGAGGATATCGACCTGTCTGGCCCCGGCGGCGTCTCGGACGGCCAGGCCGATACGGTGGTCGCCAATATGACCCTCGTTAGCGGTGAAATCCTACGAGGCGCTCAGTATGGCGACCTCACAAGGCAGGACTTTACCGTCGACGAGCCCGACCGTCATGAGAGAGGCAGCGTCTACGTCGATGGCATGGACGCCAAGGACCACATTGTGATGAACCTGTTGGGGGATGCTCCTTTCGAACTGTGGGGGCCCTTCAACCAGACAGACTTCCACCTGGGTTCCGGCGACAACACCCTAAACTGGTGGGTCGAGAAACGCGGTCACGATTCCGTCGATGGCGGGGCCGGCACGGACACCTTGAACATCGGACTCGCGCCGTGGTTGCGGCAATACGACGATAGAAGCTGGGCCATCAGCCTCACCGCCACCGGCGGCTCTTCTACGGTGGCGATGCATCACGTCGCCGATTCCAGCCCCGCAGGCGTGACCGATCTTGTCGTCGATCTGACTCACATAGAGCGCGTATCGCTGTCCGGCGGCGGCGGCAGTGACACGATCCTCGTCGGCGATCAGAGCGGGACCGTTGTGAAGCACGTCGACATCGACGTGGGCGGTGTGGGACCGGACGGGGACCGGGACTTCGTGCTGCTGGACGGCACCGCGGGCGCGGACACCATCTTCGTCGCCCAGACCTCCGGGGACCTGACGGTGAACGGCCTGGCCTCCAGCGCCCTGATCCACAACCTCGACAGCTCGGACCATGTGTTCATCCGCTCCGGCGCCGGCGACGACCTCATCGACCTGACCAACCACAACCCTGGGCGGGGCGTGGTCCACCTGGACTCGGGCCTGGGCAACGACACGATGATCGGTGGGTTAGGGGCCGAATCCTTCGAGTTCCACGGCGGCGCCGGGGGCCAGGACGTGGTGATCGGATTCCGCGGCCACGCGCTGGGGGGCGAGGCCGATGTGGTCTCGGTGTTCAGCACCGTCGATCACAGCGTCGCCGACCTGTTCGCGCACGGTCACATCTTCCAGTCCGGCGCCAACGTGGTCCTGACGGACGGGGCCGGGGCGTTCCTGACGCTGGCCAACGTCAGTCTCGCGTCGCTGTCGGCGAGCGACTTCCTGTTCTAGACCTCCTCGCCGTGAACGGGGGAGGTTGTGAGCTCACCGCCCAAGTTTCGACCGGATCGCGGTAGAGAGCCGGCGCTGGCGCGCGCCAGCCTTGCGGACTGCAGGGCGACGGCGTCTCGTCGCCCCTGCCGTCCGAGACCTCCCCTGTGCCCAACAAGCTTACTGCCACGCAATGCGACCGCGTCCTGGTCCTCCAGGGCGGCGGCGCGCTCGGGTCCTATCAGGGCGGGGTCGCCGAGGGGCTGGTCGAGGCCGACCTGCGCCCGGGCTGGGTGGCCGGCATCTCGATCGGCGCCATCAACGCGGCCCTGATCGCCGGCAATCCCCCCGAGCACCGCTACGAGCGCCTGCAGGCGTTCTGGCAACTGGCCTCCTCGGCCGCCCCCGTCACCCAGGCGCCGGGCAATGCGCAGATCCGGGCGTTCTGGAATGAGGCCAACGCCGGCTGGATCGCGGCCTTCGGCGTGCCGGGCTTCTTCAAGCCGCGCATCCCGCCATCGTTCCTGTACCCGCCGGGGACGATCGAGGCGATCAGCCTCTATGACACCGCCCCTCTGAAGGCGACGCTGGACCAGCTGGTCGACTTCGACCGGATCAATGCCGGCGAGACCCGGCTCAGCGTCGGCGCGGTCAATGTGCGCACCGGCAACTTCGAGTATTTCGACAACACCAAGCCCGGGACGGTGATCCGGGCGGAGCACATCATGGCCTCCGGCGCCCTGCCGCCTGGCTTCCCGCCCATCGAGATCGACGGCGAGCACTACTGGGATGGCGGCATCGTCTCCAACACCCCGCTGCAGTACGTGCTGGACGAAGCCGGCGACCGCAACCTGCTGATCTTCCAGGTCGACCTGTTCAGCGCCCGTGGCGAGATGCCCAAGACCCTGCTGGAGGCGGCCGAGCGCGAGAAGGACATCCGGTTCTCCAGCCGCACCCGGCTGAACACCGACCTGGCCAAGCAGCTGCACAACACCAAGGCGGCCCTGCAGCACCTGCTCGACGCGCTGCCACCCGAGCTCGCGGCCGTCGAGGGCGTGCCGCTGCTGCGGGCCTTCGCCCAGGAAAGCTCGATCGCCATCGTGCAGCTGATCTACCGCAGCAAACTCTACGAGGGGAACTCCAAGGACTACGAGTTCTCTCGCGTCACCATGCAGGAACACTGGGCCGCCGGCCTGGCCGACGTGCGCCAGACCCTGAAGGACCCGGCCTGGCTCGGCCATCCCCTGGAGAGCGGCATCGTCACCTACGACCTCACCACCGACGGCAGCGGAACCTCCTGACTCGCAACCCTACACGGAGCCCAAACATGACCCTCCAGACCAAGACCGCCCTTGTCACCGGCTCCACCAGCGGGATCGGGCTCGCCATCGCCCGGGCCATGGCCAAGGAGGGCGCCAACATCGTCATCAACGGCTTCGGCGAGGCCGCCGCCATCGAGGCGGAGCGGACCAAGATCGAGGCCGACTTCGGGGTCAAGGCGATCTACGACGGCGCCGACATGACCGATGGCGCGGCCATCGCCGCCATGATCGCCAACGCCCAGAAGACCTTCGGCTCGCTGGACATCCTGGTGAACAACGCCGGCATCCAGCACGTCGCCCCGATCGATGAGTTCCCGATCGACAAGTGGAACCAGATCCTGGCCATCAACCTGACCTCGGCCTTCCACGCCATGCGCGCCGCGATCCCGGCGATGAAGGCGAACAAGTGGGGCCGGATCATCTCCACCGCCTCGGCCCACAGCCTGGTCGCCTCGCCGTTCAAGTCGGCCTATGTGGCCGCCAAGCACGGCATCGCCGGCCTCACCAAGACCGCGGCCCTGGAGGTCGCCACCTTCGGCGTGACGGTCAACTGCATCAGCCCCGGCTACGTCTGGACCCCGCTGGTGGAGAAGCAGATCCCCGACACCATGGCCGCGCGCGGCATGACCAAGGAACAGGTGATCCACGACGTCCTGCTGGAGGCCCAGCCGACCAAGGAGTTCGTTACCTCCGACCAGGTGGCCTCGCTGGCCGTCTACCTCTGCTCCGACGCCGCCAGCCAGATCACCGGCGCCAACCTCTCCATCGACGGTGGCTGGACGGCGGCGTAAGGCCGCTCGTCCCGGCCGTCGCCCGGATGAGCGGAGGAACCCCTACCCCTCCACCTCGAAGCGCAGCCCGGCGCGCGCCTGCAGCCGGTCCACCAGCCGCCCCTGCAGCGCCGCGCCGGGGGTCCAGACGCCGCCGGCCACGTCGGGCGCGCGGACCAGGCAGATCGCGGCCTCGGCCAGCATCTTCGACGTCGAGCCATAGCCGGGGTCCCGGTCGCCCTTCACCGCCACCCGCACCTGGCGGCCGTCGGCGGCGATGCCCACGAACAGGATGTCGTAGAACCCGGCCTCGCGCTCGGCCTTGGTCGGACCCTCGCCCGGCTTCGGTCCGCCGCCCGGCAGGCTGCCCAGGTCGGTGAAGCCGGGGCCGCCCGGCCCGCCCATCACCATCTCGTCGTAGACGAAGTCGCGGCCGTACGGATGGCCCATCAGCAGGTTCGAGCGGTGGACGTTCTTGGTGTTGATCACCGCCATCATGAACGGCGCGACGGGCCCGACGTCCGGGTCGTCCTCCGCCACCTGACCGGACGGCTGGGCGGGACCTTCGAAGCCGGGGGTCAGGCCGAACGGGCTCATCATCACCGCAAGGATCGACGGGTCCTTCTGGATCGCCGCCATGGTCGCCGCCCCGCTGGCCGCCGTGCCGCCGGAGAGGCCGCCCTGCATGCCGCGCACCCGGCCCTTCACCCGCGCGACCGGACCGCCCAGCTTCGCCCTGGCGGTCTCCTCGCAGAACCAGACGCCCAGTTCGAAGGGGATCGAATCGAAGCCGCAGGAGAACAGGATCCGCGCGCCCGACGCCTTGGCCTGCGCCTCGTGCGCCTCGATCATCGCCCGCATCCAGTTGGGCTCGCCACTGAGGTCCAGGTAGTCGGTCCCCGCCTCGGCGCAGGCCGCCACCAGGTCCGAGCCATAGAGCTGGTAGGGCCCGACCGTGGTGACGATCGCCTTGGCCCGGAGCACCATCGCGCGCACCGACCCCGGGTCGGCGGCGTCGGCCACCACCAGCGGGGTGTCCTTCGGCGCGCCGACCGAGTCGCGCACCTCCGCCAGCTTGGCCGCCGAGCGCCCGGCCATGGCCCAGGTGACCTCGCCGCCCACGCCATAGGTCTGGGCCAGGTACTCGGCCACCAGCCGGCCGGTATAGCCGCTGGCGCCATAGACGATGATGTCGAACTCGGCCTTGGGGTTCATGCGGCGTCCTCGTTTTGCGGCGGCGAGCTTACAAATTTACATCGTTCTCGCAACCCGTCCGGTTATGCAGGATCATGGACGTTGAACTGGGGATCATCGAGGGCTTCTTCGGCCGCCCCTATGGCTGGGATGAGCGGGCCGACATGGTCGCGGCGCTGCGCCCCGCCGGCTATCGCTTCTACCTCTACGGCCCCAAGGCCGACGGCTACCTGCGCCGACGCTGGCGCGAGCCCTACCCCGAGCCCGAACTCGAGGCGCTCGCCGCCTTCTCGCTGGCCTGCCGCACCACGGGTGTCCGGTTCGGGGTGGGCCTCAGTCCCTATGAGCTGTTCCTGGCCTTCGACGCGCCGGCCAAGGCGGCGCTGGCCGCCAAGCTCGCCCAACTCGACGCCCTGGGCCTCGACGACCTCGGCGTGTTCTTCGACGACATGAAGGGCGACCTGCCCGACCTGGCCGCCCGCCAGGTCGAGATCATCCACTGGATCGCCGGGCGCACGACCGCCAGCCGGGTCATCGCCTGCCCCAGCTACTACAGCGACGACCCGGTGCTGGACCGGGTCTTCGGCCAGCGTCCGGCCGGCTATCTCGAAGACCTGGGCCGCGCCCTCGACCCGGCCGTCCAGCTGATGTGGACCGGCGAGGAGGTCTGCGCCCGCGAGTTCTCCCCCGGACACCTCGCCCGGGTCGCCGACCAGATGCGGCGCAAGCCGTTCCTCTGGGACAACTATCCGGTCAATGACGGCCCGCGGATTAGCCCCTACCTGCACCTTCGCGCCTTCACCGGCCGGCCGGCGACGATCGGCCCGCACATCGCTGCCCATGCCGTGAACCCGGCCTCCCAGGCGGTGCTGTCCCGCATCCCGGCCCTGACCCTGGCGGAGAGTTATGCGCAAGGGCCGGCCTACCAGTACCTCGCCGCCTTCCGCGGCGCCGCCCGCGCCGTGCTCGGCGCGGACCTGGCCGAGGCGGTCGAGCGGAGCCTGCTGCTGCTGGAGGACGCCGGACTCGAGGGCATGGACGCCGCGCGCAAAGCTAGGCTCCGCGACCGCTTCGCCGCCTTCGACCATCCGGCGGCGCGCGAGATCATCGCTTGGCTCGACGGCGCCTTCACGGGCCGCGCGGACGACATGCAGACCCAGTGATCTCGCGCCGCGCCCTCATTTCCCGCGCCGCCCTGCTCGCCGCCGGCGGGGCGGGGCTGTGGCTGGTGCGCGACCGCCTGCCCTGGCCGCCGCCCCGGCTCGCCTTCGCCAACGGCCGCGACACGCCCTGGCAGCGCCTGCCCGACCGCGCCGGCCTGATCGAGATCCCGGTCACCGTGAACGGCGCTGCGGTCCGCGCCGTGGTCGATTCCGGGGCCCAGTTCACCGCCATCGACGCCGGCCTGGCGACCCGTCTCCCCCTGCCCCGCATCGTGGCCGCGCCGATGCTGGCCTACGGGGTCAGCGGCCGGCCTAGCCTGACGCACACCGTCCGGCTCGACCTGGGGGTTCCCGGCCTGGCCATCCCCGGGCTGCGCGCCGCCGCCCTCGACCTGGCCGCCATCGCCGAGGCCAGCGGTCGCGACTTCCAGGTGCTGATCGGTCGCGACGTGCTCAGCCATGTTGTCGTGGAAGCCGACTTCCCGCTGGGCCGCGCCCGCTTCCTCGCGTCCGGCGCTTACCGCCCGCCGCGCGACGCCATCGCGGTCCCGCTGCGGATCACCGGCGGCGGGCCGATGATCCCGGTCCAGGTCGAGGCCGCGCCGGCCGTCGACGTCCTGCTGGACACCGGGGCCACCGGGCTGCTGGCGCTCTCCAACGCCGCCGCCCGGCAGGCCGGCCTGCTGGCCCCCGGCCGTCAGGTGTCCGAGGGGCACTCGGTCAGCCTGGGCGGTCTCAGCCCGGAGCGGCTGGCGGTGGCGCAGGTGGTGCGGATCGGCGGCCTCGCGCTGCACGACGTCGGCGTTCAGGTCTATGCCCCCGCCGCCAATGCCCCCGCGCCTTCCGGCCTGCTGGGCACCGGGCTGCTTCGCCAGTTCCGCATGGCCCTCGATCTGGCGGGCCAGCGCCTCTACCTGGTTCCCGCCCCGTTGCTGGTCGTCGGGCTGCGGCCGGAACCAAGGCCCTGACCGACCGTTTGCCGCCTGGAATTTTCCAGGAGACCTTGATGAAATCGACTGTCCTGCTCGCGGCCGTGGCCGTGGCCGCCCTCTCGCTCGCCGCCTGCCAGAAGAAGGCCGAGGCCCCGGTCGCCGCGGACGCCGGAACCAGCAAGGCCGCCGTCAACGCCGCCCAGGACGCCACCGGCGCCGCGGTCGGCGCGGTCTCGGCCGCCACCACCGCCGCCACCAACTCGACCGACGGCTTCGTCACCGGCCTGGTGACCGGCGGCCTGTACGAGGTCCAGGCCGGCCAGATCGCCGGGAAGAAGGCTCAGTCCCCGGGCGTGAAGGCCTTCGCCAAGATGATGGTCACCGACCACACGGCGATGAGCAAGGCGGCCGAACCGGCCGTGAAGGCGTCCGGCAAACCCGTGCCCACCGAACTGGACGAACGCCGCAAGGGGATGATCGACAACCTCAACGCCGCCAAACCGGCCGACTTCGACGCCGCCTATCTCAGCCAGCAGGAGGCCGCCCACCAGGAGACCCTGACCCTGCTCAAGGGCTATGCCGACGGCGGCGACGACGCCGGCCTGAAGGCGGTCGCCACCGGCGCGATCCCCAAGGTCCAGGCCCACCTGGACAAGATTCACGCGCTGCAGGCCGCCGCGCCCAAGTAAGCTTCGCCCGATCGTGGCCACTACCTCTCCGGCCGCATGGCGGGAGAGGTAGCGCTACGGCCTACAGCCGAGCGCCTCGCAGCCGCAGGGCGTTGCCGATCACACTGACCGACGAGAGCGCCATCGCCATGGCGGCGACCTGGGGCGACAGCAGCAGGCCAAACGACGGGTACAGCACGCCCGCCGCCAAGGGGATGCCGGCCAGATTGTAGGCGAAGGCGAAGACCAGGTTCTGGCGGATATTGCCCATCACCGCCCGCGAGAGCCGGCGCGCCTTGACGATCCCCTGCAGGTCGCCCGACAGCAGGGTGACCCCGGCGCTCTCCACAGCCACGTCGGCGCCGGCCCCCATCGCGACACCGACCTCGGCGGCGGCCAGCGCCGGGGCGTCGTTCACGCCGTCGCCAGCCATGGCGACGCTATGACCCTCGTGTCGCAGACGCTCGACCACCGTGGCCTTGTGCAGCGGCGAGACCTCCGCCTCCACCTCGTCGATGCCCAGCCGGCGCGCGACCGCCAGCGCCGTCGTGCGGTTATCGCCGGTCATCATGACCACCCGAACGCCTTGCGATTTCAGCGCTCGGACCGCGTCGGCGGTGGTCGCCTTGACCGGGTCGGCGATGGCGAACACCCCCGCCGCCCGGCCATCGATCGCGGCGAAGATCGCCGTGGCGCCCTCCGTCCGCAACGCTTCGGCCCCGGCATCCAGGGCCGAGGTGTCCACGCCATGTTCCGCCAGGAAGCGGCCCGAACCTATCAGCAGCTTGCGGCCATCCACCACGCCCATGACGCCCTTGCCGACCGGGGAATCGAAGGCGGAGGGCTCGGCAAGGGCCAGACCGCGGGCCGCCGCCGCCCGCACGATGGCGTCGGCCAAGGGATGCTCGCTGCCCCGCTCCAGGCTGGCGGCCAGTCGCAGCAGTTCGCCTTCGTCCTGGCCCTGGACGGTCTGGATCTGGGTCACCGCCGGATGTCCCTCGGTCAGGGTCCCGGTCTTGTCGACCACCAGGGTGTCGATCTTCTCGAAACGCTCCAGGGCTTCGGCGTTCCGGATCAGCACCCCGGCGCGGGCGCCGCGGCCGACACCCACCATGATCGACATAGGCGTCGCCAGGCCCAGGGCGCAGGGGCAGGCGATGATCAGCACCGAGACCGCCGCCACCAGAGCATAGGCGAACCGCGGCTCTGGCCCGACGATCATCCAGGCGGTGAAGGTTAGCAGGGCCGCTGCCATCACGGCCGGCACGAACCAGCCGGACACCCGGTCCGCCATCCGCTGGATCGGGGCGCGGCTGCGCTGGGCATGGGCCACCATCTTCACGATCTGGGCCAGCAGGGTGTCGGCGCCGACCTTCTCGGCCCGCATGACGAAGGACCCGGTCTTGTTGATCGAGCCGCCGACCACCGGGTCGCCCACCGCCTTGGTCACCGGCATGGACTCGCCCGTCACCATGGATTCGTCGATCGATACCCGGCCCTCGATCAGTCGCCCATCCACCGGAATCTTCTCGCCAGGGCGCACCCGTAGCCGGTCGCCGACCATCACCACGTCGAGCCCGACCTCCTCGTCCGCGCCATCGTCACGCACCCGCAGCGCGGTCTTGGGCGCCAGGTCCAGCAGCGCCCGGATGGCCCCCGACGTCTGCTCTCGGGCTCGCAGTTCCAGCACCTGGCCCAGCAGCGCCAGGACCGTGATCACCGCGGCGGCTTCGAAATAGACCGGCAGGGCGCCATCGTGGCTGCGCAAGGCAGCGGGGAACGCCCCCGGCGCTAGCACGCCCGCGACGCTGTATAGCCAGGCCACGCCCACGCCCATGGCGATCAGGGTGAACATGTTGAGGTTGCGGGTCCTGAGCGAGGTCCAGCCACGGGCGAAGAACGGCGCCCCGGCCCACAACACCACCGGCGTCGACAGCGCGAACTGGATCCAGTTCGAGGCTGCCGGCATGATCAGGCGGTGCAGGTCGACGACATGTCCGCCCATCTCCAGGGCGAAGACCGGCGCGGCCAGGACCAGCCCGATCCGGAACCTGCGCGTCATGTCGGCGAGTTCGGGGTTCGGCCCCGCCTCGGCGGTCGCCATTTCCGGCTCCAGGGCCATGCCGCAGATCGGACAGCTTCCCGGGCCGGGCCGGCGGATCTGGGGATGCATGGGACAGGTGTAGATCGCACCTCGCGGTGGCGGGTTGGTCGGCCCGGCAACCGGGTCCGTCGACGCCACGGCGCCGTGAGCGTGGTGATGGTGTGCGTGTGGCTCGGCCATCGTCGGCTCCCGCGCCCGATACCCTGGCAGGGCATCTGCGCCGCTATCGGATATACCCCCTTAGGGCATATTGCGCCATTACCCCAGCCGGGTATATAAGCCACCCGACTGGAGGCCCCATGGACCGCGACAACAAGCCCCGCCTGCTCAACCGCCTGAACCGCGTCGAGGGACAGGTGCGCGGCATCGCTCGCATGGTCGAGGAGGGTCGCTACTGCATCGACGTGCTCACCCAGCTGCAGGCGGTCCGCGCCGCCCTGGCCAAGGTCGAGACCGAGATGCTGCGCGACCATCTGGGCCACTGCGTGGAGGGGGCCATCGTCTCCGGCGACAAGGACGAGCAGCGCCGGAAGGCCGCCGAACTGATCCTGCTGCTGGAACGCGCCGCCCGATGAAGTCGTCCGCGTTCGCCCTGGCCGCTGCTCTGGCCGCCGCCGCGCCCGCCCTCGCCCAGGAAACCGATCCGCCGCCGCCGCCAGCCCACGACATGTCGCATATGTCGCCCGCCGAGATGGGCGGCGAACACCAGGGCATGTCGACGATGAGTACGCGCGACGCCTCGGGGACATCCTGGCAGCCCGACGCCTCGCGGCATGAGGGCCTGCACAGCGCGCTCGGTCCCTGGATGGTGATGACCCACGCCACCCTGAACCTGGTCTACGATACCCAGTCGGGCCCGCGCGGCGACGACCGGTCCTTCGTCTCCGGCATGGTGATGACCATGGCCACGCGCCAGGTGGGCGACGCCGGCAAGCTGCAACTCCGCGCCATGCTCAGCCCAGACCCGCTGATGGGCAAGCGCGGCTACCCCCTGCTGCTGGCCTCTGGCGAGACCGCCGATGGGGTGAAGCCCCTGATCGACCGCCAGCACCCGCACGACCTCTTCATGGAGCTGTCGGCGCGTTACGACCGGCCGGTCGGACCGGGCGGCGCCTTCGTCTATATCGGGATGCCCGGCGAGCCCGCCTTCGGGCCGCCGGCCTTCATGCACCGCTTGTCGATCCTGGACAGCCCCGAGGCGCCGATCAGCCACCACTGGCTGGACTCCACCCACATCACGTTCGGCGTCATCACCGCCGGCTACATCCTGGGCGACTGGAAGCTGGAGGCCTCGCGCTTCAAGGGCCGCGAACCCGACCAGCACCGCTGGAACTTCGACAGCCCCAAGCTGGATTCCACCGCCATCCGCCTGTCGTGGAACCCAACCTACGAGCTCTCCCTGCAGACCTCCTGGGCCCACCAGCACAGCCCCGAACAGCTGGAGCCGCAGGACAATCAGGACCGCTGGTCGGCCAGCGCCATCTACACTCGCCGGGTCGGCGACTTCGGCTACTGGTCCACCACCGCCGCCTGGGGCCGGCGCACGGCGACCCACGGCCCGCACCTGGATGCCTTCGCCCTGGAGAGCGCCCTGAAGCCCAACGCCGACTGGACGATCTTCGCCCGCGCCGAGCGGACACAGAACGACGAACTCACCACGCTGGGCGGCCACCGTGGCCCGATCTATAGCGTCGCCAAGCTATCGGTCGGCGCCATCCGCGACTTCGCGCTGAGCGAACACCTCGCCTTCGGCATCGGCGGCCTCTATTCGCTGAACCATGTCCCCGATGGCCTGGAGGCCGGCTACGGCGGCGGCGACCCGCACGGCGCCATGGCCTTCGTCCGTCTCAAGCTGCAATAGCCCGGCTTCACCCGCCGTTCAGCGTCAAGTCGCCAGACACCCCTGAAGGAGACCTGCATGACATCCCGCCTGTCCAAAGCCCACCTGTCCAACACCCTCAGGGCTGCCGCCCTCGCCGCGCCGCTGCTGTTCGTCGCCTCGGGCGCGCTCGCCCATGCCCACATCCTCAAAGCCAACCCGGCCGAGAACGCGGTCATCTCGGCGCCCGCCGTCCTGCACCTCGAGTTCAGCGAAAAGCTGGAACCCAAGTTCTCCGGCGTCGAGCTGATGAAGGCCTCGGGGACCCCGGTGCCGGTGGCCTCCAAGGCGATCGGCGCGGCCATCGACGCCACGCCCAAGGCTGCCCTGGCCCCCGGCGCCTATATGGTGATGTGGCACGCCCTGTCGGTCGACGGGCACAAGTCCAGCGGCGACTACAACTTCACCGTGAAGTAGCCGCCCCGTGGAGGCCGCAGCCGTCCTCGCGCGCCTGCTGCAGTACCTGGCCGTGGCCGCGGTCGGCGGCGGCTCGCTGTTTGTCATCGGCGATGCGCGCCGGCCGGGCCCGACGCTGCGCCTCGTGCGCGGGGCCGCCGCGGCGGGTGCGCTGGGCGTCGTGGCCTGGCTGATGGCCCAGATGGGCCAGATCGGTGACGCGCCGTCCGATGCGTTCGACGTGGCGCGGGTGTGGTCGTTGGCCACCGAGACCGGCTTCGGCCGCGCCGCCCTGCTGCGGCTGGCGCTCCTGACCGCCGCGGGCCTGCTGACGCTGAGGTCGCGCGCGCAGCCCGCTTGGCGCACCCTTGCCCTCCTGGGCTGCGCGGCCGCGGCGACCTTCGCCTGGACCGGTCATGGAGCCAGCGACGACGGTTTCCCGGGCCTGCTCCACCTGACCGCCGACGTCCTGCACGCCCTGGCCGCCACCGCCTGGATCGGCGCCCTGTTCGTGCTGGCCGAACGGCTGCGGGGCCCCGACGTCCGGCTCGCCGCCGACAGCCTGCGCGCCTTTTCCCGCCGCGGGATCGCCATCGTGGCGGTCATCGCGGTGACCGGGACGATCAACAGCTGGTTCCTGGTCGGCCTGAACGGCGTCGCCCATCTGGCTGAGGCCGCCTATGGCCGCCTGCTGCTGGTGAAGCTGGCCGTGTTCGGGCTCATGCTGGCCCTGGCGGCCGCGAACCGCTACCGGCTCAGCAGCGCCCTCGACCGCGCCCTGGCGACAGGCGACGCGGGTCAGGCGAAGCGCGCCGTCGCCCTGTCGGTCGGTCTCGAAACCCTGCTGGCGGTCGCTGTCCTGGCCCTCGTCAGCTGGATGGGCACGGTCCCACCCACGGCGCACGCGGGCGGTTAGCGCTTCCCGCGCCGCGCACCGACCATCAGGCCGACGCCGATCGCCAGGCCGACGACCAGGCCGATGGCGCCGGCCGCCAGGGTCTCGACCTCCACCGCCGCGCCGAGCTTCTTGCGGATCGCACGGTGATAGCTCGAGGCCCGCACCGCGCGCGCCACGGCCGAGGCCTGGTCCCGCGCCGCGTCCATGGCCCCAGACAGCTTGGCCCGCGCCGCCGACATGCGCGCGGCCAGTTTGGCGCGCCCGTCCTCGTCGGAATCGAACCCCTCGTAGATGTCGAAATAGCCCGCCGGCTTGGCGTCGCCCTTCGGCCGCACCTGCTCGCTCGCCAGCCAGAGCGCGCCCAGGCCGATCAGCACGATCGGCAGGGGATTGCGGCGGAGTTCCGCCGTGGCCGCGGCCAGCACCTTGTCGTTTCCGCTCATGATCCGTCCTGCCCTGCTAACCCCATCTTGGCCTCCAGCGCCCCGGCTGCAAGACCCTCCGACACCGCAATCGATAACGCACAGGGCGCCCTTTTGGTGGCGCGGGACTCATCTGCCGCGTCCTTAGCGGCTATAGGACCCCGATGAAGCTTGCCCTTCCAGCCGTTACCGTTGCGCTAACCTTGACGAGCCTGGCCCCCGTGGTCGCCCAGGAAATCTCGGCCCAGCGCCTGTCCGACATCACCCGCGAGCTGGCCTCGGAGCCCTACTTCGGCCGCGCCCCGGGCGGACCCGGCGAGGCCAGGGCCGTCGATTTCATCGTCGCCCAGTTCAAGGCCCTGGGCCTGCAGCCGGCCGGCGACGACGGCGGGTGGACGCAGGCCGTGCCGCTCTGGCGCTACCAGACCCAGCCGGGCGGGACCTTCACCTTAAGCGCCGGCGGCAAGGCCAAGGCCCTGCACGAACAGACCGACCTGCGCATCGAGACCCTGCGGCCCATCGAACGCGTCGCGATCCGCGCGGCGCCGGTCGTCTTCGTCGGCTATGGCGTCACCGCGCCGGAGCGCGGCTGGGACGACTTCAAGGGCGTCGACCTGAAGGGCAAGATCGCACTCGTCCTGATCAACGATCCCGACTTCGAGGCCCAGCCGGGCGAGCCGGTCGCCGGCAGGTTCGGCGGTCGGGCCGCGACCTTCTACGGCCGCTGGGTCTACAAGTACGAGGAGGCCGTGCGGCGCGGCGCGCTGGGCATGCTGATCGTCCACGAGACCGCCGGGGCCGCCTATGGCTGGAACACGGTCGTGGCCTCGAACGGCGAGAATTACGAAGTGGTCCGCAAGGACCCGGCGAAGGAGAAGCTGCTGCTCCAGGGCTGGATCCAGCGCGATCTCACCGTCGAGCTGTTCAGGGCCGCCGGCCTGGATTTCGAGGCCGAGAAGGTCCGCGCCCGCCGCGCCGACTTCCACCCCGTGGAGCTGAAAGGCGCAACGTTCTCAGCCGACTACGAGAACCGTTTCACCCAGTTGAAGAGCCAGAACGTGCTGGCGAAACTGCCCGGCGCCAAACGCCCGGACGAGAGCATCCTCTACGCCGCCCACTGGGACGCCTACGGCCTCGGCCCGGCCAGCGCCGACGGGGCCGTCATGCGCCCCGGCGCTGTCGACGACGCGGTGGGCGTGGCCGCCGTGACGGAGGTCGCCCGGGCCTTCAAGGCCGTTCCGTCGCCGGACCGCACGATCCTGTTCGCCGCCTGGACCGGCGAGGAGCGTGGCCTGCTCGGCAGCGAATACTACGCCCAGGCCCACCAGGCCGACCTCGCCCGGATGGTCGCCAACTACACCTTCGACGTGCTGCAGGTCGGTGGGCCGGCCCGCGACATGGTCCTGGTCGGCGCCGGCCAGAACCAGCTGGAGGCCGGCCTCGCCGCCGCCGCCGCCCGCCACGGCCGCACGATCACCCCGGACCCCCGGCCCGAGCGCGCCCTCTTCTACCGCGCCGACCATTTCTCGGTGGCCAAGCGCGGCGTGCCGACCCTGCTGTTCATGGGCATGAGCGGCGGCGCCGACCTGATCCAGGGCGGCCGCGAGGCCGGCGACAGGTGGGTCGAGGCCTATACCGCGCGCTGCTATCACCAGACCTGCGACCGATGGGACGCCAGCCAGAACTACCAGGGCGCCGCCGACGACGTGACCCTGGCCTTCGAAGCCGGCCGCGATCTCGCCAACGCCACCATCTGGCCCGACTGGAACGAAGGTTCGGAGTTCAAGCCGATCCGGGCGAAGACCGCGGGCCAGCGCGGGGCGAGACCCTAGGCCGCTGCCGCCTCGTCCCGCGCCAACCGCTGGCGCGCGCAGATCTCCACGATCGCCTCGATCAGCGCCTGGGGCACGATCGGCTTGGTGGCCACCGCGTCGAAGCCCTTGGCGATCAGGTCGCGGTCGAAGCCCGGCATGGCGTCGGCGGTCAGGGCAAGGACCGGCTGGTCCCTTGGCCCGGCCTCGCCGGCCCGGATCCGGCGGATCGCTTCCGGCCCGTCCATCCGCGGCATGTGAACGTCCATCAGCACCACGTCGAAGATCCCGGCGCGCAGGGCGTCCAGCGCCTGGGCGCCGTCGGCCACCGCCGTGACCACGCCGCCCACCGCCTCGACGATCGACCGCGCCACCGCCTGGTTGATCGGGTTGTCATCGGCGACCAGTACCCGCAGGCCCGACAGGTCGAACACCTCCGGGCCGGCCGGCGCTTCGGCCAGGGCTTCGGCGAGCGGCAGCTCCAGCCGGAAGCGGAAGGTCGAGCCCAGGCCCGGTTGACTCTCGGCCTCGATCGTCCCGCCCATCAGCGCGGCGAACTGGCGGCAGATCGACAGGCCCAGGCCGGTCCCGCCGAACTGGCGCGCGGTCGCCGCGTCGGCCTGGGTAAACGGCTCGAACACCCGGGCCTGCTGTTCCGGCGTCATGCCCACGCCGGTGTCGCAGACCGCGAACTCGATCGTGCAGGCGTCGCCCAGGGTCACGACGCTGGTCAGTCGCACCCGCACGGAGCCCTGCGCCGTGAACTTCAGCGCGTTGGAGACCAGATTGGTCAGCACCTGGCGCAGGCGAGTCGGATCGCCGACGACATGGCGCGGCGCCTGGGCGGCGATCTCCAGGTCGAGGTCCACGCCCTTCTCGCGCGCCGTGTCCGCCCACAGCGCCACCGTGCGCTCGGTGAGCGTGTGCAGGTCGAACGGCGCATGTTCCAGCTCGAACTTGCCCGCCTCGATCTTCGACAGGTCGAGCAGGTCGTTGAGGATGGTCATCAGCCCCTCGCCCGAGCTGACCAGCATATCCACCTGCCGCCGCTGGCGCGCGCCCAGCTTCGACTGGTGCAGCGCCCGCGCCATGCCCAGCACCCCGTTCATCGGCGTGCGCAGCTCATGGCTCATCATCGCCAGGAAGGCGGACTTCGCGGCGTTCGCGCCCTCGGCCCGCTCGGTCTGGGCTTCCAGCGCCTGGCGCGTCTCGCGCAGCTGGCGGGCGTGCATGACATTGTCGCGGGTGTCGTTGGCCAGGTAGAGCAGCGCCACGGCGACGCTCACCGAGACATTCACCAGTTGCGCGCCTTCGAACCCGCCCAGCACCGCCGGGAGCGTCACCAGCGTCACCGCCGGGAGCACCCCGAAGCCGAGCGCCGCGGCCAGCGACTTGAACGACATGTTCTGGGCCACGATCAGCATCGAGCAGAGCTGCACCAGGGCCACCACTTGGCCGGCGCGCCCGCCCGCCCGCCAGTAGGCCACCGCCATCGCGGTCCAGACGAGGCTGGTGGCGATCACGCCGGCCAGCCGCAGGAGGGCCAGCGCGCAGCTGTCCGGGCGCGGGCGGTTGACCCACAGGCTGTAGGCCTCGATCAGCATCATGCCCGAGAAGGCGACGACGCCCGCCGGCCAGCCGAGGTTCGCCCCCAGCAGCAGCGCCCCTGCCACCGAGATCAACAGGCGCGGCCCCAACGTGCGCGCCGTGTCGCCCGCCATGATCGCCAGCCCTTCGCCGAACGGCGCAGCCCCACGCATCGATCAAGTCACCTCTTCCCCCCGGCAGCTTGCGCGCGGCGACCCTTCGATCCCGTTAATCGCGGTTATCTCGAGGGCGCGACCGCCTGACGTCGTCGTTCAGGCACGGTTCAGGCGCGCTGCGCGTTAATAACGTTCGCAATGCAAGGAGGCCCCATGCGCAAGATCATCACCTCGGTTCTCGCCGCCGTGACATTCGGCGGCGCCCTGGCCGCAGCCGCCGCCCCGGCACAGGCCCGCGACTACGATCGCGGCGACTATTATCGGCACGGTCACCACGGCGGCGGAAACACCGCGGCGATCGCCGGGATCGCCGGGATCGCGGGCCTGGCCCTGGGCGCGGCCCTGTCAAGCCGGGGCGGCGGCAATCACGGCTACGCCAGCAGCGGCTATGCCTACCGCAACGGCTACAGCTACGACCCGCGCTACGACAGCTATCGCGGCGACTACTACGGCGACGGCTACTACGCCCGGCCCGAGCGCATCTGCATCAGCCATGAGCGCGTCTGGGACCCCTATATCGAGCGCAACGTGAGCATCGAGCGCCGCTATCCCTGCTAGGGTCCGTGCCCCATCCCGCTCGTCCTGGCGAAGGCCGGGATCCAGATAGAAGGGCTCAGATGTGGGCTCAAGGCGCGCCGGTCCCGGCCAACCCGCGTCTCAGATATCGGATGTGGGTCCCGGCCTTCCAGGCTGTGTGAGAAGTCGGTGCGGCGGGTTTGAGGGTCAGCGCGAGCGGGGGCCCATCAGGCGGCCCGGAGCTTGGCGATGAGGCGGGTGGCCCCGATGATGGCGATGACCCGCTGCAGATTGAAGGTCAGGACGTCGAGGGCCAGCTCGGCCTTGGCCTTTTTGAGGCCGCGGAGCAGGAACCGCGGATAGCCCATCCGCTGTTTGATGACGCCGAAGGGGTGTTCGGCCAGGCATCGCCGCTGTTTCATGAGGGCGGGGTTCGCCCTCTGGTGCATGACGTCCTTGGCGGTCTCGTCGTAGCCGCGGGCGAGGCTGCGGCTCTCGGCCTTGGTGCTCGATGAACCGCCGTTCGTCCTCGAGCAGCAATGCGGCCGCCGCCTGGGCCTCCGGGCGGCGGCCGTTTTCGGCCAGCGCCTCCAGGCTGTCGAACCAGAGCTCGGCCACGCCGTCGAACTCATCCGGGGCCTCGCGGCTGGCGCGAAGCCCCGTATGGGTGTCCACCGGCAGGCTGTGCAACTGGACATAGCGACGAATCCGCAGCGTTTCCACCACGCTGGCCACCAGCGGCGCATGGGTCCCGAACCAGCAGGCCTGGAAGGCCCCGCGGGTCAGATGCGGCAGGCGGACGAGGCAGAACGTAAGCTTGATCATGGCAGATGGCCTCCCATCCGGATCCTAGCACGCGAACGGCGCTCGCCAGCCCCGCAGGGTCACGCTACCGTAGGGTGCAAGCGGGCGCGATTTGGGGGCCACCGGACCATGTCCGAAAAGCTCAGGGCGGAGAATGAGCGCCTGGCCGCCCGCGTGGCGGACCTGGAAGCCCAGCTCGCCGCCAAGCCGCCGATCGATCGCATCAGCCTCTATCGCATGGCCCAGAACGCGCCATGGGGCGTTATGGCGATCAACCCCGAGGGCGTGATCGACTACGCCAATCCCGCCTTCCAGCGCTGGCTGACCCAGCCTGCCCCGGCCTGGGGCCTGCGTCGCCAGGACGCCGTCGCCCCGCAGTTCCTCGCCGTCATGCAGGCGCCCTTCGACGCCGCCTTGCAGGGTGTTCCGCATGAGAGCGACGTCAGTCTGCGCGATGTGTCCGGCGAACTGCGCGAGATGCACATGCACATCATGCCGCGCGGCACGACCGCGACGGGCATCACCGGCGCCATCGTCAGCCTCTACGACGTCACCGAAACCCAGGCCCTGGACCGCTCGGTGCGCGAGAACGAGGCCCGTCTGGGCCACATCAACGCCGTCGTCCCCAGCGTCATCTATATCTACGACACCGAGATCGGCTGCCCGATCTGGTTCGGCGGACGGGTCGTCCAGGTGCTGGGCTATACCGCCGACGAGATCGCCGAACGCCCCGAGGAACTGCGTGGCCGGCTGGTCCACCCCGATGACCTGCCCAAGGTGATGGCCCGCATCGAGCAGCTGGCCCAGCGTCCGGACGGCGAGGTGGGCGAGTTGGAGTTCCGCATCCTGCGCCGCGACGGCGCCTTCCGCTGGGTGCTGGACCGCGCGGTGGTGTTCGAGCGCACCCCGGACGGCCGCGTGCTGAAGACCCTCAGCGCCGCCATCGACATCGACGACCGCCGGCGCGCAGAGGAACGGCGCACCACCCTGATCAACGAGCTGAACCACCGGGTAAAGAACACCCTGGCGGCCGTCCAGTCGATCGCCCGCCAGACCCTGCGCCATGGCCGGCCGCCGGAGCTGACGGTCGAGCTGTTCACCGACCGCCTGGTCGCGCTTTCCGCCGCCCACGACGTCCTGACCCGCGAGAACTGGGAGGGCGCGGGCCTGCACGAGATCGTTGACGGCGCGCTGAAGCCGTTCGAGGCCCACGGCGAGGGTCGCATCGCCGTCGCCGGGCCGGAGGTGCGCCTGGGCTCGCGCGCCGCCCTGGCCCTGGCGATGGCCCTGCACGAACTGGCCACCAACGCGGTCAAATACGGCGCCCTCAGCGGCGAGGCCGGCAAGGTCGCCCTGACCTGGCGCGCCCACCAGGCGGCCGGCGCGGCCCGGCTCGAGCTGGAATGGCGCGAGAGCGGCGGGCCGCGGGTCGCGCCGCCCACCAGCTCGGGCTTCGGCTCGCGGCTGCTGACCCAGGGCCTGGCTGCCGACCTCGCCGGCGCCGCCGAACTGAACTTCGCCCCCGACGGCCTGGTCTGCCGCATCACCGCGCCCCTGGAAGCGACGCCGCTGCTGGAACTGGCCTAAGGGGCCGCATTCGTCGGCGGCCTCGGCAGACTCCCGCCAAGCATTGACTGCGAATACCGCTGTTACTTAATGGCCGTAACCTTGCAACCATGAAGCGATTGCGGAACAACTGACTTTGGCCGGTGACGCTTTCTCTGCCCGGGCCTCGGATGAAACCTGCGCGCAGGCCGCGATTAACGCGGATTCAGCATTTCTGTTGTTCATACCTTAAACCCCGGGGCGCACGGTCAACCCGTAATCGGGCGCACTCCACCGCGCCGCCCTCCGGAGCCAACCCGTGTCGCACAACCCGGGATTGGACGGCAGGCCCCTGAAGGTCCTGCACGTCGACGACGATCCGATGAACCTGCGCGTCGTGCAGGAGATCCTGGGCGCCTTTGGCCACCAGGCGGTGATGGCCTGTTCCGGCCGCGAGGCCCTGGACCGGCTGGCGGTCGAAAGCTTCGACATCGTCCTGCTCGACATCCACATGCCCGGGATGACCGGCGTCGAGGTGATTTCCGAGCTGCGCGCCAGCGCCGGTCCGCAGCGCTCCGTACCGGTCATCGCGCTCACGGCCGACGTCTATTCCCGCCGGCCCGCCGAATATATCGCGCTGGGGTTCAACGACTTCGTCTCCAAGCCGATCCTGGTGTCCGGCCTGATGGCCTCGGTCAAGCGGCTCACCGCCGTGGCGTTTCCCGGCGCCCTCATCAGCCGCGCCGGTTAGGACGGATCGACATTCAGCTGCCGCCGACGGCCTTAGCTTCTCCTCACCGGTAGGGGGAGGGGGACCGCCCGAAGGGGGGTGGAGGGGGACCGCCGCCGCCGAGACCTATCCCGCAAGCCCCCTCCACCATGCTGCGCAGGGTCCCCCTCCCCCTGCGGGTGAGGAGAACGCGGCGGCCTCCGGCTCAATGTCGATTGGCTCTAGTTCGCGTCGGCCTCGGTCCCGACCGGGAACAGGGCTGGCCCCGGCTGGCCGTTCAGCGCCGCGGCCAGGGCGACGCGGTCCAATTGGCCCTCCCAGCGGGACACCACCAGGGTCGCCACCGCGTTGCCCATGAAGTTGGTCAGCGCCCGGCACTCGCTCATGAACCGGTCGACGCCCAGGATCAGCGCCATCCCGGCCACCGGAACGGTGTCCACCACCTGCAGGGTGGCCGCCAGCGTAATGAAGCCAGCTCCCGTGACCCCCGCCGCGCCCTTGGAACTGGCCATGGCCACGCTCAGCAGCAGGAGCTGCTGCGGCAGGGTCAGCTGGATCCCCAGGGCCTGGGCTATGAACAGCGCCGCCAGCGTCATGTAGATGTTGGTGCCGTCGAGATTGAAGCTGTAGCCGGTGGGCACCACCAGGCCCACGACCGACTTGGCCGCCCCTGCCCGCTCCAGCTTCTCCAGCAGGCTGGGCAGCGCCGCCTCGGACGACGCCGTGCCCAGCACCAGCAGCAACTCGGCCTTCAGGTAGCGGATCAGCTTCAGGATCGAGAAGCCGTTCAGCCAGCCGATGATCCCCAGCACCCCCAGCACGAAGACGATCGAGGTGCCGTAGAAGGTCGCCACCAGGGCCGCCAGGCTGGCGACGGAGCCGATCCCATACTTGCCCACCGTGAAGGCGAACGCCCCGAAGGCCCCGATCGGCGCGGCACGCATGAAGATCGCCACCAGCCGGAACACCGCCTGGCCCAGCGACTCCAGCACCGCCAGCGCCGGCGCGCCCCGCTCGCCGATCATCGCCAGGGCGATGCCGAACGGGATCGAGAAGAACAGCACCTGCAGGATGTTGCCATCCAGGAACGCCCCCACCACCGAGGTCGGAATGATCTCGACCAGGAAGCCTACGGGCGTGAGGTCGTGCGCCTTGGCGGTGAATTCCTTGACCTTGGTGGGGTCCAGGCTGGCCGGGTCGATGTGCATCCCGGCCCCGGGATGGATCACATTGGCCACGGTCAGGCCCAGGATCAGGGCGAAGGTCGAGACCACGAAGAAATAGATGAACGCCTTGACCGCCACCCCGCCGGCCTTGCCCAGGTCGCGCATGCCGGCGATGCCGGTCACCACGGTCAGGAATATCACCGGGGCGATGATCATCTTCACCAGCTTGATGAAGGCGTCGCCCAGCGGCTTCAGCGCCTGGCCGGTCTGCGGCGCGAAATAGCCGATCAGGGCGCCCAGGACGATCGCAGTCAGGACTTGCAGATAGAGCTGTGTCCACCAGGGCCCACGCGTCGGCAACCCTGCGCTCGTCACCGTACCCGCCACGCGATTCCCCCGTCGTCCTGCCCGGCGCAGCCTAGCGTAGATCGCGACCGGCGACACCGTGCCGCCGCAACGCCCGCGAAACCGTTGGCCCCCATGTCGGAGCCGGGGGATGCTGGCGCCGAGAGAGTCCGCAGGACGGACCCGCCTGGGGAGGCTTCCAATGCAGATGTTCGATCGCCGCGGTCTGATGTTCGCCGGCGCCGGGGCCGCCGCCGCGGCCGCCCTGCCCGCCTGGGCCAGGATCGCGGTCCAGCCCCCGGCCTCGGCCGGTTTCACCGCCGCCGGCATCGCCGACCTGAACGCCAGGATGCATGCCCTGGTGGACAGCCAGAAGCTGGCCGGCGTCGTCACCCTGCTGGCCCGCCACGGCAAGGTGGTCAACCTGGACGCCTACGGGAAGCAGGACATCTCGGGTGCTGCGCCGATGGCCGCCGGTTCGATATTCCGCATCGCCTCGATGACCAAGCCGATCTGCGGCGTGGCGATGATGCAGCTCTGGGAACAGGGCAAATGGAAGCTGGACGACCCCGTCGCCAAGTTCGTCCCCGAGTTCGCCGGCCTGAAGGTCCGCACCAAGGACGGCGGGCTGGTCGACCAGGCCCGGCCGATGACCATGGCCCAGCTGATGAGCCACACCGCCGGCTTCGGGACCAACGCCGACTACGAGCCCGAGAAGCTGAACGCGACCAACCTGCAGGGCATGATCGACAAGCTCGCCAAACTGCCGCTCTACAGCCAGCCGGGCACGGACTGGTCCTACGGGCCCTGCGTCAACATCCAGGGCTACATCGTCGAGAAACTGTCCGGCCACGACCTCGCCGACTATCTGCAGGCCCACATCCTCAGCCCGCTGAAGATGCCCGACACCCAGTTCTGGGTGGACCCGTCCAAGGTCGCCCGGGCCGTGCGCATCCACACCTATGCCGACGGCAGGATCGTCCCGGCCGGCGAACAGCGGGTGCAGACCGCCAAGCCCGCCTTCCTGGCCGGCTCCGGTGGCCTCTTTTCGACGGCGCCCGACTACTACCGGTTCTGCCAGGCACTGCTGAATGGCGGTGAGCTGGAAGGCGCCCGGGTGCTGAAGCCCGCGACCGTCAAGCTGATGCGCAAATCGGTCCTGCAGCCGGGCGTCGGCGTCGACCTCTACGGCCCGGTGCAGAAGGGGCTGGGCTTCGGCCTGGATTTCGCGGTCCACGAACGGCCGGCCGAGAGCGGCCTGCCGCAGGGGATCGACAGCTTCTGGTGGGGCGGCGCGTTCGGCACCTGGTTCTGGATCGATCCGACCAACGACATCGTCTTCGTGGGCATGATCCAGAACCTCAACGGCTCGGTCCCCGGCGGCGGCACGCCCGACGTGCGGACGATCTCGCCCAACGCCGTCTACGCCGCCCTCAGCGACCGCAAGGCGTGACGGCGCTGGCTTAGTTCTGTGGCTGCTGGGGCGGCTCGCGGTCCTTGCCCTTCGCCTTGCCGGGGGGTTGATCCTTGGCCGGAGACGGCGCGGCCTTCTCGGCCGCCTTCACGGCGTGCTCCCGCGCCGAGGCCGCGTGCGCCTGCTGTTCGGCTGAGCGCGCCTGCTGCTGGGCGGCGCGAGCCTGGGCTTGCTGGGCTCTGGCGGCGTCGCGGGCCCTCAGATCGGTCGCGCGCGCCTGTTCCTGGGTGGCGCGGACCTCGGCGTCATGTGCGCGCGCGGCGTTGCGGGCCTGCAGCTCGGCTGCACGCGCCTGGCCCTGCTGCGCCTGTTGCTTGCGCTCAGCTTCCACCTGTTGCGCCTTGTGCGCGCGGGCGTCCGCCGCCTGGGCCTGTTGCTGGGCTTTCTGTTGCTGCTGGACCTGCTGGTCCCGCTGGACCTGCTGGTCCCGTTGCGCGAGCGCCTGCTGGGCTTTCTGGTCTCGCTGAGTCTGCTGGTCACGACGGGCGAGCGCCTGGGCCTGCTGGTCCCGCTGCGCAAGCGCTTGAGCCTGCTGGAGGCGGTCGACCTCGGCCTGCTGGGCGCGGATCTGGGCGGCCCGGGCGTCGGTCTTCTGGAGGCCCTGCTGGTCAGCCTGGCGGCGCTCCGCCAGCAGCTGCGCATCGCGCTGTGCGTTCAGTCTCGCCTGGTCGGCGGCGCGCGCCTGGTTCTGTCGCGCCACATCCTGCTGGCGGGCATCCTGATTGCGCAGGTCCTGATTGCGCAGGTCTTGATTGCGGATCTCCTGATTGCGGATGTCCTGTTGGCTGGCGTCCTGTTGGCGGATGTCCTGCTGGCGGGCATCCTGCGCGATCCGCGACCGCTGCTGGTCCGCGCGATGCTGTTGCTCGGCGTTGAAGCGGTCCAGTTCCTGGCCGCGGTCGGCCTCGCGCCAGCGGCTCCAGTCGCGGTCGTCGCGTGCGGCGGCCAGCCAGGGCTGGGCGCTGCGGGTGACCACCGGGGCCCGGATCGCCCAGGCGCGGTCATCCACCTGAACGCGCCGGGCATGCAGGCCGGCGCTCCTCATGTCACGCCCGCGCGAATAGTAGCGCCCGGCCATCGGGGCCATGCGCCGGACCACCTCGTCGTCGGCATAGCGGCCTCCGGAGTCGAACACGGCCACCAGCACCCCGCCGGCGTCGTAGCCGTAGCCGTAGTCCTGATCGCGCACGAAGTAAGGCCGATCGGCCCCCGGCTCGTAGTAGTAATAGCGGTATCCGCCGTTCGAGGGCTCGGCATACATCGACCAGTCGTCGGCGGTCTGCCAGGCCAGCGGCTCCTCGTCCCCATAGGCGAAGCCATAGTCAGGCCGCGCGCCATGCACGGCCCGCTGCACACCGTAGGCCCGTTCGGCATAGCGGTACGCCTGCTGCGGCGCCTGGCGGCGCACCGGAGCCGGCGGCGCCTCGGGCAGCGGCGTCGCGGTCTCCAGGGCCGCGAGCGGGATCGGGGCCGGAGCCGGAGCGGCACTCTGGACCTGGGCCTTGTCGTTGCAGGCCGCCAGGGCCAGAGCCAGGGCTCCGGCCGCGAACAGCCGGGATTTCAGGGGAAAGCGGGTCATGGGGCGCAGCCTTGCGGTTCACGTGTCGCCGCACCCTGCCGGATGGCGGGTGAACGGCGTCCGGAGCCGTAACGTCAGGCGGCGTTCAGGGTTGCGGCGACCTGCAGCCCTCCTGGCTGCCAGTCCATGCGGTTTTGCCTCCGCCTCAGGGCGCGCGGCAGGCGGCGACGATCCGTTCCAGGTCCTCCAGCCGCTGCTCGCGCAGGATGCGGCCGGCGGCCATCAGCTGGTAGCGGTCGGCCGCGCCGGGCGAGGCGCGCAGCGCCGCGTCGGTGTCCGGATAGCGTGGCGGTGGCGCCAGGGTCCTGGGCACGCAGGCCTTGGGCGGCGGTGGGGCCGTCGGCGTCGGCGCGGGCCTGGGCAGCACCAGCACCCTGGGCGGGGGCGGCGCGGGCTGGGGCAGCGGCGCGGGCTCGGCCACCGGCGGCACGGGTTTGTGGCGCCGCAGCGTCTGGCAGCCGCCCAAGGCCAGGGCGGCGCCCACGGCCAGCAGCATCACGCGAGCCGCGGCTGAGCTCATCGCTTGAGGTTCGACAGCACCGCCCGGTCGGCGCTTTCCATGCGCGCGCAGGCGTCGATGCCCTCGGGCTGCTGCTCCAGCAGGCGCTTGGCGCCGTCCGGTGGCGGGCCCTTGGCGGCGTACTCCGCGGCGGTCAACTGGCGCGCCTCGCCCGCCGCACGGCACGAGGCCAGCTCGGTCCGCAGCGACACCTGATTGCGCTCGGCGGCCTGGCTGAGTTCCACGATCCGCGCCTCGTAGCGCGCGCGCCGGGTCTCCCAGCCTGCCGACGCCACGCCCAGCGCGACGGCCAGGGCCATGGCGATCGCCGTGGCGACCGGACCCGTCACCGGGCTCATCAAAGCGTGTCGCAGACCACTGAGCATAGTCATCCCTGGCCATTCACCTTCGGCCACAGCCCAGAGTCAACGGCGCCGCTGTGGCGTTTTCACGGCCTCAGCGGCAACGGCCGCCGCTGAGCGGGGCCGCACCGGGAGGGCGTCGCCGCCGGGAGGTCGGCTACGGTCGCCGCGGCCGATCGCCGCAACCCGGCGTTGCGGACCGCTCAACGCCGCACGAAACAGACGCCGCCCTTGGCCTTCAACGCCTCACAGTAGCGCCCGGCGGCCTCGCCGCTGGCGAACCCGCTGACCACCGCGCGGTACCAGGTGCGGCCGCTCACCGTCGCCGCCTCGAGCGTGTGGGCCTGGCCGCCCGCCAGCTTCGCCAGCGCCGCCGTGGCCGCGGCCCGGTCGGGATAAGACCCCACCTGGACGCTGGTTCCGCCCGTGTGGCCCGCGGCCGGCCCTGACGCTGGCGCGGCGGCCGGCGCCGCGGTTGCAACGGGGGGCGGCGCGACCGGCGTCGGCTTCCTTGGCGCGGGCGAAGCCTTGCGCTGTGGTGACGAAGCCTTGGGCGGCGGTGACGAGACCTTGGGCGGCGGCGCGGCAACGGCCGGC
>NZ_JANXWD010000125.1 GCF_025351295.1 Phenylobacterium sp.
GCCTCGGTCTGGCGCTTCAGCTCGGCGATGGTCTCGGGCTTGAGCGAGAAGGGCGGGAGGGAACAGGCGCTGTCGCCGGAGTGAACCCCGGCCTCCTCGATGTGCTCCATGACGCCGGCCACGAACACGGCGCCGTCGGCGTCGCAGAGCGCGTCCACGTCGACCTCGGTGGCGCGGCTGAGGTACTGGTCGATGAGGACCGGCGAGTCCCCGCTGACCTTCACCGCATTGGTGATGTAGCGCTCCAGCTGCTCGTCATCGCGGACGATCTCCATGGCCCGGCCGCCGAGCACATAGGAGGGCCGGATCACCACCGGGTAGCCGACCTTGTGGGCGCCGGCGAAGGCCTCGTCGCGCGACCGGGCGATGGCGTTGATCGGCTGGGCGATCTTCAGGCGGTGCAGCAGTTGCTGGAACCGCTCCCGGTCCTCGGCCAGGTCGATGGCGTCGGGCGTGGTGCCCAGGATCGGGATGCCGGCGTCGGCCAGGGACTGGGCGAGTTTCAGCGGGGTCTGGCCGCCGAACTGTACGATCACCCCCAGCAGGGTTCCGTTCTTCTGTTCGACATGGATCAGCTCGAGGACGTCTTCTGCCGTCAGCGGCTCGAAATAGAGCCGGTCCGAAGTGTCGTAGTCGGTTGAAACCGTCTCGGGATTGCAGTTGACCATGATCGACTCCACGCCGATCTCGTCGAGCGCGAAGGCCGCGTGGCAGCAGCAGTAGTCGAACTCGATGCCCTGGCCGATCCGGTTCGGTCCGCCGCCCAGGATGATCGCCTTCCTGCGGTCGGTGGGCTGGCTCTCGCACTCCGGTTCCTGCCCCAGCGCGCCGGTCTCATAGGTCGAATACATGTACGGCGTGTCGGCCCGGAACTCACCGGCGCAGGTATCGACGCGCTTGAAGACCGGCCGCACGCCCAGCGCCCGGCGCTTTGCCCGCGCGTCCGCCTCGGTGATCTCGGCCAGCTTCGCAAGCCGCGCGTCGGAGAAGCCCAGGGCCTTCAGCCGCCGGAATTCCGCCGCGTCGCCGGGCAGGCCCTTGGCGCGGACCACCGCCTCCTCGCCGACCAGGGTCTCGATCTGGCGCAGGAACCAGGGCTCGTACGAACAGGCCGCGTTGACCTCCTCGACGTTCAGGCCGTGGCGGAACGCCTGAGCGATCACCCGCAGGCGATCCGGCGTCGGCTGGGTCAGCGCGCGGTGGACCGCGGCGTGGCCGGTCTCGGGATCGTCGCTGCCTTCGATGGCGATCTCGTCCAGGCCGGTGAGGCCGGTCTCCAGCCCGCGCAGGGCCTTCTGCAGGCTCTCGGCGAAGGTGCGGCCGATGGCCATCACCTCGCCCACCGACTTCATCGAGGTGGTCAGGTGCGGCTCGGCCCCCGGGTACTTCTCGAACGCGAAGCGGGGGATCTTAGTGACGACATAGTCGATGCTGGGCTCGAACGAGGCGGGGGTCGCCCCGGTGATGTCGTTCATCAGTTCGTCCAGGGTGTAGCCCACCGCCAGCCGGGCGGCGACCTTGGCGATCGGGAAGCCGGTGGCCTTGGAGGCCAGGGCCGAGGACCGCGACACCCGCGGGTTCATCTCGATCACCACCATGCGGCCGTCCGCCGGGTTCACCGCGAACTGGACGTTGGAGCCGCCGGTCTCGACGCCGATCTCCCGCAGCACCGCGATCGAGGCGCGGCGCATCCACTGGTATTCCTTGTCGGTGAGGGTCAGGGCCGGGGCGACGGTGATCGAGTCGCCGGTGTGGACACCCATCGGGTCGATGTTCTCGATGGAGCAGACGATGATGCAGTTGTCGGCCTTGTCGCGGACCACCTCCATCTCGTACTCCTTCCAGCCGAGCACGCTCTCCTCGATCAGCACCTCGGTGGTGGGCGACAGGTCCAGGCCGCGCTCAACGATCTCGCGGAATTCCTCGACGTTGTAGGCGATGCCGCCGCCGGTGCCGGCCAGGGTGAAGGACGGCCGCACGATCGCCGGCAGGCCCACGAACTCAAGCCCCTCCAGGGCCTCGTCCATGGTGTGGGCGGCCTTGGACTTGGGGCTCTCCAGCCCGATGGAGTCCATGGCGTTGCGGAATTTCTGGCGGTCCTCGGCCTTGTCGATGACGTCGGCCTTGGCCCCGATCATCTCGACCCCGTACCGCTTCAGCGCACCGGAAGCTTCGAGCGCCAGGGCGGTGTTCAGCGCCGTCTGGCCGCCCATGGTCGGCAGCAGGGCGTCCGGCCGTTCCTTGGCGATGATCTTCTCGACCATCTCCGGCGTGATCGGCTCGATGTAGGTGGCGTCGGCGACATCCGGATCGGTCATGATCGTCGCCGGGTTCGAATTGACCAGGATGATCCGGTAGCCCTCGGCGCGCAGCGCCTTGCACGCCTGCACGCCGGAGTAGTCGAACTCGCAGGCCTGGCCGATCACGATGGGCCCGGCGCCGATAATCAGGATCGATGAAATGTCGGTGCGTTTGGGCATCGGGTCTCGCGCGAACATGCGGTCGCGCGTCTGGGCGCGCCCGGCACAGGTCAGAACTGTAGGTTAAGGCGCCCGTTTAGAGAGGGAGTCCCCCGCGCGCAAGGCCGCTGGCGCGCCGGGCCTCCGACCGGCCGTGGCGGCCTGAAATTTCTCTGGCGAATCACGCAACTAGCCGCCGCCCGGGACGCTATCTCTCCGAGCGCCCGGTATGGCGCGCCATAGATTGCGGAGCCGGCATGAGCCTCTTGGACAGAATCCCCACCCTGAGCGACCAAGAGGTCTCCAACCTGCTGGTCAACGCGCGCCGCCTGGCCGAACGCGGGGATGAGAAGCAGCAGGCCGCCGCGGCCCAGCTGCTGCCGGCCCTGGAGATCGCCGACACCGAACGCCGCGAGGCCCGCCTGGACCGCGCCAAGGAAAAGCGCGCCGCCACCCGCAAGGCCACCCTGCGCTCCGCCGCTGCCTGAGGCGGACCCACCCGCCGTCATCCCCCGGATCGGCCCGCGGCCGGCCGTCGGGATGCCGAGCGGAGGGACTTGGCTTCGAATCCACGCCGCGGCGGTTCGTCGCACGGCCATACTTGCGTCTTGCCGCGCGGACGGGCAGCTTCCCGGTAACTGGTTCGCCCCGCGCGGACACAACCGTAGGGAATACCTTGGCCGCCGCCGCGACGACCTCCGACATCCTCGGGCCGCTGATGTCGCGCATTGCGGCCGGTGAGCGCGAGGCCCTGCGACAACTTTACGACGCCACCTCCGCGAAGCTTTTTGGGGTCTGCCTGCGTATCCTTTCCGACCGCGAGGAAAGCGAGGACGTTTTGCAGGACGTATACGTCACCATATGGCGCCGGGCCGATCGCTTCGATGCGACCCGTGCAAGCGTGATGACGTGGCTGTCCACCATCGCGCGCAACCGATCGATCGACCGCCTTAGAGCACGTGGGCCCCTGGCCTACGCCGAACAGGTGGATGAACTGGAACTCCCCGATGGGGCTGACAGCGCCGAAACGCTGCTGTCGGCGGCGGACGACCGGAACCGATTGCACGGCTGCCTCTCGGAGCTCGACGAGCGCACCGAGAAGGTCATCCGGACCGCCTTCTTCGAAGGCGTGACGTACGAGGCCCTGGCCAAGCGGATGGATGCTCCGCTGGGCACGGTGAAGAGTTGGATTCGTCGGGGATTGGCGAAACTCAAAGGATGCCTCCAATCATGAGCGAAGCACCCGACCTTTCCGAGGCCGAAGCCTTCGCGGCCGAGCATGCGCTAGGGGTCCTGAACGCCCGTGAGCGTGGGGAAGCCGAAGCCCGCATGGCCCGCGATCCCGCGTTCGCCTCCGACGTGGAGGCGTGGCGAGAGCGCCTTGGCCCCATGACCGGCGCCATCGCCTCGGTCTCGCCGCCGCACGACCTGTGGCGACGCATCGAGCGCGAGCTGCCGGCCAACGACAATGGCGTGGCGGTGAACCGGTTGCGGTTCTGGCGCACCTCCGCGGTCGGCGGCTTCAGCCTGGCGGCCGCCAGCCTCGCGGCCCTGGCCGTGCTGGTGGCCCAGCCGCCCAGCGCGGTCACCAAGACTCAGACCCTGCCGCCGCCGGGCCAGCTGCTGAACGCCAGCCTGACCAGCACGTCGGGACGCCAGGTGCCGCTGTTCGTGGCCGCCTACGATCCCGACCGCAAGGCGATTATCGTCACCTCCCTGCTGCCCGAGGGGGCCCACCCCGCCAAGGTGCAGGAACTGTGGCTGATCGCCGGCAAGGATCATCCCAAGCCGCTGGGTTTCCTGGAGCCCGGCAAGTCGAAGGTGATCCCGCTCAAGACCGACACCGCCGGCGTGGTCGCGGCCGGCGCAACGCTCGCGGTCTCCATCGAGGCGCCGGGCGGCTCCACCGACCCCAACGGCCCGCAAGGCCCGGTTGTGGGCGCGGGCGCGCTGTCGAAGCTGTAAGGCGGATCTACCGCTGACGGATCAGGGGTCGCACGGCATGTCCGTCGCGACCCTTCTTCGTTTCGACGGACAGGCGAGGGCGATCCCCCGTTCGACCCGCGCGCGGGCGTCTCGAAGCGCGACCGCCGCTCGCCGCTTCGTGTGACATTCCAATGTCGAGCGGCCGCGCGCCTGGGTTTTTCGCCTGTACGGCGAATCTGCCCGAGCGTTCTGCAAAAATGAGGCCATAATGTCGCATCTGCGGACGTGGGGGTCGGCGTATCTGTCACGTCGCCAGCAGGGGCGGTTCAACTTCAGGGAATATCCAAGAATGTCTCGCAAGGTTATCGCCACGGTCGTGGCCGGTTTCGCTCTGGCCGTTTCGGTTGGAACCTTTACGTCCGCCATCGCCGCGGAAAAGACCGTTCAGGTCGGCGGCGCAGCCATGTATCCGTCGAAGAACATCATCCAGAACGCGGTCAACTCGAAGGACCACACCACGCTCGTCGCCGCCGTCAAGGCCGCCGGCCTCGTGGACACCCTCTCGAGCCCCGGCCCGTTCACGGTGTTCGCGCCGACCAACGCCGCCTTCGGCAAGCTGCCGGCTGGCACGGTGGACACCCTGGTCAAGCCCGAGAACAAGGACACTTTGACCAAGATCCTCACGTATCACGTGGTCTCCGGCCGCATGTCGTCGATGGATATCGCGGCCAAGATCAAGGCCGGCGGTGGCAAGGCCACGCTGAAGACCGTGCAGGGTGAAGACCTGACGGCCACCATGAAGAACGGCGCCCTCATCCTCACCGATGCCAAGGGCGGCATGTCGAAGGTGACCATCGCCAACGTCTTCCAGTCGAACGGCGTGATCCACGTCGTCGATACGGTGCTGATGCCGTAAGACCATTGAGCGCGGCCCTCCTCGCTTCGGCGGGGAGGGCCAGCGTTGTCAGCGGCTTGGCGCGAAGCCCGCGTCGTGCTGCAACGGGGCATGACCAAACCCCGTCCGATCCGCCTGACGCGCCGAGCGGCCACCACCTTCGGCCTCGCCGCGCTGGCCGCGCCGGCGGCCGCAGCGTCCTCGGCGGACGCCCGCTTCGAAGCCCTCGGCGTCCGCGGCCTCGACCAGCTGACGCACCTCTCGCCCATCAGCGCGACCCTGCTGGGCGACCACCGGTTCGACGCCGACCTGGATGACCTGTCCGCCGCCGGCCGGGCCCGCGCCAACGCGGCGCGCCGCGCGCTGCTCAGGGCGTTCGAGGCCTTCCGGCCCAGCGATCTCAGCCGTGCAAACCAGGTGGACCTCATCCTGGTCAAGCGCTTCCTCGCGTCGGAGCTCTGGACCAGCGAGGTCCTGCAGGACTGGGCTTGGGACCCGCAGATCTACTCCAGCGCCGCCGGCCAGGCCCTGTATGGCCCGATGGCGCGGGACTTCGCGCCCCGGCCGCAGCGCATCCGTTCCGCCATCGCGCGTATGGAGGCGCTGCCCCGCCTCTTCGCCCAGGCCCGCGCCGAACTGCAGCCGGACCGCGTACCCCGGGTGCATGCGGAAACCGTCGCGCGACAGAACATCGGCGTCCTGGCGATCGTCGGCCAGATGATCCTGCCCTACGCGGGCGAGCTGCCGGCCGGCGACCAGGCCCGGCTCAAGGCGGCAGAAGCGACCCTTCGCACCGCGGTGGTGGAGCACCAGGCCTGGCTCGACAAGACCCTGGCCCCGAACGCCAAAGGCGACTTCCGCCTGGGCGCCAAGCTGTACGACGCCAAGCTCGCCTTTGCGCTGAGTTCGCCGCTGTCGCGCGCCGAAATCCGCGCGGCGGCCGACCACGCACTCGTCGAGACCCGCGCCGAAATGTACGCCGTCTCGCTGAGCGTGCTGGCCGACACGCCCGGCGCACCGACCGGCCCCGAGCGGCCCGATCCGGCCACCCAGCAGAAGGTCATCGAAGCGGCCCTGGAACTGGTGGTCTCCGACCACCCGCCGCGCGAGCAGCTGTTCGACGCCGCCCGCGCCGCCGTCGGCGAGGCCGAAGCCTTCCTGCGCAGCCACCAGATCATCACCATGCCCGACACGCCGTTGGAGGTGATTGTCATGCCGGCGTTCCAGCGCGGCGCCGCGGTGGCGACCTGCAACCCCCCCGGCCCCCTCGAACGCCACGCGAAGACGTTCCTGAACATCTCGCCGATCCCCGACGCCTGGACCGCCGCGCAAGCCGAGAGCTTCCTGCGGGAATACAACCGCCTGTCCCTGCATGACCTGGGAATCCACGAGGCCATGCCCGGACATTACGTCCAGTTCTGGCATGCCAACCGCTACCCCTCGACGCTGCGCTCCGTGCTGCGCTCCGGCTCGTTCGTCGAGGGCTGGGGGGTCTACGCCGAGGATATGATGTCAAAGGTCGGCTACCTGGGCGACGACCCCAGGTTCCGGCTGCAGATCCTGAAGAACCGCGTCCGCAGCATCACCAACGCCATCATCGACCAGATGGTCCACGTGGACGGTGTCGACCGCGAGACCTTCATGCGGTTCCTGACCGTCGATGCCTTCCAGCAGGAGCGCGAGGCGGCCGGCAAGTGGACCCGGGCCCAGCTCAGTTCGGCCCAGCTTCCCACCTACTTCGTCGGCGTGACCGAGCATGATGCCCTCCGCGCCGAGGCGGAACGGCGGGCCGGGTCGGCCTTCGACCTGAAGACTTACCACGACAAGGTGCTGTCCTACGGCTCCCCGCCGGGCCGCTACGTGCGCCAGCTGATGTTCGACGAGCCGATCGCGTAGGGCTGTTAGTTCAACCCCCGCACCCAGGCCGGCAGCTCGGAGATCGACCGGAGCTCCACGAACCGCGCATGGTCGCCGGGCGGCTCGGCGACCTCGTGGGCCCAGGTGATGTGGTAGGGGATGTAGGCCCCCCAGCAGCCGGCCTCGAGCGCCGGCAGGATGTCGGAGCGCATGGAGTTGCCGCACATCACCGCCTCGGCGGCGCCGGTCCCATGGCGGTCGAAGACGCGCCGGTAGGCGCCGGTGTCCTTCTCGCTGACGATCTCGACGGCGGCGAACAGGTCGCCCAGGCCCGAAGCCGCGAGCTTCTGCTCCTGGTGCAGCAGGTCGCCCTTGGTGATCAGCACCAAGCGGTAGCCGTCCAGCTCGGCCAGGGCCTGTTCGACCCCGGGCAGCGGCTCCACCGGATGACCCAGCATCTCGCGCCCGGCGGCCAGGATCTCGGCGATCAGGCGGCCCGGCGGGTTGGCGCCGGTCAGCTCCATGGCGGTCTCGATCATCGAGAGGGTGAAGCCCTTCACGCCGTAGCCATAGAGCCGGAGGTTGCGCTTCTCGACCTCGGCCAGGGTGGCGTTGAGCGTCTCCGGCGGCGCGATATCGGCCATCAGGGCGCGCAGGCGATCCTGCGTCAGGCGGAAGATCGTCTCGTTGTGCCACAGGGTGTCGTCGGCATCGAGGCCGACCGTGGTGATGCGCATGGCGGCTTCCTTAGGGGCTCCGACCGCGGGTGTGCAATCCCCGGGCGGCGGCGGTGGCCATCACCGGTGTTCGCGCTGGATGGCTATCCGGCGCAGCCCTCGTGAGGCTTTGTCACCCGCTCGGTGGAGGCGGGGAAGCGGGCCAGGGCGGCGGCGGGGCGGATCGGCCGGGGCGCGAAGTTGCCGCCGCAGTTGGGGCAGGCGCCGCCGAGCCGGGTCTCCGCGCACTCGGCGCAGAAGGTGCACTCGAAGGTGCAGATGCGGGCGTCGGGGCTGTCCGGCGGCAGGTCGCGGTCGCAGCATTCGCAGTTGGGGCGCAGGGCCAGCATTGCGTCAACATGGACGAGGGCTACCATTGGCGGAAATGCCAAGTTTCCCTCGTTTACAGACAACTACTCGCCGAAGCCTTTTCCGGGCGCCATCGGGGCCAGCCGCAGCAGCCGCGAGTCGGCCACGCCGGCCGTGCGGTGCTTCACAAGCTCGCGGTATTCGGGGTCGCGGACCATGGCCATGAAGGCTTCCGAGGTCGGGTATTCGGCGATGAACGCCAGGTCCCAGGCTTCCGATCCGGGCCCGGTGACCATCACCTGCGGCCTGCCCACCCAGACCTGCTTGCCGCCCAGCCGGCCGAAGATATGCGCCGTGGTCCGGCCATAGGCGCGGTAGGCGTCCAGGCCCGTCAGGTTCTTGCCGTGGTCCGGGTGGCCTTCCGGATAGTCCGCCTTCGGTTTCAGCTTGATCAGGTTCAGCATCTGGATCGGCGCGTCGCGGGGCAGGGCCTTGAAGACCGCCCAGGCCTCGCGGTCGGGATCGATGTAGGGCATAGGCACCTCCGCCGCATTGACCGGCCTGCCGCAACTCACTACCTACGCCGCCGTTTGCCCACAAGGAGGCCCATCATGAGCCGTGATCTGCTGCCTGGCGTCACCGGCGTGCTGGTGCTGGCCAATGGGACCGTCCTGCAGGGAATCGGCGTCGGCGCGACGGGCGAGGCGGTGGGCGAGGTGTGCTTCAACACCGCCATGACCGGCTATCAGGAGATCCTCACCGACCCCTCCTACATGGCCCAGATCGTGGCCTTCACCTTCCCGCACGTGGGCAATGTGGGGACCAACGTCGAGGACCTGGAGCAGATGTCCGGCTCGGCCGAAACCGCGGCCCGGGGCGCGATCTTTCGCGACCTGCCGACACCGCCGGCCAACTGGCGGGCGGACAGCGACCTGGCGTCCTGGATGGCGCGGCGCGGCGTGATCGGCCTGAGCGGCGTCGACACCCGGGCGCTGACGCGCTCGATCCGCGAGCACGGCATGCCGCACGGGGTGATCGCCCACCGCCCGGACGGCGGGTTCGACCTCGACGCCCTGCTGGCGAAGGCCAAGGCCTGGTCGGGGCTAGAGGGCCTGGACCTGGCCAAGGAAGCCTCCTGCCTGCAGCCGTTCGTGTTCGAGGAGGGCCTGTGGTCGTGGCCGGACAGCTATGCGAAGCCGGGCCAGCCGAAATACGAGGTCGTGGTCGTCGACTACGGCGTGAAGCGCAACATCCTGCGGGCCCTGACCTCGGTCGGCGCCCGGGTGACGGTGGTGCCGGCCTCGACGTCGGCCGAGGACATCCTGGCGCGCAATCCGGACGGGGTGCTGCTGTCCAACGGCCCCGGGGACCCGGCGGCGACCGGCGTCTATGCGGTGCCGGAGATCAGGAAGCTGGTCGACAGCGGCCGGCCGGTGTTCGGCATCTGCCTGGGCCACCAGATGCTGGCGCTCGCCCTGGGCGCGACCACCGTGAAGATGGACCAGGGCCACCACGGGGCGAACCATCCGGTGAAGGACCTGACCACCGGTAAGGTCGAGATCGTCTCCATGAACCACGGCTTCACCGTCGACCGCGACAGCCTGCCGGAGCCGCTGACCGAGACCCACGTCTCCCTCTTCGACGGCACCAACGCCGGCCTGGCCCTCAAGGACCGCCCCGTCTTCTCCATCCAGCACCACCCCGAAGCCTCCCCAGGCCCAACCGACAGCCTCTACCTGTTCGAACGCTTCGCGGGCCTGATGGACCGCGCGAAGTAGCGGGCGGCGTAGCCGCAAGATTCTTGAACCACGGACCCACACGGACCCACACGGACAAGAAGGATCGGGTTGGCCACGCCTCCACCAGGACGAGACCCCGTCCGTGTGGGTCCGTGGTTCATTTCAAATGACCATCCGCTCCACGGCCGCTCGACCTGATCCCCCGAAGTTTACGAGCAATCCGACGCGCAGGCCGGTGGCTCTCAGGTAGTCGCAAAGCTGGGCGCGATGCTCCGGCGCCAACTCGCGGACCGCCTTCAATTCCACGATGATGGTCTCGTAACAGATGAAGTCCGGCGTGTAGATCTGGCGCAGTCGTACGCCCTTGTACTCGAGCTTCAGCGACGGCACCGCCCGATACGGGACCTGACGCGCCTCGAACTCCCGGGCCAGGCACTCCTGATAGACCGCCTCCAGGAAGCCCGGGCCCATCACCCGATTCACCTCGAAGAGGGCGCCTCGACCCACGTGGGATAGCCTTCCTCTCCCCCGGCGAAGCCGAGAGGGAGAGGGTAGGGAGAGGGCCGGCTGGGCCTTTCGGGCTCTCCCGCTGGAAGCCCAAGGGCCCGCGCCGGCGGCGCTCGTGGGCCATGGCTGGACCCACGGCGGACCACGGTCTTACGTGCCCGCCCTCTCCCTACCCTCTCCCTCTCTTCGCTTCGCTCGGGGGAGAGGAGGCGTCCGGGTCTGTCGCGGGAGTCATCCACAGCTGTTCCGAGCTGGTCCACAGCCGTGGGGCGGCCTGGCGTGGTAGCGGTGGCGGATGGTCGGTCGGTTCGACGAGAGGTTCCTGGAGGAGATCAAGTCGCGGCTTCGGCCGTCCGACGTGATCGGGCGGACGGTCAAGCTGCGCAAGCAGGGCCGCGAGTACGTCGGCCTGTCGCCGTTCAACAAGGAGAAGACCCCCTCGTTCTATGTGAACGACGAGAAGGGGCAGTTCTTCGACTTCTCGTCCGGCAAGAATGGCGACCTGATCACCTTCCTGCAGGAGAACGAGCGGCTCTCGTTCGCCGAGGCCGTCGAGCGGCTGGCGGCCGAGGCCGGGCTGGCGCTGCCGGCCGTCGACCCGCGCGGCGCCGAGCAGGACAAGGTGCGCCAGGGGCTGGGCGAATGGCTGGAGCTGACCGCCCAGTGGTTCGAGGCCGAGCTGCGGCGTCCGGTCGGGCGCGAGGCGCGGGCCTATCTGGAGGCGCGTGGCCTGCCGGACAGCGAGTGGGCCCGGTTCCGCATCGGCTTCTCGCCGGGCGGCCGTACGGCGCTGAAGGATTATCTGATCGCCAAGGGCGCGCGGCCCGGCGAGCTGATCGAGGCCGGGCTGCTGATCGCCCCGGAGGACGGCGCGGCGCCCTACGACCGGTTCCGCGACCGGATCATCTTCCCGATCCTGGACGCGCGCGGCCGGGTGGTCTCGTTCGGCGGCCGGGCGATGGACCCGCAGGCCCGCGCCAAGTACCTGAACGGCCCGGAGACGGTGGTCTTCCACAAGGGCCACCAGCTCTACGGCCTGTCGGAAGCCCGCAAGCTGATCGCCGCCGCGCCCTCCGGAGAAGACCCGCCGCTGGTCGTCGTGGAAGGCTACATGGACGTGATCGCCTGCCAGCGCGCGGGCGTGCCGGCGGTGGCCGCCATGGGCACGGCGCTGGGCGAGGAGCAGATGGAGGTGCTGTGGCGCCACCACCCGGAGCCGACGCTGTGCTTCGACGGCGACCGGGCCGGGCGGCAGGCGGCGTCGCGGGCCATCGACCGGGCGCTGCCGCTGCTGAAGGCCGGCCGCAGTTTCCGCTTCGCCATCGTGGAGGGCGGCAAGGACCCGGACGACGTGCTGCGCGAGCAGGGCGCGGCGGCGCTGAAGAGCCAGCTGTCCAGGACCACGCCCTTCGCCGAGGCCCTGTTCATCCGCGAGCGCGACACCGAGGACCTGGGGACGCCGGAGCGCAAGACCGCGCTCAAGGTGCGGCTGCGCAAGCTGGCGGCAAGCATCGCCGACCCTGACCTGGCCCAGGCCTACAAGGAGGACCTGCTCGCCCGTTTCGAGGGGCTCTGGCCCACCCGCCAGCCGGTCTACACGGTGGGCGCGGCGGCGCGGGAGATGTCGCGCGCCCGCTGGGACAAGCGCCGGCCGCCGCTGACCGGCGCGACGACGGAGACCAAGGATGCCACCGAGCGCCTGCGCCGCGCGCCGCGCGCGCTCTCCGCCGCCCTGGCCTATGCGGCGGTGCAGGACCCGGGCGTCATCGACGAGGCCATCGAGCGGGTGGTCTCCCACGGCTTCGGCGACCAACAGCTGGATGGCCTGGCCCAGGAACTGGTGCGCCTGCGCTATGAGACCGGCAGCGTGGAGATGGACGCGTCGCTGCGCCAGCTGCAGGCGCGCGGCTTCGACGCCGAGGTCATGCGCCGCCTGGAGCGCGACGCCGGCCGCGCCGGGGTCAGTGCGCCGTTCCTGAACGAGACCGGCGAGCGGGCGCGCGAACTCTGGCGCGAGGCCTTCGACCTGCTGATGCAGCTGGAGAGCCTGGAACGCGCCGTCAGCGCCGCCGCCCACGACCTGTCCCGCGACCAGGACGCCACCACGCTCAACACCCTCAAGGGCGAACGCGACCACCTGCGCAAGCTGCTGAAAAGCGACTGGGCCAACCCCGACCGGAACGAGCCGGTGCTGCCGCACTGATCGGCGAAATCCATCGTGTTCAGAACATATTAGCCGGCGCCTGCCACTCTGCGCCCGTCCGGGCAAAGGAGCGAAACGGCCGGTTGCGCCGACATTCATGAGGCTGGGGTTGAAGCGAGCGTCCAGGCCGCAATTGCTGCGGCGGATCATGGGTCGGGCGTCACAGCGCCTGAGCGCCCGGCTGACGCTTGCCTATGGGGGCCTGTTCGCCGGCGTGCTGGTGCTGATCTTCAGCGTGTTGGCGGTCGCCGCCGGCCAGAACGTGCAGGACGTGGTGCGCGACGAGCTGAACGCCACCGCCACCGCCTTCGAAAGGATCTGGCATCTGCGCAGCGACCAGCTTCAGCGCGGCGCCCTGGTGCTGTCGCGGGATTTCGGTTTCCGGGGCGCGGTCACCTCCCAGGATGCGCCCACCCTGCAGTCGGCCCTGGAAAACGCCCGCGAGCGGCTATCCGTTGACCTGGTCCTGGCGATCGACCTCGATGGACGGCTGATGGCGCGATCCGGGTCGGCGCAGAGGATCGACGACGCGACGCTGCGCAGCCTGGCGGCGTCGGACCAGGGCGGCGTGCTGCTGATCGACAAGATGCCCTACCAGACGGTCACCGCCCCTATCCTGGCCCCCAACCAGATCGGCCAGCTGGTGTTCGCCGTCCGCCTGGACGACCGCGAGCTGGCGTCGCTGGCCGAACTGTCGCCGGTCCGCGTGAAGCCGCAGGTGGTGCAGCTGGGCGCCGGCGGCCGCTGGCAGGGCGGCGACGGCCATCTCACCGCGGCCGAGATCCGCATGCTGCGGGCGCTCGGCGCCTCGAAGACCGCCCGCCCGGGCCTGACCATCGACGGCAATGTGGAGGTCATGCGGCGGCTGCCGTCGACCAGCGGCCGGCCGACGGCGCTGATCCTGCGCTATCCGCTGGACAAGGCGCTGGCGCCCTATCGCCTGGTGCTGGCGATCGTCCTGGGTCTTGGGGCGGCGGGGCTCTGCCTGGTCGGAGCGGGCAGCTGGTGGGTCGCGCGGCGCATCACCCGCCCGCTGGACGCCCTGCGCGCGGCGGCCGAGCAGCTGGAAGGCGGCGCGCACATCCTGGTGGAGGTCCGCGGCCGCGACGAGATCGCCGACCTGGGCCGGACCTTCAACCGGATGACCGACCGCATCGTGCGCCGCGAGGCGGCGCTCAAGGAGGCCCGGGTCCTGGCCGACGCGGCCAACCAGGCCAAGACCGATTTCCTGGCCAACATGAGCCACGAGATCCGCACCCCGCTCAACGGCATCCTGGGCATGGCGCAGGTGCTGGACCGCGACGACCTGCGGGCCGAACAGCGCCAGCGGGTCGGGGTCATCCGCAATACCGCCCATGTGCTGCTGGCGATCCTGAACAGCATCCTCGACCTGTCGAAGATCGAGGCCGGCCAGCTGGAGGTCGAGACCCAGCCGTTCGACCTCAAGGAGGTGCTGGACCGCGCCTGCGAACCGTTCGCCAACCTGGCGGCCGAGACCGGGCTGGCGTTCAGGATCGACCTCGATCCGGCGGCGGCCGGGTGGTGGGCGGGCGACGCCCTGCGGCTGCAGCAGACGATCGCCAACCTCGCGTCCAACGCCGTCAAGTTCACCGAAGCCGGCGGCGTGACCTGCCTGGTGCGTTTCCATGACGGCGCGCTGCGGTTCCGGGTCGAGGACTCCGGGGTCGGCATCCCGCCCGAGCAGATGGACCTGATCTTCGACAAGTTCTCCCAGGGCGACAGCTCGGCCACCCGGCGCTTCGGCGGGGCTGGCGTGGGCCTGGCGATCTGCCGCGAGCTGGTGCGGCTGATGGGCGGCGTCCTGCGCGCCGACTCCCGGCCGGGCGCCGGGTCGGCGTTCTGGTTCGACCTGCCCCTGGCCGCCGCGCAGCCGCCGGAGGATCGCCGGATGGCGGCCCCGGTCGAGGGCGAGCCGGCGCTGAGGATCCTGGCGGCCGAGGACAACCCCACCAACCAGATGATCCTCAAGGCGCTGCTGGAGCCGCTGGGGGTCGACCTGACGGTGGCGCCGGACGGCCAGGCGGCGGTCGAGGCGGCGGCGGCCGGCGGCTACGACCTGATCCTCATGGACATCCAGATGCCGAAGCTGAGCGGCGTCGAGGCGACCCGCCGCATCCGCGCCGGTGAGGCGGCCGGCGAGGGGCCCAGGACGCCGATCGTGGCGGTCACCGCGAACGTCGCGGCCCACGAGCTGCAGGCCTATCGCGACGCCGGCATGGACGGGGTGGTCGCCAAGCCGATCGCCGCGGACGTGCTCTATGCGGCGATCGAGGCGGCCCTGGTTCTGCAGACCCGGGACAGCTTCGCGGAAGCGGCGTCCCGCTCGGCCTGACCGGGCGGTGGTAAGGGCGCGCGCGCCTTAAGGCTTCAGCTCGATGGCCGCGGCGGTGTGCAGTGCGGTCGCGGCGATCTGGACCGGCCGGGTGAACGGGGTGCGGGCCTTGAGGTCGGGATGCCAGACCGTCAGCGTCGCCGCGCCGGACGGCACGTCCGGGACCACCGCCTGGCCATCGGCGCCGGTCTTCGCCGCGTAGGGGACGTCGGTGACGTAGATGAACGCGATCATGCTGTCGTGGATGTTGCAGCCCAGGGGCACGACGCCGGGCTTGTCGAAGATGACGGTGCGGCTCTCGTCCTTGCCGTAGAGCTTGAGCTCGAACCGCTTCGCCGTGGAGAACGAATAGACGTGGTGGCGGACCTTGTCCCGGTTGGGGAAGCTGACGGTCGAGCCCAGGGGCACGATCAGGACGTAGGGCTGAAAGGCGATGTTCTGCTGGGCCATGACCAGGGGCCAGCTGACGGTCAGGGGCTTGCCGGGCGCGACGCCGGCCGTGGGGCGCACGATGACCACCGCGTCGTGCACCGGCCGTCCCATCTGGTCGCGCACGTCGACGGTGACCTCGCCCGCCATGGCCGGGCCGCAGACGCAGGAGGCCGCGAGGGCAAGGAGGATTTTCCGCATGTCGACGGGGATACCGCCGGCCTGTTGAACCAGATGTAAAGACCCTCGCGGTAGTCGATGCAGGTCCCGGTTGTTGAGGCAGGATCGATGAACGTGCGTAATCTGGCACTATCGACGGCGCTGTCACTGCTGTGCGCCGGAACGGCGGCGGCTGAGGATCTGCGGCCGGCCGGCAAGCTGTTGCTGACCGGCGGCGTGACCACCGTGGAGGGCTCGGCCGGCGGCGGCCTGTCCAGCTGGGCGTTCATCGGCGGCTACGAGACCCGCGACGGCGTCGGCGCCAACGTCCACGCCACCTACCTCAACCTGCCGGACTATGAGTTCCGCGCCTATGGCGCCTCGGTGGGCCTCTTCGACCGGGTCGAGGTGTCGTACACGCGCCAGGACTTCGACACCCAGGCGACCGGCGCCAAGCTGGGCCTCGGCAAGGGGTTCACCTTCCACCAGGACATCTTCGGCGCGAAGCTGAAGGTGCTGGGCGACGCCATCTACAACCAGGACAGCTGGGTCCCGCAGATCGCGGTCGGCGCGCAGTACAAGACGGCCGACAAGGGCGCGGTCATCGGCCTGCTCGGCGGCCAGCACGACGACGGCGTCGACTATTATGTGGCGGCCACCAAGGTGCTGCTGTCCGAGAGCCTGGTGCTGAACGCCACGCTGCGGGCCACCAAGGCCAACCAGACCGGCCTGCTGGGCTTCGGCGGCCCGGGCCACGACCGCTACAGCCTGCAGGCCGAGGGCTCGGCCGGCGTGCTGCTCACCAAGCGGCTGCTGGTCGGCGGCGAATATCGCACCAAGCCCAACAACCTGGGCCTGAAGGAGAGCGACTGGTTCGACCTGTTCGCCGCCTATGCGGTGAACAAGAACCTCTCGGTGACGGCCGCCTACGCCGACCTGGGGACCATCGCCACCTTCAAGGGCCAGCGCGGCCTCTACCTTTCACTGCAAGCGGGTTTCTAGGATGATCCAAGCCCTGATCCTGGCGGCGGCGCTGTCGACCGCCCCGGCCTTCACCGTCGAGCACCCCTCGGCGACCCATCCTGGCGAGGAAGAGGTCGAGGCCTACGTCCAGGCCGACGCCAACGCCGGGACCAGGCCGTTCGCCGGCGACGCCATGCTGAAGGCCTTCCACGGCCAGGCCGGCATCGGCCGAGTGGTGGACGAGGTGGTGGACCGCAGCCTCGCCGACCCGCGCACCGCCGAGATCTTTCACAGCCAGGACATGGTGCGCCTGCGCCGCACGCTCCGGGAACAGTTCTGCTACATCCTGGACGGCGGCTGCCGCTATTCGGGCCGCGACATGAAGGCGGCGCACAAGGACCTCGGCCTCCAGAACGCCGACTTCAACGCCCTGGTCGAGAACCTCCAGCTGGCCATGGACCACGAGAAGATCGGCTTCCGCGACCAGAACCGCTTCCTGGCCAAGCTGGCGCCGATGCAGCGGCAGACCGTCGAGCGGTGACGGCCCGGGGGCGCCGGGCCCCCTGCGACCTAACGCCCCGCCGCAGGCTGCGCCGGCGACATCCGAACTGTCACCATCTTGACACCGACCCCCACGCACGCCATCTGGCGCAATGCGGATTTAGCGCGCGTTTGACAGACATCGATCGGGCCGTTGCGTGCATCGGACGCGCCCAATAATTGAACTGATGTCTCCCTCGATGCGTGGAAGTCCCAGCGGCCTCGCCGCGTCGCCGCCCTCTCGGGGTTGGCGCACGGAGAGTTGCGCGCGGGTCGCTGAACGCAAGATTTGAACGGGAACATCTTTGGCGGGTGAAGGGTCGTATCGTCGCGGCCCCTCGATAGTTGTCCGCCAGCCACCAATTTTCGGCCCGCCCTTTGCAGGGAGCGCGAGCCGACATCGGAGATTTTAGATGAGCGCAACCACGACCGAAGCTGAAGCGCCCGAAACCACCTCCGGAAGCGACGGTCCGCTGCTCGACCTGACCGATGCCGCGGTCAAGAAGTTCATCAAGGCGGCCAAGACCCGCGGCTACGTCACCATGGACGAGCTGAACAAGGTGCTGCCGTCGGAGGAAGTCACCTCCGAACAGATCGAAGACACCCTGGCGATGCTCAGCGAGATGGGCGTCAACGTCGTCGAGTCCGAGGACGACGCCGAGGGCGGCGAGGTCGCGGTGCGCGAAGAGAGCGCCGTGGTCGAGACCACCAAGGAAGCCGCCTACGACCGCACCGACGACCCGGTGCGGATGTACCTGCGCGAGATGGGCTCGGTGGAGCTGCTGTCGCGCGAGGGCGAAATCGCCATCGCCAAGCGCATCGAGGCCGGACGCGACACCATGATCCGCGGCCTGTGCGAAAGCGCGCTGACCTTCGAAGCCATCATGGTGTGGCGCGAGGAGCTGGAGGGCGGCCGCATCCTGCTGCGCGAGGTCATCGACCTGGAGCAGACCTACGGCGGCATCACCGCCGCGGCCGCAGAGGAACTGGCCGCCAACGCGCCCCCGCCCGCCGAGGTGGTCGAGGAGGCCCCCGAGCTCAATGAGGACGGCGAGGTCATCGCCAAGGGCGACGACGACGACGACGACTTCGACGACGGCGCGGGCCCGACGATCAGCGCCATGGAAGCCGAACTGCGCGAAGGCGTGATGGTCACCCTGGACGCCATTGCCTCGGAGTTCGAAGGCTTCCGTCTGCTGCAGGAGAAGCTGGTCGGCGCCAAGCTGAAGGGCGAGGACCTCAGCGACAAGGACCGCGCGGCCTATCAGACCGCCGCCGGCGCCATCGTGCTGCACCTCAAGACCCTGAAGCTGAACAACAACCGCATCGAGGCGCTGGTCGAGCAGCTGTATGCGATCAACAAGCGGCTGATGGTCCTGGAAGGCCGCCTGCTGCGCCTGGCCGACAGCTACGGCATCAGTCGCGGCGAGTTCCTGAAGGCCTACTTCGGCCAGGAAATGCGTCCGGACTGGTCGATCCAGGTCAAGACCATGGGCGTGCGCTGGACCAAGTTCGCCGAGAACGACGCCGGCCAGATCGGCGACATCCGATCCGAGATCGCGGCCCTGGCCACCGAGACCGGCGTGCCCATCGACGACTACCGCCGCATCGTCCAGACCGTGCAGAAGGGCGAACGCGAAGCCCGCCAGGCCAAGAAGGAAATGGTCGAGGCCAACCTGCGCCTGGTGATCTCCATCGCCAAGAAATACACCAACCGCGGCCTGCAGTTC
>NZ_JANXWD010000030.1 GCF_025351295.1 Phenylobacterium sp.
GCCGGCAGCAACGCGGCGTTCGCGCCCAGGCCCACGACGCCGATGAGCTGTGGCGCGGGGGAGTCGGACCGGTCCTGCCAGGCGTTCAGGTTGAGGCTGATGCGAAACCGCTGGCTTGGCGTCCAGTCCAACAGCAGCCGGCCCTGCAGGAGGTTCTTCTGGCCCAGGGTCGCGTCGCTCGTGTAGCTTTTCTGCCAGTTGCCGCCTTCCACCACCCGCGCCGCGAACCGGGCTTTCAGGGTGTCGCTGATGGGCCCGCTGACGAAGCCGGAGGTCTCAAGCGTCGCGAACCGGCCGAAGCTGGCGTCGGCGCCGGCCGCCAAGCGATCGGTCGGCCGGGCCGCGATGAAGTTCAACGCGCCGCCGGTGGCGTTTTCGCCGTAGAGCGTCCCCTGCGGGCCCTTCAGCGCCTCCAGGCGCGCGACGTCCAGGCCGACGCCGATGGTCTCGGCGGAAAACGGGATCGGGACCTCGTCGGTGTAGACGGTGACGGTTGGGCTCGCCGCCAGGGTCGAATCCTGGAATCCAACGCCGCGGATCGTGTAGATCGGATGGCCGAACGCGTTGGTGTTGTATTCGAAGCCGGGCACCGCCTTCGACAGCAGGGTGGGATCCTGGAGGCCACGCTGCGCCAGATCGTCGCCGGAAATGGCGGTGATCGACATGCCGACGTCGTTGATCCGTTCCTCACGCTTCTGGGCGGTGACGATCACCTCCTGCAGCGTGCTGGCCGACGCCGCCGGCTCGGCGCTCCAGGCCGCGCTGGCGATGGCCGACGTCACCACGATGAATGGCGCGGCGTAGAGCAAGGTCGCTGACCGACGCATGTCTTTCCCCCTTTTGTAGCCGGATGCACCCGGCGCGGCGTTTCACTCACTTCGGCCGCTCCGAGTCCGGGCGACCTGCTTGTTGTCGCGACGGGGGCGTTCCCCGAGGCGTCGCAATAACATCAAATTCGATTGACGTTTTTTGTCAATATCAATTGACGACATTCGACGCGATCCCGGCCGCGGGAGCTGGGTCGCGGCTAGAGCCCGAGCCCACCGTCGATGACGATCTCGGCGCCGGTGATGTAGCTGGCCGCGTCGGAGAGCAGGAAGAGGACCAGCCCGGAGATGTCGGCCGGCGTGCCGGCGCGGCCGAGCGGGACCCGGGCGGCCCGCTGGGCGATCACTGCCTCCGGAACCTCGGCCAGCATCGCGGTGAGCACGAGGCCCGGATGGATGGAGTTCACCCGGATCTGCCGCGGACCGAATTCCTTGGCCGCGCTCTTGGTCATGCCGCGCACCGCCCACTTGGAGCCCACATAGGCGATGTCGGCGCCGCCGGCGCGGAGACCTCCGAGCGATGAGACTTGACGATCGACCCGCCGCCCCGCTCGGCCATCAGGGGCGCGGCATGCTTCATGCCAAGGAAGACCCCGAGCTCGTTCACCCGCTGGTGCGCCTCGAACATGGCGACATCGGTCTCCGCGATCGAAGCGAACCGCGCGATGGCGGCGTTGTTGACCAGGTAGTCAAGCCCGCCGGCGAACGCTCGCGTCGCGGCCAGCACCCGCAGCCAGGCCGCTTCATCGGCGACGTCATGCGGGAGGAAGAGCGCCGCCTCGCCGAGCTCCGCCGCCAGGGCTTGGCCCTCCGCGTGCAGAACGTCGGTGAGCGCGACCTTCGCGCCCTCGGCGACCAGTTGTCGCGCGTGCTCCGCGCCCTGGCCGCGCGCCGCCCCGGTCACGAGGGCCACTTTCCCGGCAAACCGCTGCAAGCGCACTGCTCCCCCCGCTGGACCCTGTCCGGTCAGGATGGAATTATCCGAACCCCACCAACAGGCTCGATCCCGCACGGCGCTCGGCCAATGCCGACGCAGGTCCTCTCAGATGTCAATCGACATTGACGAGATCACCTGGATTTCGTCTCGCGGCCCGGAGGGGTCTTACGCCGGCCGGGCGGCGCGCGGGTCGCTCAATCCAGGAAGCGCACGATCACCGACTGGCTCGCCGTCGCCAGCAGTCGCCCGTCTTCCGAGAACAGGTTCATCGCACCCTGCGCGACGCCCTGGCTTCGAGGCCTGGCGCGACATCGCATCGCCCGGGATGGCGCCTGCACCTCGCGCGCCGGGGCTCGCCGAAATGGCATGGGCTTGACACTTCCGGCGTCTGCGCGTGACGCTGGATTGTCCAATCGATCGCCGGTCAACGGCGGCTAACCGCCAATGGGCGTACGGGAGGATACTATGGACGGCGACGATATCTGCGCGGGCGCAGCGCGCGGCGCCATCGACGGCAAGGCCGCGGCGCCTGCGTCATGAAACTCTCCGCCGACCCAGACACCCAACTGAGCGGCGCAAGCCCGATGCCCTGGGTCGTCGAACGGCTCGGGACCACCCTTGTCGCCACCTGTGACGCGCCGCTCTGCCAGTGGGGGCCGGGGACCCAGAAGATTTTCGCCGCCCTGCTGGACGCCGTCAGCGGCGGCCCCGAAACCGACCGCATCGTCCTGTGCGGACAGACCGCGTTCGCCGCCGACGTGCAGTTCGACGGTGCGGGGCGGGTCCGACAGGCCGATATCCTTGAGCTCGTCACTGCCCTGGCGCAGTCCAAGACGCCGGTCGTCGCGGCGATTTCCGGCCTTGCCAGCGGGGCAGGGCTCGAAGCCGCCCTCGCCTGCGCCTCCCGCGTCGCCGGGCCGGACGCGCGCTTCGAAATGCCCGAGGCCGCGCTGGGCCTGCTGCCGATCAACGGCGGGGTGACGGCGCTCGCCGCCCTGGTCGGACTGAATGCCGCCGCCGATATGATGGCGCTCGGCGACGTCCATTCCGGAGCTTCGGCGGCCGCGATCGGCCTCGTCGACCGATGCGAGAGCGGGGACCTGATCCAGGCCGTGCTGGCGGCCCCGCCGCCGCGCCTGCCAGACCCGGCGTGCGCGACCCCCGACCGGCGCGGGGACTGGGACGCGGACCTGGTCAACCTGGGCAAGCGCCTGCGCCATCGCGCGCCCGGCAGCGTCGCCCATCGGGCGTTGACCCAGGCCCTGGAGTTGGGCCTGCAGCACCGCGCGATGCGGGCGACCCGCGCCATCCGCCAGGTGGCGGAACGCTGCGCAGCGTCCGACCAGGCCCTGGCGCTCGCCTATGCCTGGGCGGCACGGGCCGAAGACGCCCGAATCCGGGACCGCAGCTCACTGGACGCCGCGCTCCGCTGGACCCTGTTGCGCGAAGCGATCCACACGCTCGACGCGGGTGGCAGCCCTGACCTGATCGACCGCGCCCTGGTGGGTTTCGGCTTCGTCGACGCCCCGCTGGCGGCGGCCGACCGCATCGGCCTGGGCGTCATCCTGGATCGGTGCGCCGACACCGACGGCGCCTGGCGGATCTATTCGCCGACCGTGGACCTGATGTCCGGCGAGGGGCGCCTGGGCGTGGCGTCGGGCCTGGGCTGGTATCGTTATCCGCGCGGCGATGGGGTTCCACAGGTCGACCCGAGCCTCGACCGGATCCTGGGCGACTCGGCCCTGGCCCAGCGCCTTCAGCGCCGCCCGTTCACCCAGGACGAGGTCGTGGCCCGGTGCCTGGCGGCCATGGTGAACGGCGCCTTCAGCCTGCTGGGGAGCGGCGCGGCGCCGTCGGCGCTGGCGCTCGACGGCGCCTGGAACCGGATGGGCTTCCCCGCCTGGCGCGGCGGGCTGCTGTTCCATGCCGACCGCTGGGGCCTCCAGACGGTGATCTCGACGGTGCAGGCGGCGAACGCCTCGCGGCCCACACTGGGGCCTCCGGCCGACCTGTTGGTGGACCTCGCGGCCCGCGGCGTCGCCGCGGCGCCCTGGCCGCCGGAAAGCGCGCGCTCGCAATAGCGGCGGCAGAACCCGGCGCCGTCCCGGTCCGGGCCATCCCGCCTGAACACCCCGGGGTGGCGGGCGCCGGCGCGTGGTCCAGCATTCATAGATGTGATCTTCCGCCCCCCACGTCGGCATGCCTTGAAAAGCCGCGCGGCTGCGCCCTCAACACGGGGCGGCACAGGCAAAGCGAGCTCGGTCACAGATGGACGACGAAGTCGAGGTTCAGCCCCGCCCCGGGGCCGGTGAGACCCAGTATATCGACGCCCTGGTGATCGGCGCCGGCTTCGGCGGGATGTATATGCTCCACCGGCTGCGCGAGAGGCAGCTCACCGTGCGCGGCATCGAGGCGGGCGGCGACGTTGGCGGCACCTGGTACTGGAACCGCTATCCCGGCGCACGCTGCGACGTCATGAGCATCGACTACAGCTATTCGTTCTCTGACGAGATCCAGCAGGAATGGACCTGGAGCGAGCGCTTCGCCGAGGGCCAGGAAATCCGCGCTTACCAGCGCTTCGTCGCCGACAAGCTCGACCTGCGTCGCGACATCCAGTTCAATACCCGGGCCCAATCCGTGGCCTACGACGACGCCAAGCAACGCTGGATCGTCGAGACCGACCGCGGGGACCGGTTCGAGGCGATCTATTGCATCATGGCGACGGGTCCGCTGTCGGTGCCCAAGGACGTCGATATCCCCGGCGTCGAGACGTTCGACGGCCAGATCTACCTGTCCGGCAAATGGCCGCACGAGGCGGTGGACTTCAAGGGGCTGCGGGTGGGCGTGGTCGGCACCGGCTCCTCTGGCATCCAGATCGTCCCGGTGGTCGCCGAAGATGCCCAGGAGCTCTTCGTCTTCCAGCGCACGCCCAGTTTCAGCATGCCGATGCGCAACGGCCCCATCGACGCCGACTACATGGCGCAGGTGAAGGCGAACTATCCCGCCCTGCGCGCCGCCGCCAAGAGCAGCTACAGCGGCGGCGTCCGCTCGATCTCAAGCCGGCCGTTCTTCAGCGTCCCGGTGGCCGAGCGCGAGGAGCTTCTGCAGGACGCCTGGCGACGGGGGGCGCTCGCCCTCATGGGGACGTTTTCGGACCTGCTGTCGAATGCTGCCGCCAACGAGATCGTCGCCGAGTTCGTTCGCGGCAAGATCGACGAGGTGGTCGAGGACCCCGAGACGGCCGAGCGGCTCAAACCCCGCGGCTACCCGATCTTCGCCCGCCGCCCGGTTCTCGACACCAACTACTACGAGGCGTTCAACCGTCCGAACGTCAAGCTGGTCGACTGCCTGACCGATCCGATCGCCGAGATCACCCCCACCGGGATCCGCACGAACGCTCGGCGGATCGACCTCGACATCATCATCCTGGCGACGGGCTACGACGGTCTCACGGGCGCCATGCTGGCCGTCGAGATGACCGGCCGCGGCGGCCGTCGGCTGAAGGACAAGTGGGCGGCCGGTTCGAAGTCCTATCTGGGGTTGGCCATGGAGGGGTTCCCCAACCTGTTCATCATCGCCGGCGCCAACGGTCCGTCCGCCTTCGCCAACTTTGTCATCCTCAATGAGCAGAACGCCGAGTGGATCCTCGACTGCATCGACTACATGCGGGCCCACGATCTGACGACCATCGAAGCCACCACGGCCGCCGAGACCGAATGGATGGCCGCCGTCTCAAGCCTGGCCCAGACCTCGCTGATCCCGCGCGCGAACACCTGGTACACGGGGGCCAACATCCCGGGAAAGCCGCGCGTGTTCGGCATCTACACGGGCGGGTTCAACCGATATCGCGAGATCTGCGCTCAGGTCGCCTCGGAGGGCTACCGCGGCTTTACGTTCGAGCCCGGCCAGAAGGCGGCGAAGACGGGCTGATATCCGGTGCGCCGGGTTTGCCGCGTCCTGCGAATGTGGCTATGCAGCTCTTGAGTGAACCGCGGGTAACATGAGTTCCGATCGAACCTCCGCCCGGCTGTCCCGTCGCGACAGCGCCCTGGCGCGCCGCCAACTGATCCTCGACGCCGCTTGCCTGCTGATCTTCGAGCGGGGGTTCGAGGCGGTGTCCCTGACCGAGATCGGCGCCGTCGCGGGCGTCAGCGGCCCGGCCATCTACCGCCACTTCGCCAGCAAGGCCGACCTTCTCGCGGTGCTCTGCGGCCAGACCATCGACCGGCTCATCGAGCTGGTCGGCCCGCGCCAGGACGATCCCGCCAGGGAGCTCGAGGCCCTGGTGGCCGGCCAGGTTCGCCTGGTCGTCGCCTATCCCCAGCTCGTACGGGTGTTCGAGGATGAGCAGCGCTCCCTGCCGGAGGATCTGCGGCGCCAGGTGCGGCGGCGCGAGCGCGAGCACGCCCAGCGATGGGTCGAGGCGCTGCGCGACCTCAACCCGGGCGCCCGGACCCAGGACCTGGAGCTGGTCGCCTACGCCGCGGTGGGCATGATCCTTTCGGCGCCCCGCTGGCCCCGCGGGCTGCGCAGCGACGCGCAGGCCCAGGCCGGCCTGCTCGCCGCCGCGCGGCGTATCCTGCTGCCCTACCTTCCGGCAGCTACCCCGCCGCGGTTGGCTTGACGGTCTCCGGGACTGGGTTTAGGTTATCGGTCAGTAACTGATATGGATGCAGTCAAGCGTCTAACAGGGCCGCCTTTTGCCGGGCCAGGGTAGGAAATCATGACCATGCTCCCAGACGGCGAAGCGCCGTCACGTTCGCCTGTCGGCCTCAGCGCCGTCGTCGAGCGCGCGGCGGGGGGCGCGGTCGCCATCCTGCGGATCAACGGCCGCCCGCTCGCCGGTGGCGTTGCGCAGCGCTCGGCGCTGATGAAGCTCATCGGGCGTCTCGGCCGAAGCCGCGACGTGCGGGCCATCGTGCTGACCGGCGCCGGCCTTTTCGATCACGATGGGTTTGCCGCCCACGAGGACCTGGACGCGCTGCTTGGCCTGGTGGCGTCTTCGCCGGCGCCGATCGTCGCGGCGATCGCCGGCGACGCGACCGGGGCCGGCCTCGAACTGGCCCTCGCGTGCGCGGGTCGGGTCTGCGCCCCGACCAGCACCTTCGCCTGGCGAGGGGTCGCGGCGGCGCGGCTGCCCCGCGCGGCGACGCTTGTCCATCTCGCGCGCCGGGCCGGCATGGAGGCCGCGGCGGACCTGGTGGCCTTTGGCCGGCCCCTGAGCGCCGCCGGCGCCGCCGGCGTAGGTCTGATCGATCGGGTCTGTTGCGGCGATCTGGCGGAGGCCGCTGGCCCGTGGGCGCTCACGGAGGGGACGGCGCGCGGGCTCGCGCCGCTGGCCCTGAATGTCGAAGCCGAGGTCTTCGGGCTTCGGCTCAAGCTTCGCCGCCACGCGCCGGGCCAGGTCGCGCCGCTGGCCGCCGTGCGCGCGCTGGAAGCCGCGGCCGCCCTACCGGAGCGGCGACTGGTCGCGGAGATCGACCGGATCTCCAGCGAACTCGCGCGAAGCGAACAGGGGATTGCCCTTCACTACGCCGCCGCCGGCGAGGCGGCGCTGGAGGCGCTTGGGGAGGATGCTCCGGCCTTGGCCACTCGGCTCAATTGGTCGTTAGCCCGCGAGGCCATCCATCTGATCGACGCCGGCGCGACGCCAGCGCAGGTCGACAGGCGGCTTGAAGCGTATGGATTTGCCGAGGGTCCGTTCGCCCGCTCCGACCGCCTCGGCATGGCGCGCGTGTTCGCGGTGACGGAGGGGGCGCCGCCCGGCGATGACGCGTGGATTTCCTATTCGCCGACCATCGATCTGATGGCAGACGCCCAGCGGCCTGGAGGGCCCGGGGCGGCGGGCTGGTATCGTCGCGCCGGTGACGGCAGCCAGGTCCGGTTCGATCCCGAGGTGGACGAGCTGGTCCGGGCGTCAGCGCTCGGGCAGCGGTTGAACCGCACGCCGATCGCCGATGAGGTCGTCGTCGAGCGCTGCCTGCGCGCGGCCATCGAGGCCACCGCCGGTCATGAAACGGCGGACCTATGCGCCGCCGTGCTCGATGCCGTGTGGGTTCGGCATCTGGGCTTCCCGCGCTGGCGTGGGGGGCCGCTGTGGCAGGCGCAGCAGATGGGTCTGCGCACCCGGGCGGCGCCTTCCCGCGGTCGCGGCCTGCGTCCGGCCGCAACGACGAGCACAGCCTAGCCCAAGTCGCCTTGAACGTCTGATACCGGTATCTTGCGACTACCGCATATCCGTCGTGACGCCGGGACCCCTGCCGAGCATGACGTCGCGAGCGGTCAGGACCTTCCCGCTCCGGGCCTGCACGGCCAGCGGCTGCACGGGCGAGCCCGTCTCCCGGTCCAGGATCTGCGCCGGCTCATGACCCGCGCCAAACACCCAGCGATCGCCCCATTGCATCAGCGCCACCACCACCGGGAACAGCTCGCGACCCGACGCGGTCAGCCGGTATTCGAACCGCTCGACCCCTTCGCGCGCCCGAACCTTTTCGAGGATTCCGGCCTGCGTCAGGCGCCGCAACCGGTCCGACAGCACGGTCTTGGCCACCCCGAGGCTGGCCTGGAAGGCCGAGAAGGCGCGCACGCCATAGAAGGCGTCGCGCAGGATCATCAGCGCCCACCTGTCACCGATGATGTCGACCGTGCGGGCCACGCTGCAGTGGTGGGTCTCGAGCGATGTGCGCGTCATGCCTGCCTGCGTCTCCCGCCATTCTCATCACATGTCTGATATTCGGCCTGCCGCCGAAGCCGCGCCTTTCAGCCACGCGCAAGCCGTCTATATGGTAGCCTTAAGATACCAAATATTGGAGCGCCGTCCATGCCCTTGGTCACCGTTGAATATCCCGCCGGCCAGTTGTCGGCGCCGCAAAAGGCCGTTCTGGCCGAAGAGCTCACGGCGTTGATGCTGGAGATCGAGGGCGGTGGCGATACGCCGTTCGGTCGCGCGGGCAGCCTGGTGCGATTCCGCGAAACGGACCGTGCAGACTGGTTTGTCGGCGGCGTGAACGACGAGACCTATGTGCAGGGGCGGCCGATCTTCCTGGTCGAAATCTACGTACCGGAGGGCCTGCTCGACCAGCAGCGCAAGTCGCAAGCGCACAAGGCCGCCAACGACGCGCTCGCCCGCGTCATCGGCGCGGGCGAGGATCGGCGACGCTACTTCTGGATCCAGATCTTCGAATGGCCGGACGGCTCGCTGGCCAGCGACGGCGCCACCATCGACCTGTTCGGTATCGCCAAACGGGCCGGACATCCCGCCACCCATCCGGTGCTCGAGTTCCCGCGCGCCTACTTCGACGCCAAGAGCCGCCTGTTCGACGCCCACGGCTTTCCCAAGACGACCGCGGGCCGCGCCTTGAACCGCTATTGAGGCTCCAGCCCCGGTCTACCAGGTCTCCCCGAATGGCCTGATTTCCGTGAGGAACGACCAGGCCGAGCGGGGCTGGTGGGCAAGGTGCCAGACCTCGTCGGCGATGTCCGCGGGCCTGATGAAATAGTCGTCCGGCTTTTCGGGATTGCGGGCGCGGGTCCAGGCGAGATCGATCACCGCATCGATCATCAGGTAGGCCACGTGCACCCCCTTGGGGCCCATGTCGCGGGCGATGGACTCCGCGAGAATGCGTTGCGCCGCCTTGGTCGGCGCGAAGCCGGCGAACCGGGCCTTCCCGCGGATCGAAGCGGTGTTGCCGGTCACGATGAGGGCGCCCTCCCCGGCCGCCTCCATCTTCGGCGCGGCCCATCGCGCCAGGTGCAGCAGCGCCATCACATTGACCTGGAAATTGCGTTCGAGCACCTGCGGCTCGATCTCGAGGAAGCCGCCGAAGGCGCCGCCGACCGCGTTGTGAACGACAACCTTCGGCGGGACGCCGGCCGCCTGCGCGATATGCTCCAGCGCCGCGTTCAGCGCCGCGGCGTCTGCGACGTCACAGGCCACGCCGAACGCGCCCGGCAACTCTCGCTCAAGCGCCGCGAGGCGTTCGGCGGTGCGCGCCAGCATCGCCACCCGATACCCCCCGGCGTGGAGCCGGCGAACGATCGCCGACCCGGTTCCCGGACCGACGCCCGTTACGACAGCCAACGGCTTCATGCCAAGCGCGCCAGTGTAAGACCGGTCTTCATCGGATGAATGGTCACCTGATCCTCCGTCGGGCCCGCCCGGGTCGCCTGACGCCAATTCCAAACCATCCTAGCGAATGAGTACCAATTTAGCATCCTAGGTGTTCTCGTGGTCAAGCCCGCGTCGATGCGACGCGCTACGGAGTCTGGGTGGCAGTGCGGCTTGACCTGTCGTTTCGTCAGTTTCAAATCTATACGGAGCTACCGTCGCTGGACGGGGGTCGGCAGGAGAGATGGTCCGCAATGCAATGGCGTGAGCTCGAACAGCAGCCGTGCTCGGTCTCCAGGACCCTGTCGGTGATCGGCGATCGTTGGACCCTGCTGATCCTGCGCGACTGTTTTCTGAGGGTCCGCCGGTTCGACGACTTCCAGGCGCGGCTGGGCATCGGCCGGCCCATCCTCGCGGACCGGTTGCAGAAGCTCGTGGACAATTTCGTGCTCACCAAAGTGGCTTACCAGCAGCATCCGACGCGTTATGAATACCGCCTGACGCCCAAGGGGCTCGACCTCTATCCCGTCATCATGTCGATCGTGCACTGGGGCGATGTGCACATGTCCGGAAAGAAGGGCCGTCCCCTGCTGCACCGGCATGCGACCTGCGGCCATCACTTCGACCCGGTGCAGGTCTGCTCGGAGTGCGCCGAGCCGCTCGACCCGCGCCAGGTGCAGGTCGATCTGGGCCCGGGCGCCGCGGACGCGGCGCACATGCCCGTGGATCCGCCGAAGCCCCGCAGGGTTGGTCGAAGCCCCGCAGGGTTGGTCGAAGCCAGTAGGCGAACCCGCCGGTAAGGCCACGCGCACGGCTGCGCCGCCTCGCCGCGCGTTTCCTTGCCCGGAGCTCCGGCTGCTCAGACCGCCGCCGCCCCAGCCCGCTCAAGGTAGGCCTCCTCGACGTCCCGAAGGCGGTCCTTTCCAAAGAACATCTCGTCACCCACGAAGAAGGCCGGACTGCCGAAAACCCCGCGGCCGACAGCTTCCTCGGTGGAGGCGATCAGCGCCGCTTTGACGTCGGGATCGCCGATGTGCTCCACAAACGCCTGCGTGGGCAGGCCGGCCGCCTCCAGGACGCCGTGGAAGACCTCGAGATCGCCCATGTTCAGGGCCTGCTCCCACATCCCGGCGTAGACCGCGTCGACATACGGCTCGAAGACGCCCAGCTTCCTGGCCAGCATGGTCCCGCGCATCAGCTGCAGCGTGTTGATCGGAAACGCGGGATTGAACTTGAATTTGGTCAGCTGGTGGCGGGCAATGAAGCGGTCGGTCTCCTTGCGCTCGTAGGCCGCTTTGGTCGGCACGCCGGCCAGCGTCACCGCCGGGGACTGGTTGCCGGTGGCCTTGAAGATACCGCCGAGCAGGGCCGGCTTCAGCTCGACCTTCGTGCCCAGCCGCTGCTCGATCCCCGGCAGCACCTTGTAGGCCAGGTAGGCGTTGGGGCTGCCGAAGTCGAAATAGAACTCGATAGGGGGCGCCATGGTCATCTCCGTTGATCCTGAAGGGGCCGGACCTCGGGGCCAGGCGATGCTGCGTAGAGGTCGTCGACAAGGTCGGCCCTGCGCTGAAGCACGCCGCGCTGGTTCACATAGCCCTTGTCGGTGGTCTCGCCCGCGCCGAGCGAGGGGGCATCGTGCAGGATCCGGAAAGCCGCGATCCGCTGAGTGGCCCCGTGTTTGCCGGTGTTGAAGGCCTTCAGCCCTACCGCCAGCCGGTCGGCGAGGCTCTCGTAGGAGGCCGGGTCCAGGCGTCCCTCCGGCATGCCGCCGGCGCGCTGGCGCTCGCCGGGATCGATCCAGATGAGGAGGCGGACGTCGTCACGGTCATGCCCGGCGATGACCACGTCCGACGCCAGCGGCTGGCAGGCCTCGAGGGCGGCCAGGCGCAGCTCCCCGGTGGTGACCCATGAGCCGTTGGTGAGCTTGAAGTTCTCGCTGAGCCGTCCCGCGAAGCGCAGCCCTTGGGCAGGGTCCATTGGGTCGACGAACGTCACCAGATCGCCGACCTTGTAGTAGCCTTCCTCGTCGAAAGCCGCGGCGGTGAGGTCGGGCCGCTCCAGATAGCCCGGCGTGACGTTGGGCCCCTGGACCCGCACTTCGTAGCGATCCTCGACCGGGACCAGTTTCAGCGTGAGACCCGGCCCAGGCAGGCCGATCTCGCCGCCGCCACGACTGGGCCAGTGGGTCGCGGAGATCCCCGGGCCGGTCTCCGTGGCGCCATATCCTGAACCGAACGGCACCTCCGCCCCCGTGGCGCCTACGGCCAGCGCCTGGATGCGCTCCCAAATGTCTTGCGGAAGGCTGGCGCCGGCGAAGCTGAGGCGGCTCAGCCGCGAGAAGAAGGCGGTCCGTAGATCGGCATCGGTCTCAAGCGCGGTCACCAGCATCTGCAACGCCGCCGGGACGCTGAGCAGCGAAGTCGGCCGGATGCGGCGAATGTTTTCAAGGGTCTTGCCGAACTCGGACGGCGTCGGCCGCCCGTCGTCGATGTAGAGCGAGCCGCCCGCGCGAAGCACGCCGTGCTGCGTCGCGTTGCCACCCATGGTGTGATGCCAGGGCAGCCAATCCAGCAGGACCGGGGCCTCTTCGGTGGTCACCAGAAGGGCGCTTGCCGCGGTGGCGCTGCAGATCATGCCCTGGGTGTTGATCACGCCCTTGGGGGCGCCTGTCGATCCCGAGGTGAAGAGGATCTTGGCGACCGTGTCGGGCGTCACCGACCGGCGCACCGCGTCGAGACGGGCCGTCGGCGCCGTGTCGTAGAGATCGCTGAGCAGCACCGCGTCCGGTTCACCCGGCGTGGCGCTCATCCAGCGCGCCCCGGCGAGCTGCGGAAGGCTTCGGGCGTTGGCATACGCGCTGGCGCGCTGCGCGAATACCAGCGCGGGCGCGAGCACTTCGGCGATATCGACCAGGCGCGGCAGCGCGTTCGGCAATTGACTGTAGTTGGGCGAGACGGGGGCAACCGGGATGCCGGCCAGCATCCCGGCGAAGGTCAGGATTCCGTGTTCTATCGAAGCTGCGGAGAGGATGGCGATCGGCGTTGCCGAGGTCAGGCCCATGTCGAGCAGCGCCTGGGCCACGCCCTGCACCCGGCGCCACGCGACGCGGTAGGTGAGTTCCTCCCAATCGCCGCCGCCGCCGCGCTGCGCCAGGAACACCCTGTCCGGGGTCTGCGTCGCCCACTCCTCGAGGTGGTCGACCATATTCGCCGCGACGCCGGTAAGCGCGATCGGTGAGCGGAGCAGGATGGTCCCGTCGCACCGGTAGGGGGCCACCACCTCCTTGGGCGCGAACTGCACCCTGGAGGCCTTGGCGCCGGGCGCCGCGGTGGCGGATGCAGGACTCACGGTGACCCTCCCGGTTTCGCTCTTCGTCGTCGCGGCGGCAGCCTAGGTCAGTTTTCGCGTCTGGCAAGGTTCGAAAATAACACCCATAATTTTTATCGGTCGAGAGAACGCTCGCCGATGTTGCGCCGCCGGCTTGACACCCGGCGCTCGATGCGGAGATGAATAAGGTTCTAAAGCGAAACTGACCGGTGCGCGCCGCGTGCTGCGGCAGAAACCGCGACTGAAGACCCGTCGATCCATTTCGCCCATCCCGGAAAGACCGCCATGGACTTGAACTACACCCCTCAGGAGGAAGCGTTTCGGACCGAGGTTCGGGACTTCCTCGCCGCCGAGTTCCCGCCCGAGATCGCCCGGAAGGCACGGAACGGACAGCGGCTCAGCAAGGCGGAAATCGAGCGCTGGCAGTCCATCCTGAGCGCGCGCGGTTGGCTCGCCCCCCATTGGCCCGTGGAGTTCGGCGGGGCCGGCTGGTCCGTCGTCGAGCGCTTCATCTATGAGCAGGAAGCCGCGCTGGCGCACGCCCCAGCGCCGATCGCCTTCGGCGTGAACATGCTGGCGCCGTTGCTCATCAAGTACGCCAGCGAGGCGCAGAACAGCTCTGGCTCGGGCGCATGCTGCGCGGGGACGACTGGTGGTGCCAGGGCTACTCCGAGCCGGGCGCGGGTTCAGATCTGGCCAACATCAAGACCACGGCCGTCCGCGATGGCGACGACTATGTCATCAACGGCCAGAAGACATGGACGACGCTGGCGCAGCACGCGAACATGATGTTCGTGCTGGTCCGGACCGAGCGCAGCGAGAAGCGTCAGGACGGGATATCCTTCCTGCCGGTCGACTTGAACACGCCGGGGGTTGAGGTCCGGCCCATCATCACCCTCGATGGCGATCACGAGATCAACGAGGTGTTCTTCACCGATGTCCGAACCCCCGCGAGCAACCTGGTGGCCGAGGAGAACAAGGGCTGGACCTACGCCAAGTACCTGCTGACCTACGAAGCCCTGGGCGCCGGCGTCGTGGCCGAGCCGGTTCTCAGCGTCCTGATGAGCGGCCGCGCCCTGGCGCTCGCCAACAAACCGCTGCGCGAGTCTGTCGCCGGCGGTGACGCGATCGTCGCCTTTGCGCACGAGGAACCGGGGTCGCGCTGGGACCTGGCCCATGTCGAGACGCGGGCCACGGCGATGGCGACCGGCTGGTCCCTGACCGGCGTCAAGGCCGTCGTCGCCAATGCCGAGGCCGCCGACCGTATCCTGGTCAGCGCCCGCACCGCCGGCGAGGCAGACGATCCGAAGGGCGTCTCGGTGCGCGGCTATCGGCTCATCGACGGCGGGCGTGCGGCCGAGGTGATCCCGGACGGCGTCGCGCTGCCCGCCGACGCCTTGGTCGGCGCGCGGGATGGGGCCTTTCCCGTGATCGAGGCGGCGGTCGGCTTTGGCGTCCTGGCGCTTTGCGCAGAAGCGCTCGGCGCGATGGAGACCCTGAAGAGCACGACGCTCGACTACCTCAGGACCCGCGTCCAGTTCGGGACGCCGATCGGCACGAACCAGGCTCTGCAGCACCGCATGGCCAATCTGCTGATCGACATCGAACAGGCCCGCTCGGCGGTCATCTACGCGGCGGCCGCCATGGGCCGGGACCGGACGGAGCGCGAGCGGACTCTGGCCGCGGCCAAGTACACCATCGGCGCAACCGGCGCGAAGGTGGCCGAAGAGGCCATCCAGTTTCACGGCGGGATCGGCATGACCGAGGAACTTCCCGCCACCCAATTCGCCAGACGCCTGATGATGATCGACCATCAGTTGGGCGATACGGACCATCACCTTCAACGCTTCATCGACCTCGGCCGCGCAGCCTGACGGTCTGCCCCCTCACCCATCCCGGATCGGAATACCGCCATGTCCAGACCTACCCCGCGCAACGCCACAGCGACCGTCGTGGGCGCCGGCGATTTCATTGGCGGCGCCATAGCGCGCAAGTTCGCGGCGGAGGGCTACACGGTCTATATGGGCCGCCGGCAGGGCGAACTGCTGGAGCCGCTCAAGGCCGAGATCGAAGCGGCCGGCGGCCGCGCGGTGGCCCGCTCGCTGGACGCCCGCGACGAAGACCAGGTGACCGCCTTCTTCCAGGCCGCCGAAGCCGAGGCCCCGCTGGAGCTCAGCGTCTTCAACATCGGCGCGAACGTGAACTTCCCGCTGCTGGACACCACCTCGCGGGTGTTCCGCAAGGTCTGGGAAATGGCCTGTTTCGCCGGCTTCCTGTCCGGACGCGAGGCGGCGCGCCACATGCTCCCGCGCGGCCATGGGTCGGTGTTCTTCACTGGAGCCACGGCGGGCTTGCGGGGCGGGGTCGGCTACGCGGCCTTCGCGGCGGCGAAGTTCGGCCTGCGGGCCATGGCCCAGTCGGCGGCGCGGGAACTGGGACCCCAGGGGCTCCACGTGGCGCACCTGGTGATCGACGCCGGGGTCGACACGGCCTGGGTGCGCGAGCGGATGCGCGAGCGGGTCGGCGAGGAGGCGGTGGCGAACCTCAAGCCGGACCAGCTGATGCGGCCCGAGGCCGTCGCCGAGGCCTACTGGGCGCTGCACCAGCAGCCGCGCGACGCGTGGACCTTCGAGCAGGAGATCCGGCCCTTCGCCGAGAAGTGGTGAGGGCCCGTTGCAGCGCCACGCCCGGGATCGGACACCGGACCGACCGGGCTTGGGATCGAGGGATGGCGACGCTCAGGTCCTGAAAATCTGACCGCCTTCGGCCCGGTGGGGCCGGACGCGATCGGGCTTCAGCGGCGTGGCGGTCGCTGCTACGACAGGCCATGGGCGAGTTCCGCGACGCAGCGCGCACGCGCAAGAAGATCCTGGAGGCGGCCCGGGAGGAGTTCGCCGCCCGGGGCTTCTCCGGCGGCCGCATCGAGTCCATCGCCAAGCGCGCCGGCGTCGCCAAGCAGCTCCTCTACCACTACTTCGCCAGCAAGGAGGCTCTGTTCGAGGAGACGCTCGCCAGCAAGTACCAGCAGCACCGCGCCGCCGACACCGAGGAGGGCCGCGGCGCGGTCTTCGTCCAGCGCTTCCACGCCGCCTCGAAAGACCCGGACTGGATCCGGTTCATCACCTGGGAGGCGGCCGAGCACCAGGAGTCGGGCCGGATCATCGCCGAGTCCTCCCGGCGCGGGTCGATCGCCCGGCTCGCCGCGGCGATCGCCGCGCAGCAGGCGCACGGCGACCTGCCGGCGGACCTGCCCGCCGACCTGATCCAGCTCGCGGTCTACGCCCTGGGCGTCTATCCGGTCGCCTTCCCGCAGAGCACGCAGATGATCACCGGCGCCTCGCCGCAAGACCCGGACTTCCAGGCCCGCTGGGCGGCCTTCCTTGAGGAACTGGCCAGGCGGTTGGCCCGGCCATAACTTACCGCTTGTAAAATTAATCCTCGCCGGTAGTCTGGGGCTCTTCCAAGCCAACGACCTCGGAGCCGCCATGTCAGACGACGGGCGCATCGCGCTTTCGCTTACCCTCAATGGCCGCGCGCTCGACGTCGAGACGCCGGCCTGCGCCACCCTGCTGGACCTGCTCCGCGACCGGCTGGGCCTGACCGGGGTCAAGAAGGGCTGCGACATGGGCGCGTGCGGCGCCTGCACCGTGCTGATGGGCGGGCGGCGCATCAAGTCCTGCCTGGCGCTGGCCGCCGCCTGCGACGGCGGGGCGATCACCACCATCGAGGGGATCGGGACGCTGGACGATCTGCACCCGCTGCAGGCCGCCTTCATTCGCCACGATGCGCTGCAGTGCGGCTACTGCACGCCGGGCCAGATCCTGTCGGGGATCGCGCTGCTGGCGGAGACGCCAAAAGATCTCGCCGCCATCCGCGAGGGCATGAGCGGCAACCTCTGCCGGTGCGGCGCATATCCCAACATCGTGGCGGCCATCGCCGAGGTGGCCGGGCTGTGAGCGGCCCGGCCTTCAGCTACGCCCGCCCCGCCGACGTGGCCGGGGCGCTGGCCCAGGGGGCGCGGCCAGGCGCCGCCTTCCTGGCGGGTGGCACCGACCTCATCCAGCTGTGGAAGGCCGGCCTCGCGGCGCATGCCGAGCTGGTCGACATCTCGCGCCTGCCCCTGGCCGGGATCGACCTTGCCGACGGCGAACTGGCGATCGGCGCGCTCGCCCGGCTGAGCGACGTGGCCCTCCATCCGCGGGTCATGGCCGAGCATCCGTTGATCGCGCAGGCCATCGCGGCCACCGCCAGCGGCCAGGTGCGCAACATGGCCACGGTAGGCGGCAACCTGCTGCAACGGACCCGCTGCGCCTATTTCCGCACCCAGGGGATGGCCTGCAACAAGCGCGAGCCGGGGTCCGGCTGCGGCGCCGCGGCGGGCGAGACCCGGCAGGCGGCCCTGTTCGGCGCCAGCGCGGCCTGTGTGGCGACCCACGCCTCCGACCTGGCCGTCGCCCTGACCGCGCTGCGCGCCGAGCTGACGATCCTCGGCCCCGACGGCGAACGTCGCATCGCCCTGCCCGACCTCTACCGCCTTCCGGGCCAGACGCCGCAGATCGACACGACCCTGGCGCCGGGCGAGCTGATCGCCGCCGTCCAGGTCCGCCGCGCGGCCGGCCTCGCCGCGCGCTCGACCTATCTCAAGGTCCGCGACCGCGCCTCGTTCGAGTTCGCCGTCGTCTCGGTGGCCGCGGCGCTGCGGCTGGAGGACGGCGCGGTCGTCGAGGCGCGGCTGGCGGCCGGCGGGGTCGCGCCCCTGCCCTGGCGATTGGCCGGCGCCGAGGCGGCGCTGATCGGACGCGCGCCCGACGCCCGGGCCTTCGCCGAAGCCGCCGGGCTGGCCGTCGAAGGCGCCCAGCCGTTGGCCGACAACGGCTTCAAGGTCGAGCTCCTGCGCCGGGCCGTCATCCGCGCCCTGGAAACCGTCGGAGCGACGGCATGAGCCCCGGACCCGTCACCCGCTGGGAGGCCGGCCTCAAGGTTACCGGCCAGGCAGTGTTCGCGGCCGAGACCCCGGCTCCGGGCCTGCTGTACGCCGTGCTCGTGGAGGCGCCGGTCGGCTGCGGCACGGTGCTGGCGGTTGACGCGGCGCAGGCGCGCCGCACGCCCGGCTTCGCCGACCTGATCTCCTATCCGGAGGCCCAGGGTCTCAAGCCCTCCAGCGTGACCGCGCTGATCCGCGAGCCGACGATCCACTTTGCGGGCCAGCCCGTCGCCCTGGTCGTGGCCGAAAACCTGGCCGCCGCCCAGGCGGCCGCCCGCGCGGTCAGGGTCGAGGCCGAGGCCCGCCCGGCGATCGCCGCGCTCGGTCAGGCCCTGGACCAAGCCTACACGCCGGCCACGGCGGGCCGCAATCCGGCCGAGAGCCGGCGCGGCGACGCCGCCCGCGCGCTGGCCGAGGCGCACCTGGTGGTGCGGCGGCGCTACGAGACCGCGGTCAACAACCACCACCCAATGGAGCCCCACGCCGTCGTCTGTTGCTGGGAGGGCGACCGGGTCACGGTCCACACCAGCACCCAGGCGGTGTTTGGCGCCCGCGCGGCCATCGCGCATGCCTTTGGTCTGCCGGCGGAGGACGCGCGCGTGGTCAGCCGCTTCCTCGGCGGCGGCTTCGGCTGCAAGGGCCAGCTCTGGTGGCCGTGGATGATGCAGGCCATGCTGGCCGCCCGTCGCACGGGCCGCCCGGTCCGCCTAGAGCTCACCCGCGCGCAGCTCTTCACCCTGGCCGGCCGGCGCTCGGAGACCGTGCAGGAGCTGGCGGTCGGCCTGGACGCCGACGGACGGCTGACCGCCATCGACCACCAGGTCCTGGCCCAGACCTCGACCCACGGCGAGTACGCCGACACCACCGCGGGGGTGTCGCGCTGGCTCTACGCCTGCCCCAATGTCACCACCCGCCACCGGCTGGTGCGGACCAACGAACCTCAGCCCATCCCCATGCGCGCGCCCGGCACGGCGCCCGGAACCTTCGCCCTGGAATCGGCCCTGGACGAAGCCGCGGCGGCGCTGGGGATCGACCCCGTGGACCTGCGGGTGCGCAACCACGGCGACCATGACCAGGAGGCCGGGCGGCCATGGAGCAGCAAGCGCCTCCTGGAATGCTACCGGGTGGGCGCCGAGCGGTTCGGGTGGGCGCACCGCCCGGCGGCCGGAGCGGCCGGCGACGGCCGCTGGCGGCTGGGCTCTGGCATGGCCAGCACCTTCTACGCCCAGCACCTGCAGCCCAGCCGGGCGCGGGTGCGGCTGGCGGCGGACGCCTCACTGGTGGTCCAATGCGGCACCCAGGACATGGGCAACGGCGCCTACACCGCGCTGGGCCAGATGGCGGCCGAGGCGCTGGGCGTACCGATGTCCCGGGTCACCGTCGAGCTGGGCGACACGCTCCTGCCGCAGGGTCCGATTTCCGCGGGCTCCCAGGTGACGGTGAGCATATCGCCGGCGGTCGCGATGGCGACGGCCGAGCTCCGCGCGATCCTGGCGCAACTCGCCGTCGCCGACCAGGCCTCGCCGCTCGCGGGCCAGCGGCCGGAGGATCTCGACTTCGCGGACGGGTTGGTCCGCAGCCGGACCGGCAACGTCGCCGAGCCGCTGGCCGACCTGCTCGCCCGCCAGGCGCCCGCCGGGCTCGAGGCGGAGGGCTCGGCCGACCTGCCGCAGGTGCAGACCCACAGCTTCATGAGCCACGGGGCCGTCTTCGTGGAGGTCGGCGTCGATCCCGACCTGGGCGAGGTGCGCGTGCGCCGGGTCTGCGCCGCCTTCGCCGCCGGCCGGATCGTCAACCCGCTGCTGGCCACCAGCCAGTATGTCGGCGGGCTGATCGGCGGGATCGGCATGGCGCTGCACGAGCGCACGGTCACCGACCTCGCCAGCGGGCGGATCCTAGGCGACAATTTCGCCGACTATCTGATCCCCGTGCATGCCGACATGCCCACGTTCGACATCGCCCTGGTGCATGAGGACGACACCCACCTGCCGGGTGGGATCAAGGGCGTCGGCATGCTGGGGACGGCCGGCGTCCAGGCCGCCATCGCCAATGCGATCTTCGACGCGGTCGGCCGGCGAGTGCGGCGCCTGCCGATCCGGATCGAGGACATCCTCGGCCATCCGGACCCGCGCGACGGCTTCGAAACGCTCACCTGACCGGCAGCCGCCTCAGCGCCGGCTGCTTTCGCCGCTACAGGGATAGGCCTGCTCCATCGCAAACCGGACGAAGTCGGCCGCCCCCACACCATGGGCCGTGCTGGCGAACCGCGCATGCCGCTGCACCGCCTGCAGCGCCGCCTTCGGGGTCAGGTCGGCGGGAACGCAGACGGTGCTGCGGCCGCGACGCGCCTGCCGCGTCAGGAGCTGGTCCACCGCGCCGGCGACGTAGCCCAGGCACAGCGCGTGGGCCGAGGCCGCGTCGGGCCCGTCGGCGACGCACAGCGCCTGTAGCCGCGCCGCATCGAAGAACGCCGGATGAGAGAGCGCCGCGGGCGGCAGGGCGGTGACCAGCGTCAGCGCTATCAGGCCGAACAGCATTTCGCGCTCCTGTCGTTGGTCGGATTACGGCGGGCCGGGCCTACTCGGCCCTGCGCAGGCCAAGGCCCAGGATGGTGACCAGGGCGGCGGTCGCCGAGAGGGCCGCGGCGGCGGTGGCGACCGGGTGGGCCTTGGCCTCGTCGAGCGCCCTCTGAGCCAGGTGTCTGGTCTCAGGGGGAGCCCGCTCGGCCAGCGCCTGCCCCGCCTGGCGCAGCGCCTGGGTGGCCTGGACGATGGCCTTCTCGGCGTCGTCGCTCAGCCCGTCGGCGGTCTGGCGCAGGGTCTTAGCGACATCGTCGAGCGTCTCGTCGAGCTCGTGCTTCACGTGGTCTCGTCCGAATAGCGACATGGCCGGTCTCCTGGATCCCCGAAGCGGGACCGTCACATTGCGGCGAGGCCCGGGCCGCGCCTTGACCCGGATCAAACGGCCGCCTCCGCCGCCTCCGTGCTGGTACTTAGGGGACGTTCCCAGATGTCCGGCGGCGGGGCGGGGGCCTAGCTCTTGGGCCATCGAATGGAGCCCGCGATGACCCTCGCCTACCCTCTGACCGACGCCCGCACGGCCCGCCCGGCCTCCGCGCTGACCGATGCCTTCGAGCGGCACGGTGTGCGGATGACCTACGCCCGCAACGAGGAGATCTACGCCCAGGACGACGAGGTCGAGCTGCTCTACCAGGTGGCGCGGGGCGTCGTCCGCACCAGTCGCCTGACCGCGGATGGCCGCCGCCAGGTGGGCGACTTCTACTACGTCGGCGACCTGTTCGGCCTGGAGCCCGGCCCCGATCACCGCTTCGCCGCCGAGGCCCTGGCCGAATGCGAGATCATGGTGGTCCGCCGCAGCGCCGTGCGCGCCATCGCCGGCGACGCCGCGCTCGACCGGGCCATCCTCGAGGCCCAGCGCCTGGAGATGGAACGCCTGCAGGATCACGTGGTCATGCTGGGCCGCAAGAGCGCCCGCGAGCGCGTCGCGAGCTTCCTGATGTCGATCGCCCAGCGCGGCCCCGACGATCACGCCGACCTCGCCATGGGCCGTCAGGACATGGCCGACTACCTTGGCCTCACCATCGAGACCGTCTCACGCATGCTCACCCAACTGCAGGGCGAGGCGATCGTCGACTTCCCGTCCTCGCGCCGCTTCCAGATCCGCAAGTGGACCGCCCTCGAAGCGCTCGCCGCCTAACCCACCTTGGCCAACCCCGTCCTGGAGACCGACATGCACCGCACCCTCGACCGCCCCGCGGAAACCGTGGTCGTCAGACCGAACACCTACGCGACCATCCTGGTCCACGCCGAGCCGGCCCAGTATTCCGCCCACCGTGTCGAGGTCGCCGCCCACCTGGCCCGCGACCTGGGCGCCCACCTGATCGGCCTGGGCGCCGAGACCTTCGACCCCGCGCTGATGTCCGGCCCGTTCACCAGCTATGCCGCCGGCGAATGGATCGGGTTCGTGCAGGAGCAGATCACCAAGGAGCTCTCCGACGCCGAGGTCAGCTTCCGCCGCGACGCGGCCGGCGCCGACCTCGAGTGGCGCGCCGTGCAGGACTACCCGCACCACGCGCTGGTCCTGGCCGCCCGCGCCGCCGACCTGGTTGTCGTCAGCCCGCGGGGCGCCCTGGGCCCCACCCGCTCGGTCGACCCCGCCGAAGCCGTGATGACCGCTGGCCGGCCCGTGCTGATCGTGCCCGAGGGGCGCACCCACCTGCACGGCATGTCGGTCGTGGTCGCCTGGAAGGACACCCGCGAAGGCCGCCGCGCGCTCACCGACGCCCTGCCGTTCCTGCAGCGCGCGCAAGACGTGATCGTCCTGTCGGTGGTCGCGGAAGACGCCAGGCAAGCCGCCGCCAACGAGATCGACGACGTGGTCGGCAACCTCAAGCGTCACGGGGTCGAAGCCCGCCCGCTGGTCAGCATCATCGACCACGACGGGGTGACGGCGGAGATCGAGCGGGTCGCCCACGCCAACGGCGCCGACCTGATCGTGGCCGGCGCCTATGGTCACACCCGGATGCGGGAGTGGGCGTTCGGCGGGGTCACCGACGACTTCCTCAACCGCCCCGACTGCTTCGTCCTTTTGAGCCACTGATCCCCCATCGCGGGGCCGGCGACGGCCACGCGCTCCGGAAGGTCCCCATGCTGCGTATCGAACCCCTTCGCCTGGGGCTGGCCCTCGGCCTCACGCTCGCCGCCGTCCATCTGGCCGGCGCCGCCCTGGTGGCGGTCGGCGCGGTCGGCTGGCTTCTGGGCCCCGAGGCCGGACGCGCACTCGGCCCGGCGTTCGCGTTTGGCGGCCTGGACGCCTGGGACATTCTGGTCACCGTGGCCTTCACCACGGTGTCCGGGTTCCTGGTCGGTTGCCTGCTAGCCGCGATCTACAACGGTCTGCCGCGCGGCCCGCGGCCGCCGCCGATCGAGCGTTAGCGGCCGCCATGCGCACCCTGGTCCCTATGCTCGGCCTGGCCATGCTGCTGGCGGCCTGCGCCTCCACATCGCCGCCCGCGGCGCCCGTCGCGCCGCGGACCGCCGACGGGTCCGGCGTACCGCCGCTGCCGACCCTCGACCCCGCGCAGACGCGCGGCCACAACTTCGCGGTCCAGCGCTGCTCGGGTTGCCACGCGGTGGGTCTCGACGACGGCGGCCCCCAGGGGGGGCCGGCCTTCTACAGGCTCTCACGGCGCTACAACCCCCTGCAGCTCGAGCATCGGTTCAGCGAGGTCTCCGCCCACGGCTTCGACCGCATGCCGGCGATCTCGTTCACGGCCGCCGAGGCCGAGGACCTGATCGCCTATTTCGACAGCCTGAACGGCAACTGAGCCGAACGGGCAGTCCCGGCGCGATCGGCGCCCCGCGACGGCGCAATCCAGGCTAATTGGGACAGAACGCCGTCTTGGCGCAGCCCCACACCGGACCTAGCGCTTCGCCGATGGATTCCGCGCCACCTCTCGCGACCCGGCGGACCCGCTTCGGCGGGCTCACCGGTTACGCCGTGGCCGTGGGCGCGACGGCGGCCTGCGCGGCGCTGAGCCTGCTGCTGGTGCACGACTTCCACGACGGCGACCTGGTGTTCCTGCTGTTCGTACCGGCGCTCCTGGCCAGCGCGGCGGCCGGCGGGTTCGGACCCACGCTGCTGGCCGGGGGGTTGTCGGTCGCGCTCAGCCTGGCCTTCATCGGATCGGGGACGACCGAGAACCCGGAGGTGGCCGTGCGGGGCGCGGTCTTCGTGGCGCTGACCATCGCGACCGGCCTCGTCGGCTCGCGCATGCATCGCAACGCCGGCGCGATCCGGCGGGTCGTCGCCGACCTGCAGGCCCGCGAGGCCCACCTGCAGTCGATCCTCGACACCGTTCCGGACGCGATGATCGTGATCGACGAGCACGGGATCATGCGGTCGTTTTCCAGCGCCGCAGAGCGGCAGTTCGGCTGGACCGCCGCCGAGCTGGTCGGCAGCAACGTCGACATCCTGATGCCCGAGCCCTACCGGACCCAGCACGACGGCTATCTCCTGCGCTACATGACCACCGGCGAGCGACGGATTATCGGCATCGGCCGGGTGGTCGTGGGGGAGCGCAAGGACGGCTCGACCTTTCCAATGGAGCTGTCGGTGGGGGAGATGATCTCCGGCCAGCAGCGGTTCTTCACCGGCTTCGTGCGCGACCTGACCGAGCGCCAGGCCGCCGAACGGCGCCTGCAGGACGTGCAGGGCGAGCTGGTGCATGTCTCGCGGCTCACCGCCCTGGGCGAGATGGCCTCGGCGCTGGCCCATGAACTCAACCAGCCGCTCACCGCCGCCGCCAATTTCATGAAGGGCTGCCTGATCCTGCTGACCCGCAAGCCGCTCGACGAACCGCGCCTCGCCGACATGATCTCCCAGGGCGCGGACCAGGCGTTGCGCGCCGGCCAGATCATCCGCCGGCTGCGGGATTTCGTCTCGAAGGGCGAGGCCGACCGGCGGATCGAAAGCCTGCCGCAGCTGCTGGAAGAAGCCGGAGCCCTGGCCATGGTCGGCGCCCGGGAGCGCAGCGTGCGCCTGCGCTATCAGATCGACCCGCGGGTGAACCTGGTGCTGGCGGACAAGGTGCAGGTGCAGCAGGTCGCGCTCAACCTGATCCGCAACGCCATCGAGGCCATGGAGGACACGCCGAAGAAGGAGCTCTTCGTCGGCGCCCGGCCGGCGCCGGACGACATGGTCGAGATCTATGTCAGCGATACCGGCCACGGCGTCAGCCCGAAGGCCGCCGAACAGCTGTTCCAGCCGTTCATGACCACCAAGGCGCAAGGGATGGGGATCGGCCTCTCCATTTCCCGGACCATCGTCGAGGCGCACGGCGGCCGGATCTGGGTCGACCCCAATCCGCAGGGGGGCGCGATCTTCCGCTTCACCCTGCCCGGCGTCGGGGCGGAGGAGTTCGCGAAAGATGAGTGAGCCGATCGTCCATCTGATCGACGACGACGAGGCGGTCCGCGTCTCGCTCGCCTTCCTGCTGGAGATGAACCATCTCCCGGCGCGGGCCTATGGCTCGGCCCAGGAGTTCCTGGCGATCGCCGGCGGGCTGACCGGCGGGTGCGTGGTCACCGACGTGCGCATGCCGGAGGTCAGCGGCCTGGACCTGGTCCGCCGGCTCAGGGAGCGCGGGAGCCCCTTGCCGGTGATCGTCATCACCGGGCACGGGGACGTGCCCCTGGCGGTCGAGGCCATGCGCGCCGGCGTCGTCGATTTCACCGAGAAGCCCTTCGAGGACGAGGTCCTGCTGGGCTCCATCCGCCGCGCGCTGGACAGCCGGGTCGAAAGCGACGCCCAGGCCGAGGAGCGGCGTCGATTCGAGCAGATGCTGGCGACCCTGTCGGGCCGCGAGAAGGACGTCCTGCGCGGCGTGCTCGCCGGCAAGATGAACAAGGTGATCGCCTTCGAGCTCGGCATCAGCCCCCGCACGGTCGAGGTCTACCGCGCCAACGTGATGACCAAGACCCACGCCAATGGCCTCTCCGAGCTGGTCCGGATCGCCCTGCTCGCCGGCTTCTGAGGCGCTTGCGCGAGATCAAGGTCCCCGCGCGCCGCGCGTGAGACACCCTCGGCATGGATCAGCACGGTCTCCCTCGACCTGTCGTCTTCGTCGTCGATGACGATCCGGGCGTGCGCCGGGCGCTGGCGTTCGCCCTCGACCTGGAAGGCTTCGTCGTCGAGACCTTCGAGTCCGGCGAGGCCCTGCTCCGGAGCGACCTACCCGAGGCGCTCGGCTGCCTGGTGCTCGACGAGCGCCTGCCCGGGGTCTCGGGCCTCGACACCCTTCGCCAGCTGCGCGCCCGCGCGATCGACCTGCCGGCCATCCTCGTGACCAGCCACCCCAGCGCGCCCTTCCGCGAAGCCGCCGCCCGCGCCGGCGCGCCGATCCTCGAGAAGCCGCTGATGGGAGAGACCTTGATCTCGGCGATCCAGGACCTGCTCGGCGCTGAGCCGGCCTCGGACGGCTGATCCAGATCAATCGGCCGGCCGGTCCTCGGGATCGTCGACCAGGATGCGCGCGGCGTCCCCCGCCGGGTCCTCGTACTGGCCCGCCCGCAGGCTCCACCAGAACGCGCCAACCGCCAGCAGGCCGAGGCCGAGCGATAACGGCGCGAGGAACATCACGATGTTCATCGGCGCGCGCCGGTGCGCAGGGCGTTGAGCGTGACCAGCAACGACGAGCTCGACATCGCCAGGGCGGCCACGAAGGGGTTCACCAGGCCCAGCACGGCCGCGGGGGCGGCCAGGCTGTTGTAGAGCGCCGCGAACCCGAAGTTCTCCAGCGCGCGGCGGTGCGCGCTCCTGGCCACGTCGAAGGCGGCTGTCACCGCCCCCAGCCGCTCGCCGGAAAAGACCAGGTCGGCGGCGTTCTGACTGGCTTCCAGTGCGCTCCCCGGCGCCATGGCGGCGTGGGCCCTGGCCAGCGCGGCCGCATCGTTGAGACCGTCGCCCACCATCAGCACCTTGCGGCCCTCACGGGTCAGGGCGTCGATTCGCGCGGCCTTGTCCTGCGGGGTGCAGCCACCGCGCCAGGTCGCGACCTGCAGGGTGTCCGCCACCCGTTCGACGGCGGCGGCCACGTCTCCGGAGAGGATCTCGACCGACAGGCCCCGCGCCGCCAGTGCCGCCAGCGTCTCGTGCGCGTCCGGTCGCAGGCGGTCGGCGAAGCGGAAGCGGATCCTGGTGTCGCCGTCGAACCCGAACCAGAGTTCGGTCTCGCAGCCGGCCCCTGCGAGGCCAAGGAAGCCGGCCCGCCCCAGGCGCGCCCGCCGTCCGTCGATGGTCCCCTCCACGCCCTGGCCGGCCCGCTCGGTCACCTCCAGCGCCAGAGGCCCCGCTCCGGCCGCCTCCGCCAGGGCCCGGGCCAAGGGGTGGCGGGACGCGCGAGCGAGCGGCGCGGCCATCGCCAGGGTGCGCGGCATCGGATCGAGCAGGCTGGGCCGGCCCTCGGTGAGGATGCCGGTCTTGTCGAACACCACATGGTCGACCTCGGCCAGCCGTTCCAGCGCCGCGCCGGATTTCACCAGCACGCCGCGGCGGAACAGCCGCGCCGAGGCAGTGATCTGCACCGCCGGGACGGCCAGGCCCAGGGCGCAGGGACAGGTGACGATGAGCACGGCCACGGCGCGGATCAGAGCTTCGCGCGGGCCGAGGCCAAGCGCCCAGCCGCCGGCGAAGGTCAGCAGCGCGACGGTATGAACCACCGGAACATAGATGGCGGCGGCCTTGTCGGCGAGCCGGACGTAGCGCGATTTCGACTGGGCGCCGGCCTCCACCAGCCGCGCGATGGCGGCCACGGCGGACTCCTCCGACCGGGCGTTGGCGACCAGGCGCAGGGCGCCGGAGAGGTTCAGCGCGCCGGCGCGGCACTCGTCCCCGATGGCGACGGGCGCCGGGGCCGTCTCGCCGGTCAGCAGGCTGTTGTCGAGCTCGGAGCGCCCGGACAGGATGCGGCTGTCCACCGGCACGCGTTCACCCGGCCGCACCAGCAGCCGGTCCCCCGGCCGCACCTCGGCCAGGGGTCTGGCGACCAGGGCGTCGTCGGGCCCGAAGACGGTGGCGGTCGGGGCCTGCAGGGCCAGCAGGTCGGCGGCCGCGCTGGAGGCCCGCGCGCGCAGGCGATGCTCGAGCCAGCGGCCGACCAGCAGCAGGAACAGCAGCGAGACGGCGGCGTCGAAATAGGCGTCCCGGCCGCCCAGCAGGGTCTCGGAGAAGCTGATCGCCAGGGTCAGGATCACGCCGATGGAGATCGGCACGTCCATGTTGGCGCGGCGCGCCTTGAGGGAACGCCAGGCCGAGCGGAAGAACGGCTGGCCGGCATAGAGGGCGCAGGGCGCGCCGACCAGGCCGGAGAACCACATCATCAGGGTGCGGGTGGCAGGCCCGAGTTCCTGGCCGAACAGCCCGGCCCAGAGCGGAACCGAGAACATCATGGTGTTCATCACGCCAAAGCCGGCCACGGCCAGGGCGAGGACGAGCTGACGCCCCTCGCGGTCATAGGCGACCTGCGCCCGGCCGGGATCATACGGGCTTGCCGGATAGCCCAGGCGCCGCAGCGCCGTGACCACGGCCCCCGCGTCGCCCATCCCCATCCCGAACTCCACCGTGAGCCGCTTCTGCGTCAGGTTGAGCCGCGCCGCGGCGACCCCGGGCAGGGCCAGCACGGTGCGCTCGATCTTCGACAGGCAGCCCGCGCAGCGCGCGTCCGGCACCAGCAGGTCGAGGCTTTCGCGGCCGTCGTCGCGGCGCCGCAGGAAGGCGCTAAGGTCGGCGCGGGCGGGGTCGTAGGTCAGGGCCATGTCAGCCGACGCTCCAGCTGGAAGGCATGGCCGGAGCGGTCACGGGCCTGCGCGGTGAGGTCCCAGGCGCCGGAGACCCCGGCCAGGACGGCGTCGTAGCGGCCAGGCGCGGTCTCCACGAACCGCGGGGTCAGCCGGCCGGTCTCGGTGGCGGGCCGCTCGAGCTTGCCGACGATCGCCAGGCCCGGCAGCGGCCGGCCCGCACGGTCGCGCACCAGCACCCGCACGCCGTGGGGCCGCGCCTGCGCGCCGGCCTCCCAGCCGAGACGTTCCTGCGCCCGCATCTGGGCGATCTGCCGGTCGTAGAGCAGGCCGTCCTCGTAGGGGGTGACCGACACCTCGCCGGGATGGGTGCGGTAGGCGATCACCGCGAAGCTGACATCGACCCCGATCACCACAGCAAAGAAGGCGACGATATAGGCCAGGGCGTGCCAGCCAGTGATCCGGAAGTCCGTGTGCGGTGGGGTGTCGGCCTGGGTCATGAGGGGTTCGCGGCGCCCGAAAGGAAGACGGTGGCGGTGCGCGCGACGACCCGGCCGGCGCGCGCCTCGAAGCTGGCCGGCACGCTGGTTGCGGCCAGGCCGGCTGGCGGAACCGTGACGAAGACCCGCAGCGCGCGGACCTCGTTCGGCGCCGCGACGATCCGCAGGACCGCCCCGGCGGGCTCGCCCGGGCTGCTGACGGTTGCGCCGGCGACGCCCGAGAAGCGGACCTCCACCGGAACCGGCGTGAAGCTGCGGTTGGCGATCTTCAGGGTGTAGCCGTTGCGGATCGCCCCGTCGTGAAGCTGCACGAAGGTCGGGTTGCGGTCGCGCAGCGCATGCAGGTCGAGGATCGAGCGCGCCGCCAAGCCCCAGGCCATCAGCCCGGCGACCGCCGTCAGCGCGATGGCGTAGTAGAGCGTCCGCGACCGCACCGGCTTGTAGCGCGCCGGCCGCCCGGCGCTGCGCTCGACGACCGCGAAGTCGGTGTCGTAGGCGATCAGGCCCCGCGGCCGGCCGACCCGATCCATGATCTCGTCGCAGGCGTCGATGCAGAGACCGCAGTTGATGCACTCCAGCTGCGATCCGTTGCGGATATCGATGCCCATGGGGCAGACGACGACGCAGGCTTGGCAGTCGATGCAGTCGCCGCGGCCCTCCCAGCTGTCGGCCTTCTTGTGCGGGGCGCGCGGCTCGCCACGGTCGAGGCAATAAGTGACCTGCAGCGAGTGCTCGTCGATCATCGCGCCCTGGATGCGCGGCCAGGGGCACATGTAGGTGCAGACCTGTTCACGCATATGGCCCGCGAACAGGTAGGTGGTGGCCGTCAGGATCGCGCAAGACGCATAGGAGGTGATCGGCGCCTGGCCGGTCCAGAATTCCCGCAACAGGGTTGGCGCATCGCGGAAATAGAAGATCCAGGCGCCGCCGGTGCCGAACGCCACCGCCAGCCAGGTCAGGTGCTTGCCGCCCTTGCGCCAGAGCTTGTCGAACGACCAGGGCGCTGCGTCCAGGCGCATGCGCGCGTTGCGGTCGCCCTCGAAGGCGCGCTCGACGTAGATGAACAGGTCGGTCCAGACCGTCTGCGGACACGTGTAGCCGCACCACAGGCGCCCGAACAGCGCCGTCACCAGGAACAGCGCCAGCGCGCCCATCACCAGCAGGCCGGTGAAGAAGAACACCTCCTGCGGCCAGAGCTGGATGTTCAGGAAGTAGAACCTGCGCCCAGCGAAATCGACCAGGACCGCCTGGTCCGGCAAGGCGCCGGGGCGGTCCCAGCGCAGCCAGGGGGTGATGTAGTAGATGGCCAGGGTGGCGATCAGCAGCGCCCACTTGATCGCCCGCCAGCGCCCGTGCACGAGCTTCGGGTAGATCGGCGTGCGTGGCTTGTAGAGCCCGCCGCCGGCGTCGCCGCGCGCCTTCGCCCGCTGGGCCGCCGAGGCGGGGCGCGACGCCTTGCCGATGACGACAGTCATCGCCCGGCGACCGCCGGGGCGGGCGGCCGCGCCGTCGCGTCACCGGCGGCGTTGGCATGGACATAGACCGCCAGCGCCTTGATCGTCTCCGGCGAGAACCGCGCCTCCCAGGTCGGCATCACCCCGTTGCGGCCGTTGAAGATCTGGCCGCGGATCGCCTCGCGGTCGGATCCGTACAGCCAGTCCGCGTCGGTCAGGTTGGGGATGCCGCGCTTGACGTCGCCGGTCCCGGCCGGGCCATGGCAGGCCGCGCACTGATCCGCGAAGGTCTGGCGCGCCCGTGTCACGGCCGCCGGGTCGGCCCGGCGATGCGACAGCGCCACCACATACTCGGTCAGATCGCCGATCTGCGCCGAGGTCAGCATCTGGTCGCGGCCGAAGGCGGGCATCATGGCCTCGCCCCGGGCGTGAGGATGACCCGACCGGACCCCGACGGTGATGGTGTGCTGGATATCCTCCGGCGACCCGCCCCACAGCCAGACGTCGTCGCGCAGGTTGGGATACCCCTTGCCGCCGCCGCCGCCCGCGCCGTGGCAGGTGGCGCAGTTGTCGCCGAACACCGACTGGCCGACCTGCAGCGCATAGGTCTGCAGGCCCGGGTCCGCCTCGATCTGTTCGAGGCTGGCCCCGCGCAATTTCACCAGACCGGCGCCGCGCACGGCGTTCAGCTTCGCCAGCTCAACGCTCACCGCGGCCCGGTCGGACTTGCCCAGCAGGCCATGGGTGTAGCCGCTGATCCCGGGCCAGGCCGGCATCAGCACCCAGTAGACCACGGCCCAGGCGATGCAGGCGTACCAGGTCCACAGCCACCACCGCGGCAGCGGGGTGTCGAGCTCCTTGATCCCGTCCCACTCGTGGCCGGTGGTCTCCACGCCGGAGTGGTCGTCATGTTCGCGCTCAGGCATGGGGCGCCTCGTCGTCTTCAAGCGGGAGCAGGGCGAGGCGCTGGAACGCCTGCTTGTGGCGCGGCCAGAGCGCGTAGATCAGGCCGCCCAGGAACATAAGGCCGAAGAACACCGTGCCGGCCTGCTGGGCGAAGCGGGCCACGGACTCGTAGGTCAGGCCGCTCATCGCAGGTTCTCCGGATCTTCCGCCTTGTAGGTTCGGAAATCGACCATGGTCCCCAGCACCTGGAGGTAGGCGATCAGGGCGTCCATCTCCGACAGTTTCTGAGGGTCGCCATCGAAGTCGCGCTGGGCGACCTTGGCGCCGTAGCGCGTCTTGAGGCCCGATTTCTCGCCGGCGAACGGATCGACCTGACCTTCCAGATCGGCCCTGGCGTTGGCGATTTCGGCCTTCGTGTAGGGGACGCCAACGGTCTTCAGGGCGGCCAGGCGCTGCTCGATATTGCGATAGTCCAGGTCGGTCTCCGCCAGGAACCGGTACGGCGGCATGTTGGATTCCGGCACCACCGAGCGCGGATCCGTCAGGTGGTCGCGGTGCCAGCCGTCGGAGTACTTGCCGCCGACCCGGGCCAGGTCCGGCCCGGTGCGCTTCGACCCCCACTGGAACGGGTGGTCGTACATGCTCTCCGCGGCCAGGCTGTAGTGGCCGTAGCGCTCCACCTCGTCGCGTAGCGGGCGGATCATCTGCGAGTGGCAGCCGTAGCAGCCCTCGCGGACGTAGATGTCGCGGCCCGCCTGTTCGAGCGGCGTGTAGGGACGGATCCCGTCCACCTTCTCGATGGTGCTCTCCAGGTAGAACAGCGGGCTGATCTCGACGAGGCCGCCGATCGACACCACCAGGATGATGCCGATCAGCAGGACGAGCGAATGCCGCTCGAACTTGGCGTGATGCTTCCACATGTGCGGCGCCCCTACTCAGCCGCCAGCAGGGCGGCGCCCGGCGGCGGGACGAGGCGTTCCGGCGTCCGGGCGACGCTGGGCAGGCGGGTCGTTCGCCACAGGTTGTAGACCATGATCAGCGCGCCCGAGAGGTACATGAGCCCGCCCACGGTGCGGATGACGTTCTCGACGTGCTTGGCCGAAACGGTCTCGACGAAGGAGTTCGCGAGGTAGCCTTGCGGCGTGTACTCGCGCCACATCAGGCCCTCCATGATCCCGGAGACCCACATCGCGGCGATGTAGAGAACGATGCCGGTGGTCGCGATCCAGAAGTGCCACTCGACCAGCTTGTCGGAGTAGAGCCGGTCCTTCTTCCACAGCCACGGGACCATGCAGTAGACGGCCCCGAAGCTGATAAAGCCGACCCAGCCCAGCGCGCCGGAATGCACGTGGCCGATGGTCCAGTCGGTGTAGTGGCTGAGCGCATTGACCGCGCGGATCGACATCAGCGGGCCTTCGAAGGTGGCCATGCCGTAGAAGGCGATGGCCACCACCATCATCCGGACCACCGGGTCGGTGCGCAGCTTGTCCCAGGCGCCCGAGAGCGTCATCAGGCCGTTGATCATGCCGCCCCAGGACGGCATCCACAGCATGATCGAGAAGGTCATGCCCAGGGTCTGGGTCCACTGCGGCAGGGCCGTGTAGTGCAGGTGGTGCGGGCCGGCCCAGATGTAGATGAAGATCAGCGACCAGAAGTGGACGATCGACAGCCGGTACGAATAGACCGGCCGGTTCACCCGCTTGGGCACGAAATAGTACATCATGCCGAGGAAGCCGGCGGTCAGGAAAAAGCCGACCGCGTTGTGGCCGTACCACCACTGCACCAGGGCATCCTGGACGCCGGCGAAGGCGGAATAGCTCTTGGTCTCCAGCAGGCCGATGGGGACGGCCGCGTTATTGATCAGGTGCAGGATCGCGATGGTGACGATGAAGGCCAGGTAGAACCAGTTGGCCACATAGATGTGCGGCTCCTTGCGCTTCCAGATCGTCCCCAGGAACACCAGCAGGTAGGCGACCCAGACGACGGTGAGCCAGATGTCGATGTACCACTCGGGCTCGGCGTATTCGCGGCTCTGGGTGATCCCCGCCAGGTAGCCGGTGGCGGCCAGGACGATGAACAGCTGGTAGCCCCAGAACACGAACCAGGGCCACACGCCGCCGGCCAGCCGGGCCTTGCAGGTGCGCTGGACCACATAGAAGGAGGTCGACATCAGGGCGTTGCCGCCGAACGCGAAGATCACCGCCGAGGTGTGCAGCGGCCGCAGGCGGCCGAAATTCAGCCAGGGCAGATCGGGGAAGTAAAAGATCCTGGGCCAGCTCAGCTGCGAGGCGATCAGCGCCCCCGCGCACAGTCCGGCGATCGCCCAGAACATGGTGGCGATGACGCCGGCGCGGATCACCCCGTCCGAGTAGCGGCCAGGGTCGGAACGGAGCTTGCCGGAGCCGATCCGCAGGCTCAGCACGCAGAAGCCGAGGACGAAGGCGGCCGTCAGTATGTAGCCATGGAACCGGAACAGCGGATCCTGGGTGAAGGCCGTGGCCAACACCGCCAGGAAGGCGCTCACCCCGATGAAGATGTAGAGCGCGACGACGTCGAGCGGCGTGTCGTCGCGTGCGATGGCTTCGGTCATGAATCCCCAGTCCCTCTGAGAGACGGCGGCCTTCATGCCGCGTCTCCCGCCGGCGAGCCTTGATCTCGCTCAAGGACAGGCGGGTGAACCGATGCGACACCGCCGCGTCCGAGGAGATCGTCCATGCGCCGGCCGCCAAGCCCCCCCGAAGCGGCCGTCGAACGCCTGGCCACCGATCTCCTCGGATGTATCCTCCTGGCGTCGGCGGCCCTTGCGGCAAGCCTGGGCCGGGACGACGCCGCCCTGCGCGGCGTCGTCTGCGGCATCGGCCACGCCCCCCATTGTGGCTGGTGTTACGGCGCGGTGGGCTTCGCTCTGGCGGGGCTCACCGCGTTCGCCCTGGCGCGACGCGCAGGCGGTCTGCCAGAACCGGCCGCCAAGCCTCGGGGTCGACCGCCAGTCCCAGGTTGATCCTGCGCAATGCGCCGCCGCGGCCGGAGCCTAGTCTCCCTGGCATCGACGGAGGAGAGCCCGAATGAACCGCCTCAATGGAAAGGTCGCTGTCATCACCGGTAGCGCGCTCGGCCTTGGACGCGCCACTGCCGTGCGCATGGCCCAGGAAGGGGCGACGGTCGCCATCACCGACATCCTCGCCATCGAGGCGGGGGCCTTCGCCGACGAGCTCAATGGTCAGGGCTTCGAGACTTGCAGCTGGCCCCTAGATGTCTCCAAGGAGACCGAGGTCGAACGGGTGCTGACCCAGGTCGGCCAGCGTTTCGGCCGCATCGACATCCTGGTGAACAACGCCGGCGTCTGCGGCGCCAACAAGCCCACCGACCAGATCACCGAGGCGGAGTGGGACTATGTGCAGGGGATCAACGTCAAGGGCGTGTTCTTCTGCACCAAGCACGCCATTGCCCACCTGCGGCGCGCCGGCGGCGGGAGCATCATCAACCTCAGCTCCATCTACGGCCTGGTCGGCGCCGCTGACATCCCGGCCTACCATGCCTCCAAGGGCGCGGTGCGGCTGATGACCAAGACCGACGCCCTGCTCTACGCCCCCGACCGGATCCGGGTGAACTCCATCCACCCCGGGTTCATCTGGACGCCGATGGTCGAGGCCTTCGTGCAGGACCAGGCGGACGCGGCGGTCGCCCGGGTCGACCTGGACGCGCTGCACCCGCTGGGCCATGTGGGCGAGCCGGACGACGTCGCCTGGGGCTGCGTCTACCTAGCGTCCGACGAAGCCAAGTTCGTCACCGGCGCCGAGCTGGTGATCGACGGCGGCTATACGGCGCACTGAGACCCGCCATGCCCGCGTTCAGCCTTTCCGTCCTCCTGCGCGCCCTGATCGTCTGGCTGGCGGTCATCGCCAGCGAGAGCCTGAACGGCGCGCTCCGCCGCGTGGTGTTGAATCCGGATATCGACTTCGCGCTCCGCCAGGGCTCGGTCGTGGTCGGCGCCGTGATGATCTTCGTGATCACCTGGTTCTTCCTGGACTGGATCCGCATCCGCACCGCGCGTGGCGCCCTGGCCATGGGCGCGCTGTGGGTCGCCCTGACCTTCGCGTTCGAGCTTGCGCTCGGCCGCCTGACCGGGCTCGGCTGGGCGCGCATCCTCGCCGACTACGACCTCATTCACGGCGGCCTGATGCCGCTGGGTCTGCTGGCCATGGGGCTGACGCCCTGGGCCGTCCGCCGGCTGAAGGCCGGACGCCCGGGCCGCCTTCGACCCGAGGACCGCGATCTGCGAGGAACCCCATGAAGCACGCCATCGTCCTTGCCCACCCGTCCCGCAAGAGCTTCAACGCGGAGATCGCCCGGACCTACCGCGAGGTGGTCGAGCGCCTCGGCGACGAGACGATCCTGCGCGACCTCTACGCGATGCGGTTCGACCCCTGCCTGAAGGCCGCCGAGATCCCCGGCCCCAAGGCGCAGCTCGGCGGCCACGCCCGGCTCGGCAGCACCGCCTATCGCGGGGCCGAGGTCGCGGTGGTCTTCCCGCACCGCGCCTGAAGGCGGACCGTTCCTAGAGCCGCACCGCACCCAGCATCGTCTCGCCGAACATGTTGGAGCGCTGCGCCTCGGTGAGCGCGGCCTTCTTCTGCAGGTACTTCTCGGGGATGGCGCGCTCGGCCGTGCGGCCGCGGATGACGCCCGGGCGCTGGGCGATCTGCGCGAACCATCGGTAGATGTTGGGATACTGCGCCTGCAGGTCGATGCTCATCGTCCCCGCCGCCGCGCGGCCCGGCCAGATCGCGATGTCGGCGATGGAATATTCGTCGCCCGCCAGGTACTCGGCCTGCCCCAGCCGCCGCTCCAGCACCTCCATCAACCGCCCCACCTCCTTGGTGTAGCGCTCGACGGCGTAGTCGAGGGTCACCGGCGCATAGCGGACGAAGTGCGCCGCCTGCCCGCCCATGGGCCCCAGGCCCGCCACCTGCCAGGTCAGCCACTGGATCGCGACGCTGCGCTGGCGCGGGTCCCTGGGCAGCAGCCGGCCGGTCTTCTCGGCGATGTACTGCAGGATCGCGCCGGACTCGAACACCGCGTGCGGACCGCCGCCGAACGCCGGGTCGTGGTCGACGATAGCCGGCAGTTTGTGGTTCGGGTTGATCCTGCCGAACTCCGCGGTGTGCTGGTCGCCCTCGAAGATGTCATAGCCGATCAGCCGGTAGGGGAGCTCGACCTCCTCCAGCGCGATGCTGACCTTCTGGGCGTTCGGTGTCGGCGTGAAATGCAGGTCGATCATCGGCCGAGCCTAGGCCTTCGCCGCACGGCGGTGAAGATGGCGCTCCCGGCGACTTAGCCGCCGGGAGCCCATCGCGCGGCCTCAGAAGTTGAATCGTCCCGTGACGCCATAGTAGCGGTCGGCTTCGCGCGGGATGATGTAGCGGTAGCTGCCGCCCGGCCCGCCGCTGGTGATCGCCGCGGCGAAGCTCTCGTCGAACAGGTTCTTGACCTGGAAAGTTACCCGGTAGCGGTCGTCCGGGTCGGCGATCCCGGCCGACAGGTCGACCAGGCCATAGGCGTGGATCCGGGTGGCGATGCGGTTGGCCAGCACCGCGTCCGGCTGGCTGATCTGGCTGGACTGGTAGGAGGTCTGCGCGCCCAGGACCACGTCGAAGGCGCTGCCGGTGCGGATCCGGTAGTCGGCCGCCAGCGACCCCTTCCACTTCGGCGCATAGGCCAGTCGGGTGCCGGAGGGCACGACGCCGGTGTTGTTGCCGTTGGTGGGGATCTTGAACTGGTCGACGTGGGCGTCGGTGTAGGCCAGCCCGCCGGACACCGACAGGTCGCGCATCGGCCGGAACAGCAGGTCCAGCTCGCCGCCGCGGGTGGAAACCGTCCCGGCGTTGGTGAACCGGGTGACCAGCACGCCAGCCACCGTGTCCGGGTTATTGGCCTGGAAGTTGTGGTATTTCGCGTAGTAGGCGGCGAGGTTCAGGATCAGCCGGCCGTCCAGAAAGGTGTTCTTCATCCCCGCCTCGAAGCTGTCGGCGGTCTCGGCCGCGATGACGTTCGTGCCGGTGGCGGTCAGGTTGTAGAAGACGTTGTAGGCCGGGCCCTTATAGCCCCGCGCATAGGTGGCGTAGACCGTGGTCTGCGGGGCGAGATCGTACTGCGCGCCGGCCTTGCCCGAGACATTGTCGTGCGAGGTCGAGGCGGCGAACGGGCCGAAGCTGGGCTGGATGCCGGGCCCGGCCAGCACGGTCGTGCGGCTGTGGAAGACGTCCAGCTTGTCGTGGGTGTAGCGCAGGCCGCCGATCAGCCGCAGCCGGTCGGTAAGGTTGGCCGTGCCCTGCCCGAACAGCGCCAGGTTCTTGAAGGTCGACCCGAAGTCCGCCGTGCCGGTCGGCGTCGTGACCACGGTTCCAGCGGTCGTGCAGGGGGTCAGCACGGTGGGCGCCGGGGACAGCGAACAGACGATGTCGTTGCGGGTGAAGGTCCGCTCGGTGTGGGCCCGCGAATAGTAGGCCCCGACCACATAGGTGAAGAACTGGCCGGTCGGCGAGGTGAGCCGCAGCTCCTGGGTCAGGGTGTTGCTGGTTTGCGGCCCCAGGTCGTGCAGCTGGCCGAGGCCCACATAGGGGCGCGACAGCCAGTCGCCGTCGCGGACCTCGGTGTTGTCGTACTTCCGGTAGGCGCCGATGTAGGTGACCGTCTGGCCCGCCACCTGCCAGTCGGCCTGCAGCGAAATCCCGCCGCTCTTCTCGGTGGCCGAGGTGATCAGGTCCTGGTTGACCTGGCGGGTCTTGTCGCCGCGCGGGACCGGCAGGCCGCCGGCCGCCAGGTTGGTCGGCAGCGTGCCGATCAGCTCGGCGCAGCAGTCGTCGTCGCTCTTGCGATAGTCGGCGATGATCGTCAGCGTCAGGTCGGGCGTCGGGTCTGCGACCACGATGCCGCGGACGCCATAGTGCTCGTAGCCGTTCACCCGCTCGCCGCCGTGGGCGAGGTTGTGGATGTTGCCGTCGTAGCTGGAATAGAAGGCGGTCACCCGGCTCTTCACGTTCGCCGCCAGCGGCACGTCGACGGCGCCGCGCAGCCGGTACTCGTCGCCGTTGGTGAAGAAGCCGCCGTCCAGGAAGCCGCCGAATTTGTCGCCCGGCCGCTTGGTGATGATGTTGATCACCCCGGCCGAGGTGTTCTTGCCGAACAGGGTGCCCTGCGGACCGCGCAGCACCTCGATGCGCTCGACGTCGATCAGGTCGCTGAACGCCTCGCCGGCGCGGCTGTAGACCACCCCGTCGACCACCGTGGAGATCGACGGTTCGCCGGCGATGGAGAAGGTCGAGGTGCCGACCCCGCGCAGGAACAGCGACTGGTTGATGTTGGTGCCCGACTTGCGGAAGTTCAGGGTCGGCACGAGGTACTGCGCGCTCTCCAGGCTCACCGAGCCTCGGTTGGCGATGGCGTCGCCGGAGATCACCGAGACGGCGACCGGCACCTGCTGCAGCCGCTCCTCCCGCTTCTGCGCGGTGACGACGATCTCGGCGACGCTGCTGTCGCCGCTTGCGGCGGCCGCGGCCTGCGCCAGGGCCTGGGGCGCGCCCAACAGGGCCGCGATGCCGGCCCCCGCGATCAGAATGGCTTTTTTCATGTTTCCCCCCGCTCCTTTTTGTCTGTGGTTTCGGGAATGTCTGGCGCTGTCATATCGACAGCCGATTCAAGGTGTTCGGCGCACGTCCTCTGTTTCAGAATCCAAGCTCGGTCATCTCGACGACGCGCCGCTCGCGAGCGCTGATCTCCGCCGCGGTCCCGATGGCCACCGCCATCAGCCCGTCGCGGGCGGTGACCTCGACAGGCCCCTGCCCGCGCACCGCGGCATTGAACCGCTGATGCTCGTAGAAGGTGGAGCCGTGGTGGGTGCCGACCTTCAGCGCGGTCTCGTCCACCGGCACGATCCACCGCTCGACCCGCTTCTCGCCGCGGAACCCGACCCGCGGCGAATAGACGATCTCCCCGGCCGGGATCAGCACATCCAGGCGGGCCTTGTCGCCCACCGCGGTGATCTCCTCCTGGTTCTCCGCGCCCTCGGCGAACATCGACAGATCCAGCATGGCGCGCACGCCGTTGGCGAAGTCGACGGTGGTGTAGCTGTTGTCCAGGATGTCCGGCGTCCGGCCATCGTAACGCTCATCCAGATGGTTCACGTCCATCGCCCCGGAGCAGTAGACGCGGACCGCCTCGGAGGCCGTGATCAGACGCATCAAGTCAAAGAAATGACAGCACTTTTCGACCATCGTGCCGCCGGTGTTGCTGGCGAAGCGGTTCCAGTCGCCGACCTTCGGCAGGAAGGGAAACCGGTGTTCGCGGATCGACAGCATCCGAAGCGTCCCGACCCGCCCGCCATGCACCTGCGCGATGAAATCCGCGGCCGGCGGCATGTAGCGGTATTCCATCGCCGTCCAGAACGGCGCCGCCGACCTGGCGGCCCGCTCCACCACCCAGCGCGCGTCGTCCAGGGTGGTGGCCAGCGGCTTCTCGCAGAGGATCGGCAGCCCGGCGTCGAAAAGCGGTTCCAGCACGCCGCGGTGGGTGTTGTTGGGGCTGGCGACGATCACCGCGTCGACCAGCCCGCTCCTGGCCAGGGCGGCGCTGTCTGCGAACGCCGCCGCCCGGTCGGCGCGGTCGGCCAGCGCCCGGCGCGCCCACCCCAGCGAGGTCTCCACGGGGTCGGCCAGGGCCGTGACCACCGCGCCCGGCGTCACGGCGAGGTTGTTGAGGTGCTCGATCCCCATCATCCCCGCGCCCACCAGACCGTAGCGAACCACGTCGGCCAAAAACCCCTCCCAGAAAGCTTATGACAGCGCTGACTTATTGTGAGCATTCTCCCAGACTGGCGGTTCGGGCAAGCCTAAAAGTCGCGAAGACGGCGCAGGCGCGACCCGCGACGATGGGGAGGACCAGGCTTGTCGACGACCCGGCGCTGGCTGCTGTTCGCCCTGCTGGCGATGGCCGGAATCCTGGCCCTGGTCGATCGCCAGATCATCTCCGTGCTGAAGCCGACCATCGCCGCCGAACTGGGCTGGTCGGACGACGACTACGGCACCCTGGGCGCCTGGTTCCAGGGCGCCACCGCCGTGGCGCTGCTGGCGGCCGGGCCGCTGGTGGATCGGCTCGGCGTCAAGTGGGCCAACCCGATCGGCGTCTTCACCTGGAGCGTGGCGGCCATCTTCCACGGCTGGGCCCACTCGCTGGTCCAGTTCACCTTGTGCCGCATCGGCCTGGGCGCGACGGAAGCGGCGGTGACGCCGACCGGCATCAAGACCATCGCCTCGATCTTTCCGCCGCACATGCGGTCCACCGGCCTCGGCCTGCAGAACGCCATCGCCAGCCTGGGCGCCATCTGCGCGCCGTTCGTCATCCCGCTGATCGCCTCGCCCTACGGCTGGCGCGGCGCCTTCGTGCTAGCCGGCGTGGCCGGCGCGGTGTGGGCCGGGGCCTGGGCGCTGGCGACCCGCAAGGTCCGGTTCGAGGACGCCGCCCCGCCGGCCGCCGCCACCGATGTTCCCCCGCCGGCGATCCTGCGTGACCGCGGCGCCTGGGCGATCGCCGTGGCCAAGCTGCTCAGCGATTCGACCTGGTGGCTGATGCTGTTCTGGATGCCGGACTTCCTGAACCGCCAGTTCGGCCTGACCGGCGCGGCCATCGCCCCGCCGTTGGCTCTGGCGTATGCCGGCGCCGCTGTGGGCGCGCTGACCAGCGGCGGACTGGCGACGCGGTTCCTGCGGCGCGGCGTGCCGGTCAACCGGGTGCGCAAGACGGCGATGCTGATCAGCGGCCTGCTGGCCCTGCCCCTGCCGCTGGCCCTGCAGGCGGGCAGCCCGTTGGCCGCCGCGGCGATCCTGGCGCTGGTGCTGGCGGCCCACCAGGGGTTCTCGACCAACCTCTTCGCCCTGATCACCGACGTCACCGACAAGGGGCGGCTCGGCCGGGTGACCAGCTTCGGGGTGTTCAGCGGCAACATCGGCGGCATGGCGATCCTGAAGATCGCCGGCCTGGTCCTGGCGGCGGGCCTGGGCTACCTGCCGCTGTTCCTGTTCGCGGCGGTGTCCTACCTGCTGGCGCTGGCCTGGATCCAGCTGCTGCTGCCGACCATCCGGCCGATCGAGGCGCAACCGGTTCCCGCCTGACGATCAGGAGTGGGAGATCGCGCGCCCAACACGCCTCTGAATGCTGCCTGGCCCTACACCAGCGGTCCGTGCTCGAGGTTCGGCAGCACGTGGCGGGCGAACAGGTCGGCCTCGGCGGCGTGCGGGTAGCCGGACAGGATGAAGGCCTCGATGCCCATGTCGCGGTAGTCGTTGAGCTTCGCCAGCACCTGGTCCGGGTCGCCGACGATGGCCGCGCCGCAGCCGGAGCGCGCGCGGCCGACCCCGGTCCACAGCCCGGGCTCGGCATAGCCGTCGTCCGCGGCAGCCTCGCGCAGCGCCGTCTGCGCCTGGACGCCGGCGGAGGTGGAGTCCAGCGACTTGGCGCGGATCGCGTCGCCGGTCGCGGCATCCAGTTTCGAAAGCAGGCGGTCGGCCGCCGTGCGCGCCTCGGCCTCGGTGTCGCGCACGATCATGTGGGCGCGGTAGCCGAACCTCAGGGTGCGGCCATGCCGCGCGGCGCGCAGCTTCATGTCGGCGATGATCGCGGCGACGGTCTCGCGCTTGTCGGGCCACATCAGGAATACGTCGCAACCCTGGGCGGCGGCCTCGCGGGCATCCTCCGACAGGCCGCCGAAGTAGAGCAGCGGGGCCTTGCCCGAGACCGTGCCGACCCGCGGCGGATCCAGCTTCAGCTTCCAGAACTCGCCGTCGTGGTCCAGCGGCCGGCCGCTGAGCAGGGTCTTCAGGATGCTCATCGCCTCGACCGTGCGGGCATAGCGCGGGGCCGAGGCCAGTTTCTCGCCCGGCAGGTCGGAGGAGATGATGTTGATGGTCAGCCGGCCGCCCAGCAGGCGGTCGATGGTGGCGATCTGGCGCGCCAGTTGCGGCGGCCACAGCTCGCCGATGCGGACCGCCATCAGCAGGCGCAGGCGCGTCAGCAGCGGGGCGACGGCGGCGGCGAAGGCGGTGGTGTCGATGCCCAGCTCATAGCCGGACGGCAGCAGGATGTTGTCGAACCCCCCGGCCTCGGCCTGCAGGACGATGTCGCGGCAATGCTCCCAGCTCGACTTCAGCTTGGGGTCCGGCACGCCCAGGAACTCGTAGTCGTCATCGCAGAGGGCGGAGAACCAGGAGACTTCGCACGGCGTGGCGGTCACGGCAGGGGCTCTCCTCGGGCGGCGGTCAGGACGGCGTACCATTCGGGTCGGGTGAAGCTGACGGCCAGCGCCTGGGCGGCCTCGGCGATGCGCGCCGTCTGCTGCGAGCCGACGATGGGGATCGGCCGGGCGGGATGGCGCAGCAGCCAGGCGTAGGCGGCCACGGGGCGCGAGACGCCGTTGGCCTTGGCGACAAAATCCAGGGCCTCGCGGACCGCCTGGGCGCGGGGATCAGCGGCGGTGGCGGCATGCCGCGGGTCGCCCTCGCCCAACCGGCCCTGAGCCAGGGGCGACCAGGCCAGGACTCCCATGCCGGTGGCCAGCGCCTGGTCCAGCGTGCCGTCCGTGAGCGGGCCGATGGCCAGGGGCGAGAACTCGATCTGGATGCAGGCAATGGGGAACCCCAGGTGCGCCTGCAACGCCGCGGTCTGGGCGGCGGTGTGGTTGGAGACCCCGATCTCGCCGATCTTGCCCGCCCTTCGCAGGCCGCTCAGCGTCTCGGCGACCTTGCCTGGATGGGCCAGGCTGTCGGGGCGATGAATCTGCCACAGGTCAATGCGTTCGACCCCCATCCGGGTCAGCGACGCCTCGAC